>CAZABS010000024.1:3319-13555 GCA_964483635.1 uncultured Bdellovibrionales bacterium
AATGAGTTATGTCTTCAAGAGTGGTTCAAATGTCAGGTGTATTGCACGAGCATGGAAATAATGCAAAAGCTTTGGTGTATAAAGAAAAGTCAGACGCTTGTTTTTTGGCATCAAAAACCCTTGAAAAAGTCTTAATGCCATCAGTAAAAAATATCCGATTGTATCTTTTGCTTTTTTCGATTGAGTTACGATTAAAAGGGATGCTATTAGTGGACGGAGTGTCGATTAAAGATCTAAAAGATAAGAAGAAATTTGGTCACAATTTGGTAGAACTATATAATAATTGCCTTGATAAAAAACTAATAGAATCAGATGAATCTGTAAAAAGCTTATTTCAAAAGTACAATGAGGATTATGGAAATGAATTGAGGTACTACGTTGGACTGGAGGATGTTTTTGGTTTGTCGATTTGCAATGAATCATTTGCAGTTTTAGAAACATTTTATTTAAAAAATTCGCCCCGAAATTAGGGTAATCAAAGCCAAATGGAAAATATCGGCAAGAAAATCATTGTTGTGGGAGTAAGCGCTTCGGGGAAGTCTACTTTTGCGAGAGCGCTTTCCGAAAAAAACCATCTTCCACTCATTCTTATGGATTCAATTATGTGGAATCCGGGATGGAAATATGTGGGCGATGAAGAGACTGCTCGGCGGCTGGACACTCTGAGTTCTGGTAAGGAGTGGATTATTGAAGGCTATATTACCAAAGAGGCTCGTGTCTTTGTCTTTGATCGGGCCGATACGATTGTCTATCTGGATTATCCGCGAATCATGGGTGTTATCCGCTATTTGAAGCGTTGGTGGGCACATCGGAAAACACCCCGACCGGAACTTCAGGGAAGCCCAGATCATTTCAATTGGGAATTTCTCAAGCTTATTTGGAGAAAAGGGGAGGCGGTCTCTCTCGATAAATTTCTCGCAGATGTGCAAGATCAACGTAAGATTGTTCGTCTCACTTCTCTTAAGCAAACAAAATCTTTTCTCCAAAACTATGCACCACATTCATACAATCCCAGCTGATTTCAAGAAAGCTATTTCAAGTGACAAAATTGCGAAAGAAGTTTGGCAAGACATTACACCTTTGGCGCGGAACGAATGGATCTGCTGGGTGACTTCAGCCAAGAAAGTGGAAACGAAAAAACGGCGTATCGAAGTTGGTTTGGATAAAATGCGAAAGGGGATGAGGAGGCCATGTTGCTGGGAGGGTTGTCCACATCGCCGGCAGGCTCGTACGAATGTATAAGTCGTGCTGCAAGAGTCTCCTCTTGTCTTTCTAGCATACGAATTTGACCATGCAATAGTGCACTCGTGTTTGACGAGTGGGGTATCAGGAGTATACTGGCACTGGATAATTTTTTTATGCAGACTTTTATGAAAGGGTTTCTCGAGTTTATTCGGACGCAGGGGGTTGTAGGGTTGGCGGTCGGGTTTATCCTTGGCGGTGCGGTGTCAAAAGTGGTCACTGCTCTCGTGACTGATATTATCAATCCAATCCTCGGGGTGGTACTTGGAGCGGTAGATGGATTGAAATCGGCCAAGCTTTCCGTTGGGTCAGTGGATCTTCTCGTGGGGGATTTTGTTTCAGTGACCATTGACTTTCTTGTGGTGGCTGCAGTGGTCTACTATGGAGTGAAGAAACTTGGACTCGAGAATCTCGACAAGAAAGCCTAAAGTCACGATCACGAGATCAGAAAAAAGCCTCTGGAGACAGGGGTTTCTGTTTTTCGAATAACACTGAAAAGCCGAGTTTTTCTCAAGGCAAAGAAATGATATACTACGAGTATTGATTTTGATTTTATTATGAGTGAGAGCATTAGCGAAGTAAAAAACCAGGAACCACTGGCGGTTGAAGCGGTTGCGACGCGTGAGACGAATGAGTCTTTTTTGGGGAGTATTTTGGTCTTAGTCCTCGTCATTCTCTTGATCGGCGTGACTGCTTTTTTTGGTTTTCTTGGGTATCGTATTTGGCGTGAAAGTCAATTAACCAAGAGTACCCCATCTATTCAAAAAATTGTTGAGGCTCCGGCTCTTCCTGCACCAACAATGAATCCAACTCCGTCTCTGGAACCAAAGCCAGAAACCCCAGCAGCGCCCGTTGCAGCCCTCGTGGATAAGGCGACCCTTGATATCAAGGTTATGAATGGTGGTGCCGTCAAGGGATCAGCCGGGACATTTGGAGAAACCTTGAAAAAAGCTGGTTATTCCAAAGTGACGGTTGGGAACACGAGCGGGGACTATACGGGCACGGTGGTGTATTACGCTACGGATAAGCAGAAAGAAGCCGAGTCGGTCCTGGTTGATGTCTTGAAAACCTATCCGAAAGCCACTGTGGCTCCAGCTAAGGCTGGTATTGCCGATATGACGGGAGCCACTTTGGTGGTGATACTTGGAAAATGATTTCTTCTCTTTTGTCGCTATTGCTTCGTCGTCGAACAGCGCCGCTCGCGTTCGTGTTTCTATTGGCGCTTCCAGCGAGTACAAATTTCCAGCTCAAGGATTACGGATATGGTGGGGGCGGTGTCGCCAACGGAACATCATCGAGTTATGCTATCGAAGGAATTGCGGGCGAGCAAAATGCTTCTACCCTTGATGGAACTACTTATGATCTCGGTCCGGGGCTCCAGTTTACGAATCAGGCCAATGTCCCACCGGCGCCAACATTTACGAATCCAGCCAACTATTACAACAAATTACATCTGATCCTTAATATTGGAGGGAATCCAACTGATACTCTTTTTGCGATTGCGATCAGTGCTGATAACTTTTCGGCTGACACTCGCTATGTTCAAAGCGACAATACTGTGGGAACAATTCTCGGACTTGAAGATTATCGTACCTATGCATCTTTTGGAAGCGGGAGCGGATTCAATATCATCGGTCTCTTGCCAGCAACCACGTACACCGTGAAGGTAAAAGCGTGGCAGGGGAAATTTACAGAAACAGGTTATGGTCCTACGGCATCCGTGGCAACTTCTGGGGCAAAACTCACATTTGATATTGATGTCTCAGCAACCGATACGGATACAAGCCCTCCGTTCACCACGAACTTCGGGAATCTTTTTGCGGGCACCGTGACGGATAGTCCACAAAAAATTTGGGTGGATTTTGACACCAATGGAGAAAGCGGCGGCCGTGTCTATGTGTATGCGACCAATGCTGGTCTTGCGAGTACGGCAACGGGCCACATGATTAGTGCTGTAACCGGAAACCTTACCGTGCTTTCAGAGGGGTTTGGTGCGCAAGGATCATCCGCAACACAGTCAGCAGGTGGGCCATTTGCACTCTCGGGAACCTATGCGCTTTCTTCGAATAATGTAGCGATAACGGATACAACGATACGAGAGATTTTTACTGCGAGTGCTCCGGTAACTGCTGGGCGTGGATCTTTTCTTCTCAAGGCAAAGTCTTCAGCTATTACTCCGGCAGCTACAGACTATTCTGAAACACTCACCGTCATTGCTTCGGCAAGTTTTTAGTTCGTGAGAGAATGGAACCATATTTTTGACAGAGAATGGGTTTCTCCGTATAATTTTAAATGAAGAAAACAAAACTTTCTTGATTATGGCGTTTCAACAGAAACAGCTTACCGCCTCGCTGAGTATTATTGCGTTAGTCTTCGGATTAGTGGCGCCTTTTTTTCTGATGATTCCAAGAGCTCAGGCGATTTTCTCTCAAGCGTATGTCCGTCTTGATCGTCTGGCTGCTTCAGCGACTACAGGAGGAACGGTGTGTGCGAATCCAGCTACGGTTGGAACTGAAGCCAATGTTCAGGTGACTTTCCCTTCAGGCTTTACGGTGAATGGGACAGCAGGAAACTGGACCGTGACTACAACCAATCTTCCTCCGGGGGCGGTGGCTTGGATTGGTATAGGTACAGCTACAGCGGTAGCTGCCCCGACAGTTACTTTCCCGAGCGGAGATCTCACGGTTGGTACCCTCTACTGCTTTAATTTTTCTGGAACCAATACCTTGACGAACGATACAGCGGGGAATGATAAAACGGGAACGATTACTTCCCGCACGTCTGGTTTAACCACGATTGATTCGACGAGTTACGCCCTCTCTCTTGTTTCAAATGATCAAATCGTGATTACCGCCACTGTTCCTGCGACATTCTCCTTTGCTCTTTCGGGAAACTCAGACACCTTTACGGGGAATCTTTCAACAACAACCGTATCCACTTCAGGACAAACCGTGAGTATTTCGACCAATGCTCAGGATGGTTGGATTGCCTGGGTAAAGAGTTTGAATGCCGGTTTAAACTCAGCGGGAACGGGAGCGAGTATTGCCTCAGCTGGTTCTTATGATGACGCTCCAACCGATCTTGCCTCAACGACCGGGTATGTTCTCGATGTTGATATTACGACTGATAGTGGTACAGGAACAGGCACGGTCTCTCAGAGTGCTGGAACCGGAGCGGCTGGTGATGGATATGGCGCTGAATACAACGGGACAAACGCTACTTCCGGTGGAACTCTAACCACCAGTTTTCAACCAATTGCAGCCTCTGATGGTACGACTGGTGGCGACGTGCTCACCCTTATTGAACGAGCGAAAATCAGTGCCGTTCAGGCTGCTGCAACTGACTATACAGACACCTTGACTATTGTGGCTGCTGGAAGGTTCTAGGGTATTTTTGCCACTGAGTTTGTTGGATGGAAAGGCATCTATTATTGAAGAGTAGTCTTTTTCATCTTGACTTGAGGGAAAATTTGCTGTATACTGTCTATAGAGAAATGAAAACGGGTGATCGCACCCGTTTTTTCTATGGAATTTTTCTCGATATATACATATGCCATCTGTCTTGATTCGACAACTGAGTACTATCAACATCCTGGCTCTCATATCAGTGGGAGCTTTGCAGTTTTTTCTATTTATTCCTCAAGTAAGTGCTGCCAATTTCCAACAACTCTATGTCCGTCTCGATCGATTGCATGCCTCAGTTGCCACAACAGGACTTATTTGCGCCAATCCTGGGACAACCTCAGCGGCAAATGTTGATGTCCAGATTACTTTTCCGACTGGATTCACGGTTGGAACGGCTGGAAACTGGGCAGTGAGTACAGGGACACTTCCACCGGGAGCGACGGCTTGGCCGGGCATCGGAGCAGCTACTCCGACGGTATTAACTCAGACGGTCACTTTTACGTATGCTGCGAATCAAACGTTGACGGCAGGCACGCTGTATTGCTTCACATGGACGAATACAGCGGCACTTACGACCGGCACTGCGGGGAATGATAAAACGGGAACGATTACTTCCCGCACGTCTGGTTTAACCACGATTGATTCGACGAGTTACGCCCTCTCTCTTGTTTCAAATGATCAAATCGTGATTACCGCCACTGTTCCTGCGACATTCTCCTTTGCTCTTTCGGGAAACTCAGACACCTTTACGGGGAATCTTTCAACAACAACCGTATCCACTTCAGGACAAACCGTGAGTATTTCGACCAATGCTCAGGATGGTTGGATTGCCTGGGTAAAGAGTTTGAATGCCGGTTTAAACTCAGCGGGAACGGGAGCGAGTATTGCCTCAGCTGGTTCTTATGATGACGCTCCAACCGATCTTGCCTCAACGACCGGGTATGTTCTCGATGTTGATATTACGACTGATAGTGGTACAGGAACAGGCACGGTCTCTCAGAGTGCTGGAACCGGAGCGGCTGGTGATGGATATGGCGCTGAATACAACGGGACAAACGCTACTTCCGGTGGAACTCTAACCACCAGTTTTCAACCAATTGCAGCCTCTGATGGTACGACTGGTGGCGACGTGCTCACCCTTATTGAACGAGCGAAAATCAGTGCCGTTCAGGCTGCTGCAACTGACTATACAGACACCTTGACTATTGTGGCTGCTGGAAGGTTCTAGGGTATTTCCGAGAAAGTTCCTTTTATAGAGAGAAAACCCGGCTACACCACCGGGTTTCTTTATTTCCTCAATATGGCTTCAATAAGCGGAATAGGGTATACTGAGCGGAGAAATATCTATGCCGTATTCTGCGAAACTCTTCCTTCGGTCACTCCTTATTGTCCCAGCGCTTTCGCTGCTTTCTTGTTTGACCGTCTTTGCTCAAGTATCTGAATCAGGCCCTGTAGTCCCTGAGGCGGGTCTTCGTTTGGTAACATCCCCACTCCCTATTTCTTTGGTGGCTCAGCCAGGAAATACGGTGTCAACTGAACTGAAAGTAAAAAATGCTGGTATCCTTCCTGAGCAAATCACGATCGATACCTTTAAATTTAAAGCCTTTGAATCTTCTGGGGCTCCTCAGATTCTCGATCCGGAACCGGGAGATGACTTCATTCATTGGGTACAGTTTTCCGAATCTACTTTTTTGTTGGATCCAGAAGAATGGAAGACGATCACCGCAACGTTTACACTGCCCGAAAGCGCCTCTTTTGGGTATTATTATGCGTTTGTTTTTCGTCGAGTCATAAATGAAGAAACGAATCGTCCACGAGAAACAAGCGTTGTGGGCGGAACAGCCACTTTGGTATTGCTCGAAGCGCGCGTACCTGATGCAGAACGAGCAATAACGGTTACCGAGTTTTCTACTAACCGAATGGTGTTTGAATTTCTTCCGGTGACGTTTACCGTGAATCTGAAGAATACCGGGAATGTCCATGTAGCTCCTCGAGGAAATATCTTTGTAAATCAAGGGAAGAATAAAGATATTGCGGTGCTGGATCTCAATCGAGGAAAGGGGAATATTCTCCCAAACTCTGCCAGAATTTTTCAGACCGAATGGAATGACGGATTCCCAATCTATGCCCATCGCATGGAAGATGGGAAAGTGCTCCATGATGCAGCTGGGAATCCCGAACTTCAACTGACCTGGAATTGGGAAGATACTTCGAAGCTTCGCTTTGGAAAGTATACTGCAAAAATGCTCCTGATCTATGATGATGGGATGAGAGATGTGCCGATAGAGGGAGTAGTTTCTTTTTGGGTGATACCGTGGAGACTCTTGGGCGGTGCACTGTTTATAGCCCTGTTCTTCCTGATCGGTATGAAAAATAGTCTTATGCGACTGTGGCGACGGTTTTTTCCTCAAAAAAAGGGAGAGCAAGATACCAATTTGCCTGAATAAAGTATGAGTCGGTTTTCTGTTTTCTGGCAGAGTGGAGTATTGTTGGGAATCTTGTTCCCGGGGTGTGTTGTAGCAAGTGGATTTTCGGTAACCCCTTTTTCGCAAGAACTCTCGATTCAAACCGAGGAGAGGATTAGTTTTGTGCTTAATGTTCGAAATGAGGGCGAGTTTACCACAACCCTCCAGCTTACCCCAATTGATTTTGGTAGCCTGGATACTTCCGGAGGAGTAGCCTTTCTCGGTGCACAAGGAAGCCCAGAATCACGCTATTCGCTTGCTGATTGGATTTTGCTTGACCAGAGTGAGTTGATTCTCGACCCTGGGGCAACGGCGACACTCAACGGTTGGATTCTGAATGGAGAACGCCTGGCTCCAGGAGGTCATTACGGTGCGGTGCTCTTTCGTGAAGCGAATCAGCCCTTCCTCACGACTGAAACGAACACGCTCGCTGTTGATCAAGCCTTTGCAGCGCTTCTCGTAGTGAAAAAAAAGGGAGGTGAAATAGAACGTCTCTCTCTTGAGCACGTAGATTTCCCAAAGTCTTTTTTTCATGTGCCGAAGAAACTCATGCTGGCCTTCTCAAATGAGGGGAATGTTCATCTCACGCCGAGGGGGAAACTCTCGGTAACGGACTGGCTTGGTCGAGAGGTAGCAGAGGGTATTCTGAATGAGGAATCAGGGATACTGCTCCCAGAAAGTGAGCGGCTATTTCCGATAAAGCCTTTTCAGACGCGCGAATTGCTTCTTCCGGGGAAATATTTCTTGAAAGTGTGGTATCGCTTTGATGGGCGAGAGGCTACAGAAGAATGGGAAACAACGCTTGTGTTAGTGCCTTTTTCAGCGCTCATGGGAGTGGGGATTTTGATGATGCTCGTGGCATGGTATCTCCGAAAAATATGGAAGAAAAGGCATTAAAAAGCCAAGAAATTAATCCTCAAGCTGATGGAAGAGGAACAACCCTCAAGAAAAAACGACTTTGGTTGTGGACGAGCGTTGTTATTGGTGGAGGACTGTCCGTATGGATAGTGTGGTGGTGGTTTGGTCAGCCAGCCCAGGGTGTTTTTTCTCACGAAGCTGCGCCATCAGAAAAGATGTTGACAGAAATTAACGCGAAAACTGAATATACCGGAAAGTATTTTACTTTTTCCTATCCAAAAAATTTCGTCCAGAAACTATTGGCTGAGTCGGTGAGGCCACCCCTCCTCGAGCAGGCGTTTTGGTCGAAAGTGGGTGTTGAGAGTGAAAAAATTGCTCTTCTCTACCAGGATATTGGAAACTTTACCATTGCTGAATATCCGAGTTATCGTATGAGAACCCTTGATCCCAAGACGTATACGCTTGAACAAGTAGAAATACATGGACTTAAACTGGCCGTATTTACAAAAAAACAGCCTCAATTTGAAGTAGCTGCCTTTTTTGGAGGCGAGGGAAGAGTGGTAAGTCTGGCGCTTACCTCCTCACTTCGATTGGAGGGACTACGGGAGCACCTTTTTGAAATACTAGAATCTTGGGTTTGGGTGGATGAAAAAAGAAAATAAGGGATACGGAGATTCCCTTGACAAAAAAGCTCGAAAAGCCCTTGGCAAAGGGCTTTCTTCTTTGGTAGACTAGAGAAGTAACTCCTTGAGTCGAGGTGAGTCGACCCAAGAAATTTTTTGCATTGTCTCAAAAAAAAGAGGCAACCTATGCGCTCACCGCAAAATAAATACAACAACAAAGTCACTCAAAAAAATACTGGAAAATATTTCTTTCCAGCCTTTGTGATTTTCTTTGTTTTTGGTTGGTTGATGTGGGGAGTGGAAACTATTTTTGCTGCGACTGGAATCAATGAGCAGATTAGTTTTCAGGGTAAGGTAGTGAATACCAACGGAACAAATGTAGCCAATGGGAGCTATAACTTTCTCTTCTGTTTGTATACAACTTCAAGTCCAGCTTCTCCTTGTACGACCGGATCGAACAATGACGCGGTATGGCGCGAATCGAAAAGTCTTACGGTGACGGATGGAATTTTCCAGAGCAATCTCGGTGATACCACAACGCTCCCTGGTTCAGTTGATTTCAATACGGATAACATTTATCTCGGGATTAACTTCAACAGTGATGGGCAGATGTCTCCTCTCGTTCGGTTTACGGCAGCCCCGTATGCTCTGAATGCTGCGAAAGTCGGAGGACTCACGGTTACCGATACAACAGGAACACTCACTATCCCAAATAGTGAGACGATTTCATTCGGTGGTTCCTTTTCCACAACTGCCTCCAATGACATTGCACTTACTACTTCGGGTGCAACCACACTTACACTCCCAACAACTGGAACCGTCTCAACCCTGGCTGGCTCAGAAGTCTTAACGAATAAAACTATTGGATCAACCGGACTGACTTTTTCTGGGGCAGCGACTGATGTGACAACGGCAACCGGAGAGGATTTTACTGTGACAGCCAATGGAGCGGGGATTATCAATCTGAATGATTCAGTTACCACAGGAGCACTTACCATTTCGGGTGCAGTAACTGACATAACCACCGGAAGCGGGGAGTCTCTGGTGATTGTGGCCAATGGTGCTGGTACCGTTGATATTCAAGATGCAACCACTGTTGATTCGCTCACGACTGACACCGGTGGAGTTTCAATTGCTGCGGGACAAAGTTATACCGGTGCCGGAGCTGTGACTCTTTCATCAACCACGAATGGACTCACGCTCGATTCAGGAAACAACACCCTCACGATTGCAGCAACTGATACAGCACTTTCGGCGACGGGCCTCGCAACACTGACACTTGCTCCGAATGTTTCGATTACGAATGCAACCGGAAATATTACTTTGCAAGCAGCTGGTTCAGGTACAATTGCCAATGTCCAAATCGGTGCCGGCGGAGCCGGAAATACCACTCCAGATTACTTTGGTCTCGATGTAAAGAGTGATACTGGTGACCCAGCTGGTGGCTTCGAAGGAGCCATGTACTACAACACTTTTGACAACAAATTCCGTTGCTATCAAAACAGCGGATGGACCGATTGTATTGCCACCGGAGGATCTCAAACGCCGTGGACCTCAGACATTAGTGCCGCCGGTTATGACCTTGGCAATCTCTCCAATCTCGGTTTTCAAGAAACCACCGGAGCACCAACCGGAACGGATGTT
>CAZABS010000025.1:0-12456 GCA_964483635.1 uncultured Bdellovibrionales bacterium
TGAAGCTTCAGACTCTCGTATTCTCCTCAAGGCAGCCTCTTGAGCGGAGTACGAGGGTCTGAGAGTGCTCCCGTTTGGATCCTCATCCCGCTTTAGGGAGCAGGAGAAATAGCATGGGTATGAAATTGGTTGTAGATTGGGAATGGTGTGAAGAAATGTTCAGTACCATCGACGTCTTGCATCAGGCAATTATGAGCCTGGGAGTGGGGGTCGAGTATCGTCAGGTTCCAAACGCCTTCCAGATGGGTTTCATGAAAGACGGCGTCGTAGTCGGAGTGATCGAGTCACATGAAGTTGTCTCGGGTTCTCGGTATTCTCCTGAAGTAGAAGACCAGATCCAGTTGTATCTGGATGAAGACTTTCTCCGTATTCACGGCAGATCTCTTCTAACGAGGGCGATCCCCATTTATGCTGAATGGGATTTTAGCCTCAGTGATCCAGACGAGAAGTTCCCAACTGATCACACGGATCTGATTCGGCGGAAGTATCTGAAAAGTGCCTACAAGGCGCTGAGTCAGTTGCTCGATCGTCCTGCTTGATTTCGCAGGGCTGATGTAAGAAGTATGTATAGTTGTACCTGAAATCCTGAAGCTTTTGAGAAGTTGTTAGGGGATAGAACTATCCCGAGGAGCGCATCACTCCAACACCAATGATGCCCCATAGCCCAGAAGTAACGCCACGCGTGAACCTGGGTTTTTAATTTGTAAGAGGGCAGATCATCATTGCCTTTTCTCTCATTTTGGCCTAGAATAGGGATGTTTTCTTTTCTCTTCCCTATGCAAGAAATCTTTCGTCAAATTGTCCGAACTCCGGAACTTCGGAATAAAATCCTCTTCATTTTGGGGGTTTTGGTCGTGTATCGGCTCGCAGCCAATATCCCGCTCCCCGGGGTAGATGTCCTGCAGCTCAAGCGACTTTTCGAGGATAACGCCTTTCTCGGACTCCTCAATATTTTCTCCGGAGGAGGACTTTCCAATATCTCGATCGTTCTTCTGGGAGTTGCACCGTATATTACGGCTTCGATTATTATGCAGCTCATGCAGACGATTTTTCCGCCTCTCGAAAAGCTCTACAAGGAAGAGGGTGAACAAGGACGTCAGAAATTTAATATGTATACTCGCTGGCTGACTGTGCCACTCGCACTCCTTCAGGCTTTTGGGATGCTCTCACTTCTTCGTTCCCAGAATATTCTCGGAGACCTTACTCCGTTTGTAATGACCGTCATTATTCTTTCGGCTGCTGCTGGGACGGTGTTTCTTATGTGGCTCGGTGAACTGATTACTGAGAAGGGTCTTGGGAATGGTGTTTCGATGATGATCTTTGCTGGTATCGTTGCAGCTCTCCCAACGGGAGTGTCTCGTTTCCTCGCGACTTGGGATCCGTCTCAGTTTTTCTCGTACGCGATGTTTCTTGCACTGGGACTCGCAACGATAGCTGGAGTGATCTATATCAATGAAGGACAACGGACAGTCCCGGTTGCCTATGCCAAACGGGTTCGCGGAGCCAATGTCTACGGAGGAGCAGCAACCCATCTTCCACTCAAGGTAAATCAAGCGGGTGTTATTCCGATTATCTTTGCGGTCTCACTTATCCTCATACCAACAATGGTGGCCAATTTTCTCGCACAAGCGGGCAGCGCTAAAGTAGCAGCTATTGCAATCAAGGTCGCGACTTTTTTCCAGGATCAGTGGGTGTATGGAATTCTCTACTTTATTCTCGTGGTTCTTTTCACGTACTTCTATACGGCTGTCGTGTTTGATCCAGTGAAGATTGCAGAAAATCTCCAGAAACAAGGCGGATATGTACCTGGAATTCGTCCCGGAAATACCACCGCTGAATATCTCCATCATATTATCACGCGGATTACGCTTACGGGGGCATTATTTTTGGGTGCTATTGCTGTTTTGCCACTGATCGTTCAGGGTATGACGGGTATCCAAGCTCTTTCCATCGGTGGCGTGAGTATCTTGATTGTGGTATCAGTCGTTTTGGAACTCGTGAAGCATGTCCAGAGTCAGATGATGATGCGGAGCTACGAGGGTTTATAGGATTTTTCCGAGAGGGCGAGGTTTTCCTTTCCATTTTCTCTGTCTCCCAATACCTTTCTGTATTTTGAATCAAAGGGATCTTTTGGGAGTTGGTCTTTTCAAGAACGTAAAAATTTATTAAACACAATTGTCATGTCAGCAAAACCAAACTTTATTCTCATCGGACCACCAGGGAGCGGAAAAAGCACTTTGGCTAATTTCTTTGTGGCAAAGCTTGGACTGCGGCATATAGATATTGGTTCAGAGCTTCGTCGCGCGGCAAGTGAAAACACGCCATTTGCAGAAGAGATCAATAATACTATTCATCATAAGCAAGAATTAGTTTCTGATATGGTGGTCTATGGAGTGCTCGCGCAGGTTTTGATGCAGATACCTGATGACCAAGGGATCGTCCTTGATGGAGCACCGCGACCAGTGACCCAGGTAGATGAAGTGCTTCACATATTGAAGGTAGCTGGGCGCCAAGTTTCGAAGGTTATTTTTATCAATCTCAGTGAGACTGAGAGCATCCGTCGTATTTCAAGTCGATTCAAATGCGAAACGTGTGATGCAAACCTCGTGTTGGGACGAGATGTAGTCGCTCCAGAAAATGGGTGCCCTCATTGTCGGGGAAAAGTGAGTCAGCGCGCAGACGATACCATGGAGGGAGTGAAAAAAAGATATGAAATTTTTCAACAAGTAATTTTACCAACGGTGGAATATTTTCGGAAAGCCAAGCTCCTGGTTGAAGTGGATGGTTCTCAGACAGCGGAGGAAGTTTTTCAGTCCGTCATGCAAGCGTTAGAGAACTCGACCAAAGAAGCATGAAACAGAATTGGATTAAAACTGAGGACGAGCAAGAGCGTCTGCGGAAATCAAGTAGGTACCTGGCAGATATTGTTGAAGTTTTGCGGAAATCTGTGGTACCGGGTGTGACAACGGGAGAGCTTGGAAAAAAAGCTGAAGCACTCATTCGCAATATTGGCGGAGAGCCTCTGTTTAAGGGGTATGGCAAGGCTTGGGGGGCACCACCATTCCCAGCCGCGGTATGTTTGTCGATTGATCATGAGGTAGTTCATGGGATTCCTTTGCCACAGGTCGTTTTGAAGCAAGGACAGCTGCTTAAAATTGATATTGGAATGCGATTTGAGGGAATGGTATCGGATATGGCGAGAACGATTGCTGTCGGAGAAATTTCAGCAGAAGCTAAGAAGCTGTTGGAAACAACTCGGCTTGCGCTTGAGACGGGGATAAACACACTTCGTCCCGGATCCACTATGGAAGAATATGCACGTGCTGTTGAGGGTATTGTCCAGGCTCAGGGGTTTTCATGTGTGCGTGATTTAGTAGGACATGGGGTTGGGCGTGAGCTCCACGAAGATCCACAAATCCCAAACTACACCGGTTCTCGTCTCCCCCCATTTCAGTTTGAAGCTGGGATGACGGTAGCACTTGAACCGATGGTGAATGTGGGCGGATATCAAGTAGAACTCGCAGATGATGGTTGGACTTTTGTAACCGCGGACAGAAAATTGTCGGCTCACTTCGAGGATACCGTACTGATCACTCAGTCGGGGAATGAAATTTTAACAAGGCCGACTGTTTCGGTATGATGTCACCAATTCAGAACATACTTGGGATTGATTGGGGGGCGAGTGATGTTGGGGTTGCCTTGGCTTCTCTCGAAACACGGGTTGCTCTTGGGCTTACAACTCTTCACAATGATGCTCAGTTGATAGACCGGTTGAGGCAGATTATTCTTGAGGAGCATGTCCAGCTGGTGGTGATTGGTATTCCTTCACATATCAACCGCAAAAGCGTTGAATATCCTGGAGAAAAACTGGGGCAGGAGCTCGAGCGAAAACTTGGCGTATTGGTGCGCTATCAGGACGAAATGTTTACCACGAAAATGGCTCAGCAAAACCTCATTGAACGGGGAATGAAACACGTCGGAAAGCATGACGATAAAGAAGCGGCTCGGATTATCCTTGAGGAATGGCTCAATCACGAAGAAAAACCGATCGTGTAATTGGGGTTCCGGGTGGTTTTCTGGTTGTATAAGGAGGCATGTTTTGTGGTACAATACCTGTGTAATTCTCTTGTTGAGCTATGGAAAAACCTTATCTTTCGGTCTTGGTTCCGGCGTATAAAGAAGGCGAGCGTATTGGGCAAAATCTGTTGGAGATTGATCGTTATTTGAAGAATAAGACCTACTCGTACGAGATTGTTGTGATTGTAGATGGTTCTCCAGATAATACTGCCGAAGTAGCACGCAATTACAGTCTCCAAGTTCCTCACTTACGTGTGATTGAAAATACAGAAAATCACGGGAAGGGATATGTAGTGCGACAGGGGTTATTGGAAGGAAAGGGTCAGTATCGACTTTTTTTGGATGCTGATGGTTCAACTTCGATCACGCATCTTGACGCATTTCTTCCTCAGTTCGAAGCGGGTTATGACGTCGTGATCGGATCTCGAAAAATTGAAGGGTCGTTTATTCAGGTTCATCAACCGAGACACCGTGAAATTATGGGCGAAGGGGGGAATTGGCTTATTCGGATTGTACTTGGTCTTTGGCGTTACCCAGACACTCAGTGTGGTTTCAAGATGCTCACTGGGGTGGCTGCTGATGCGGTCGGTTCTCGGATGGTAGTGGATCGGTTCGGTTTTGATTTCGAACTGATTGCGCTTGCCGAAAAACTTGGATTTACCGTGAAACAAATGCCGGTTCGTTGGATGAATGAAGAGGGATCAACGGTAAGTTTAACTGGTCCAAATGGCTTTATTCAGGTGCTTATTGATCTCTTCAAAACTCGCTGGCGCCTGTGCACGGGACAGTATAAAATTGGAGCGTACAAAAAAACAATACAGAAGCCTGCCTAATTCGCTTTTGGTTTTCAAATACAAACGTGTGGAAGTAAAAATAGAAAATAAAAAAGAAGTGCTTGGATCTGGTTCCGAACTTCGTCAGGATCTTGTGACGGGTGACTGGGTAATTATCGCTACTGCTCGCGCAAAGCGCCCAGACGATTTTGTTCAGCGTGATCGCATTCCAGATCGTGACGGAGTAGATCTTTTTGCTGATCCAGAGAAAAGTGGTCAAGAAAAAGATGTTCTCATTTACAATGATGAAGCCGGAGAATGGACTCTCCGGGTTTTCCCGAATAAGTATCCTGCTGTATCTCGTGGTCGCAAGGCACGCTCACTCGGTGAAGGGCCGTATTTTGCTATGACCGGGGTTGGGTATCATGAGGTGATAGTGACTAGGGATGCTGAACGTCACCTGGCTTTGCTTGATCAATATCAAGTGGCAGAGGTTTTGGATGCGTATCAGGAACGTTCTCTCGCCCTCATGAATAAAGAGAGTGTAAACTATATTCAAATTTTTCATAACCATGGAAAGGAGGCGGGCGCATCGATTGCACATCCGCACTCACAACTGATGGCTATACCAGTGATTGCGCCGTATGTACAGAGTATGCTTGATGGCGCGGAGAATTTTTACCAGAGTCATCGTGAACGGGTGTATAATCTCATGGTCGAATATGAATTGACTCATCGTCGTCGGCTTGTGTATGAAAACGAAGATTTTGTGGTGTTCGTTCCGTATGCCCCTCGAATGGCTTTTGAACTTTGGGTCGTCGGGAAGCGTCCGAATCCTTATTTTGAGCGTATAACCGATTCGGAAAAGTTCACCTGTGCTGATGCCCTCCAGAAAGCTCTCCAATCTCTCTTCGTCGGTCTTGAAAATCCAGCGTATCGGTTTTACGTGTATACTGCTCCGTGCAATGGACGTGATTACCCACATTTTCAGTGGAGTATTCAGATCTTGCCACACACCTCAGTATTTGGTGGGTTTGAGTTTTCGACCGGTATTGAGATTTCAACCATAGAGCCAGAAAATGCAGCAGAGTTTCTCCGAGAAAAACTTGATCAGGCATAACCAGGCTATGCACCCCTTTTTAGTCGTTGGGAATTTGAAGATGAATCTCCTCACTCGAGCTGAGTGTGATAAATACGTGTCTCTATTAAAGCGAGAGGCGACAGGACTGAGTTTTCCAAACGTTATAGGCATTGTTTGTCCGCCGGCGATTCATCTGGCGCACATGACACGGATTCCGGAAGTATTGAAGCTCGGGGCTCAGAATATGTCCTGGGAACGAAGTGGTGCGTATACGGGCGAAATATCCCCAGTGATGCTTAAAGATGCTGGAGTCGAATATGTCATCCTCGGTCACAGTGAACGGCGAGGATATTTTGGAGAAACGGATGAAATGATCAAGGTTAAAATTACCGCAGCGCTGAAACATAATCTCATCCCAATTGTTTGTATTGGCGAAACAAGGGAAGAGCGATCGCAAGATCAAACAACGGATATTATTGAGCGCCAAGTCAGGATGGCCTTCCAAGGATTATCGCCGATGCAAGCTGAAAGCATGATTTTGGCCTATGAACCTCGGTGGGCCATTGGAACGGATGTAACTCCAACCACGGCGGACATTATGCAGGTTCGGGTGTTTCTCCGAAAGCTCCTCACGGAACTCTATGATGCGCGCCTCGCTGAGAAGGTGAGCATGATTTATGGTGGGTCGGTTAAGTCTACCTTTCTTGCGAGTGTTGCTTGGGAGGCTGAAATGGATGGTGTTTTGGTTGGACGCGAGAGTCTTTTTCCTCATGAACTTCTCAAAATGATGCAACTGTTTCAGGAACATGCAAACACCTAATATATGTTAGTCTCAGTGGCAAAACTGTTACGACAAGCACGAGAAGAGGGATATGCACTCGGGGCGTTTAATACTGCAAATCTCGAAACTTCCCGAGCGATTTTTGAAGCTGCGGCAGAGCTTCGCTCACCGGTTATTCTTCAGATGACCGAAAAAACATTTGAGTATGCTGGTGGTCGCGCCATGTATTTTCTCGTGAAACAACTTGGTGATTTTTATTTTGCGGATATACCATTTGGAATTCACCTTGATCACGGGAGGAATCTTTCTGTCGTGCGGGAAGCATTGGCGATTGGGTTTAAATCAGTGATGATGGATGCCTCGACACTTGACTACGCTACGAATCTTGAGGCAACCAAGATGATCGTGCACGAGGCACATGCCAAAGGAGCTGAAGTTCAGGCAGAACTCGGCAATGTTCCCTATACGAGCGAAATACCTGATCCAACGTCACTCGATTGGAGTCAATACATGACAAATCCGCAGCAGGTTCAGGAATTTGTTGAGGGAACTGGAACGGATGTATTGGCGATCGCCATTGGAAATGCACATGGGGCTTTTCCCGAAAGACCAGAACCTGATTATGAAAGACTTGAACATATTCGAAAGTTGGTGGAGGTACCACTCGTTATGCACGGAGCTTCTGATTGGGATGAAGAGCGCGTCACAAAGGTAATCGAGCGGGGAGTGAGTTGTTTCAATGTCGACACTGCGACCAGAACTGCTTTTGTCGCAGCGCTCCAGGAGACGCTCCGTGAACATCCTGAGGAAAAAGATATTCGTAAAGTGCTTCGTCCAGCTAAGGAAGCCTTTCGTGAAGCGGTGAAGCAAAAGATGCTCCTCTTCAGAAGTTCTCATAAAATATAAATACACTCGTATGGCAGTGAAAATTGCAATTAATGGGTTCGGAAGAATTGGCAGGGCTGCTTTCAAAATTGCTCTCGAAAAACCGAATCTTGAAGTGGTAGCAATTAACGATCTCACCGAACCAAAGGTGTTGGCACATCTTTTGAAATATGACACAGCCTATGGTGCCTATGCGAGAACAGTTACTGCGACCAATGCTGAACTCGTCGTCGATGGGAAAGCCTATCCTGTTTCCGCTGAACCAGATCCGAAGAAGCTTCCTTGGGGAAAGTTCGGGGTGGATATTGTTCTTGAATGTACCGGACGTTTTACGGATAAATCGGGTGCGAGTCAGCATCTTGAGTCAGGAGCAAAAAAAGTTATTCTCTCGGCTCCCGTGAAAGGTGATGACGGTTCCGTTCCGACGTATCTCATTGGCGCGAATGTTGAGCGCTATCAAGGAGAAACCGTCATTTCAAATGCTTCTTGTACGACGAATTGTCTCGCGCCAGTTGCAAAAGTAATTGAGGATACATTTGGGATTGCGAAAGCACTCATGACAACCATTCACTCATACACAGCTGATCAGAATCTCCAAGATGGTCCACATAAGGACTTGCGACGGGCACGAGCTGCAGCGCAGAATATGGTACCAACAACAACCGGTGCAGCTCTGGCGGTGACCGAGGTGATGCCTGAGCTTACAGGTCTTTTTGATGGACTTTCTGTGCGGGTGCCGACCATGGTAGTTTCAATTACTGATTTTACCTTTGTTCTTAAAAAGAAATCAACTCGTGAAGAAATTAATGCAGCGCTCGTTGCGGCAAGTCAGGATCCACGGTATGCCGGAATTTTGGTGGTGACTGAAGCCCCACTTGTTTCATCTGACTTTATTGGAAATCCCGCTTCCGTAACGGTAGACTTAGCTCTCACAAAAGTGATTGATGGTGATCTGGTGAAAATTGTCGCGTGGTATGATAACGAATGGGGGTATTCCAATCGTCTCGTCGAAATGGCAGAGCGAATTGGTTAATCTATGTACGATGTCCTCATCAAAAATGGCACCCTTATTGATGGCTCTGGAGCACCGATGTTTCTGGGAAATATTGCGCTGAAAGACGAGAAAATTGTTGCGCTGGGGAAAGTTGATGGATTGTCAGAAAGAGTCATTGATGCAACCGGGAAATATATTACCCCGGGATTTATTGATGTGAACAATCACTCGGATACATACTGGCAACTGCTCTCTGAACCGGCGCTCGAGAGTCTCTTGCGTCAGGGAGTGACGACCGTGATTGGGGGGAACTCAGGTTCATCACTCGCACCGCTTGCAAGGCCCGATATTATCCGCTCTATCCAAAAATGGACTGATATCAATAAGATAAACTTTAGCTGGCTTTCGATGCAAGAATTTTTTGATGTGATTGAGAAGCGTCGGCCAGCACCAAATTTTGCTTCTTTGGTGGGACACGGCACACTTCGTCGTGGCGCAATGCAAGATGAAACACGGCCTATCAAGGATAGCGAGGTGGAACTCATGGAACGAATGCTTTCGTTGGCGCTCAAGCAAGGAGCTATTGGTTTTTCTACCGGACTGATGTATACGCATGCGCGGGGAGCGAGCGTTCATGAAGTATCGCGTTTAGTTGAACTGACTGCTGAGACGAAGGGAGTGTACGCGACGTATGTACGTGATGAAGCCGAGGGATTAGTGAAAGCCGTCGAAGAAGCAATTATGGTTGCTCGGAAAACGAATGCTCCGCTCCATATCTCACATCTTAAGGCTGTTGGGAAAAAGAATTGGCCGCTCATGGACGAAGTGTTCAATCTCATTGAGACGGCTGCATTAAATGATGTCGCTATCACGTTTGACGTGTATCCGTATACGGCGACTGGTTCCGTCCTCTACACCTTTCTTCCGACCTGGATTACGGAAAACGGACGCAAGCTCATGCTCTCTCGTCTGCGTGACGCTGATATTCGCAATACGGTAATTGCGGAAATGAAAAAAAATGAAACGGATTATTCTGCTATGACGCTTTCTGTTACCGCACTTAGCAAGATGCTCACCCGAAGGAAAATTTCTGAAATCGCTGATATGCATGGGAAGAGTGCCGAAGAAGTGATCGTTGATGTGCTCTTGGCGAGTGAAGGGCGAGCGATTGTCTCGATTGAAACGCTTTCTCCAAAAAATGTCGAAAAAGCAGTGCAACACCCATTCTCGATTATTAGCTCAAATGGTGTCGGGTATAACTTAGCTCACGCGGAAACGGGTGAAGCGGTGCACCCACGGAATTTTGGGACTTTTCCAAAGGTATTCGCTGATTATGTCCGTGGGAAGAAGTCATTATCCTGGGAGGAGGCAGTGCATAAAATGACGGGTAAACCAGCCCAGAAGTTCCGTCTCAAAAAGCGCGGGCTTCTTCAGGAGGGGTATATTGGAGATATCGTCATTCTTGATCCTCAACAGGTAGAGGATCGCTCTACAATGGAAGAGCCCTATCAGTATCCAGTGGGAATTCCATGGGTACTCGTAAATGGAGTTCCGGTTATTGAAGATGGGGTATATAATGGCAAGCGACCCGGGGAGGTGATCCGAGAGGCGAGTCATTCCTGGCTCAACTGGTAACACGAGAGCGGAAGAAGTGTTCTTGAGGGAACGGCTTCTTTCTTTCCATGGGACTGTATTTCCTCAATGAAGCAAACCTATGATTTCCAAAGATTTTTTTCACGGGAAGCGTATCACGGTTTTTGGGTTGGGACTCAATTCTGGTGGAGTTGGAACGGTGGATTTCTTAGCCAAGCATGGGGCGAAAGAAATAATCGTTACCGATATTAAAACGAGAGAAGAATTGGCTCCTTCTCTTGAGAAACTCAAAGGATATAAAAATATCACATTAATTATCGGACAACATCGGCCGGAGGATTTTTCGCATGTTGATATGGTGATCAAGAATCCGTTGATTCCTTGGACCAATGAATATGTCAAAATTGCTGAGCAAGCGCATGTTCCAGTTGAAATGGATGCAAGTCTTTTTTTCCAGCTTATCCCATCCGGAGTAAAGGTGATTGGTGTTACGGGGAGCAAAGGGAAAACAACGACTGCTACTCTTCTGGCACATATCTTAGAAAAAGCAGGGGAAAAAGTGGTGCGGGTAGGGATTGGACAGGAAGCAGTGCTCGGAAAACTCGATCAGGTGACGCTCGGGCAGAGTGTGGTATTTGAGCTCTCATCATGGCGCCTCTCTTCGCTCCATCGGATACAAAAAAGCCCCGAGATAGCCGTGGTGACCAATATCTATCCTGACCACCTCAATTATTATCGAACGATGGAGGCATACATACATGACAAAGAGGCTATTTTTGCATACCAAAAACAAACAGGAAAGGTAATATTCAATGCGAGAAATACCGAGACGGTCGCGATGGCTGAACGAGCGCCTGGAGCAAAGTACTTCTTTTCGGGCACAGAGGACACTTTGGCACAGGCCACTTTGCAAGCTGACGAGCTCTCTTTTCGTTTTCCTGATCAGTTAGATCAGCAGATTTCTTTGACTGGAACGAAACTTTTTGGGCAGCATAATCAAGAAAATATTCTGGCAGCAGGTCTCGCGGCGAGAATTTTTGGAATTGCTCCAGAAACAATTGAGAAGGGAATACTGAGTTTTCCGGGAGTACCTCATCGGTTTGAGTTTATCCGTGAGGTTGGAGGGGTAAAGTACATCAATGATACCGCTGCAACCATTCCGGAAGCGACCGTTGCCAGTTTGCGGGCTATTGATACGCCGGTTATCCTCTTGGCCGGAGGATCAGACAAACAACTACCACTCGACACATTAATCGAAGCAATCGTGACGCGTGCCAAACACACCATCTTGTTTCAAGGTGATGCAACCAAAAAAATTCTGGCTCAGCTCAAGACGAGGAATCTGAATGAAGAGCCACTCATTGTTGATTCAATGCAAAAAGCTGTTTTGGCAGCTTCTCGAATGGCCGGGGTTGGTGATACGGTACTCCTTTCGCCGGGGTGTGCATCGTTTGGGATGTTTCAAAATGAATTTGACCGCGGAGAACAGTTCCGTGCGAGTGTTTTGGCTTTATCGTAGGAAGAATTTTCCCGCGAAAAATAGAAGTGAATCCGTTGTGGAATAATTCAGTGATTCACCCCCCGAAAATGCTATAATACCTCTGTATCCTCAAACAAAATTTGATGCGGTTTCGGGTCTCAATTCTCATCCTTGCTCTCGTTCTCATCCCAGCTTTTAGCTGGCTCTTTTGGCAAATCTCTCAGCCGGAAACCATCTCAGAAAGCCTCGAATCATTCGGAAAACTCGGGGATTCTATCAAAGAGAGCGTTACCTCACTTCCAACTATTGCACCAGCCAAAGCCGATTCAGGGTATACCGTAAAGGATGAGGGGCAGAATGCTATCAAGATCTCCTACGCCAATGAAGATGAATCTCAAAAGCTTAACAGCTCATCAGCTGAAAAGCTTTCTCTTTCTTTCCCCAAAGATCCGAGCAAAGGAAGTCTGGAAGTCAAACTTCCTAGTGACAAGACTTTTTCTTTTCAATCCCTCGAGTCTACCTCATACACTTCATCTGTCGTGACAGGAGATGAACCTGTGAGCAACTTGGAAGCCGGACTTCCAAGTGGAGGGAAGAGCTTATTGGAGCGGATATTTCCCGAGAAAGAAGCCAAGTATCTGAGATACGAATCTGAAGACGGACGAAAGCTCCTCTACTACTCCTACCAATCAGACGGTACTACCGGAGAAAAGACCCTCAAACATTGGACCATCTATCGAAGAGGTGAGGGGAATGAAAAAGAAACCTACTCCTTTGACCATGCTCTCCTCA
>CAZABS010000026.1:0-12199 GCA_964483635.1 uncultured Bdellovibrionales bacterium
CCTGAGAGAGCCCACACCGGACTCTCTCTCCTTTTTACCAAACGAAACCACTTTATGAAAATCCTCGCCATTGAAACTTCGTGTGATGAAACTGCCGCTTCGATCCTCCAGGTGGAGAAGGGACGACTGAGCGTGCTGGCTCATGTCGTCTCGTCTCAAGTCGAGCTCCATGCTAAATGGGGCGGGGTCGTCCCGAACCTCGCCGCCCGCGAACACGTCCGAAATATTGTTCCCGTGATTGATGAGGCTCTCACCAAAGGGCTCTGCACTCCTGATGATATCGATGCCATCGCGGTTACACAGGGACCTGGACTCATCCCCGCCCTCCTCATTGGTACCACTGCCGCCAAGACGCTCGCCCTTGTTTGGGACAAGCCGCTCATCGGTATCCATCATCTCGAAGGACATATTTACGCCAACCTTCTTGCACCCGATACTGAGCTCCGCTTTCCGCTCCTCGCGCTCATTGTTTCTGGTGGACATACAGAACTTGTGCTCATGCAAGATCATTTTGAGTACCAAGTTCTCGGAGAAACTGAAGACGATGCGGCTGGTGAGGCTTTTGACAAAGTCGCCAAAATGCTCGGCCTCCCCTATCCCGGCGGACCAATCGTCGAGCGCAAAGCTCGAGAATTAGGAATAACGAATTACGAATTAGGAATAAAGTTTCCTCGACCAAAAATGGATTCGGATGATTACAACTTCTCCTTTTCTGGTCTCAAGACAGCTGTATTGTACTTCCTACAAAAACATCAACCAGAACTCGAGAATAAAAACTTTGTCGCCGCTGTGTGTCACGAATTTCAAGAAGCGGTCGTTGATGTGCTCATCGGAAAAACCGAGAGAGCGCTCACAGAGTATCGCCCAGCCACCCTGGTTATTGCTGGAGGTGTCTCGGCCAATGTCCGATTGCGCGAACAAATGGAAAATATGGTACAGCGGCATCCCTCTTGCCAATTTCTCATGCCGCCATTTATGTATTCACTCGATAACGCCTCAATGATCGGCGCAGCAGCAGCCCTTAGGTTTTCCAAGATGAACGAAACCGAAAAAATCACCCTGCGCAAAAACGCGCTCTCCCTCGAACCCAATGCCAATCTTCCACTCATCGAGAATATGTATTGGAAAATTCCTCCAAAAATAAAAAAGAAGACCGAAAAAAATATCGGTCAAAGGGCAATGTGAGTTCAACCGACGCTATGCGCGACTTGGTCGGAAAACAGGAAACGGAAAAGAGATTTTCTTTCCTCTTTTTCCGAGAGGGACTCCTCGATAGTAAAGAATACACTCACCCAAACCATCTTCGAGTCTCTTCTCTTCCGCCTTTTCTAGATTTCCGATGAGTTGTTTCGATCGCTGCTTGAGCTGTTCGATTTGTTCGGGTGACAAATCCACAACGGAAACCGCTTCACTCTCGACTTCTCCCTCACAAGCCGTCAACTGATCTGATCTTAGGCCGTCGAGTATTTGTTTTCTTTGGGATACCCTTTTGCGGCGGGCATGTTGCTGCGCCACCATCACCTCCAACAACGACTCTATTTTATACTTCGCACCCCACCCGATTGTCTCATCAGCCTCATTGATCTCACGGAGGATCTGCTCGCTCGATTTTCCCTCGTAATAGCTCAGTCGGGTATAGACAAGATCAAACGGATCTTTCGAGGGCGGATAGAGGACATCCAGAAGAGATTTCACCAAAATGTACACTGGACCAAAAAGCAGGAAGATAGCCATTTCAATCCATGAAACCTTCCGGTCAAGTCGTTTGGCGATGTGGAGTGCTATTACGAGAAATCCGGAAGAAACACAGAAGTACAGGAGGATACCAAACTGTAGCATATTCACGGAGTCACCTCAGTTGTTAGTGAACTGGACAAACAACCCGTATTCAACATGGAAAAATTAGGTTTGTCAATCTGAATCCAGTCTTCTTTCGTCTTGATATAAAGCCTTTTTTGATGGTATCGTACTCATATATGTCTCATCCTGAAATCGCCAAAACGTACGATCCTAAACTCTGGGAAGAAAAGCTCTATACCGAATGGGAAAAACACGGTTTTTTTCAACCGGAAATCTGCGCCAACGAGGACGCTCCTACATTTAGTATTGTCCTTCCTCCCCCAAATGTTACCGGCACCCTTCACGCAGGGCACGCCTCCATGCTGGCAATCGAAGATGCAATCGTCCGCTATCATCGAATGAAAGGAGACCGCACCCTGTGGCTCCCAGGCACCGACCACGCCGCCATTGCGACCCAGAGTAAAGTAGAAAAAATTCTTAAAGAGAAAGAAGGGAAAACTCGCTACGATCTCGGGCGTGAAGAGTTCCTGAAACGCGTCGAGCAATTTGCGCAGGATAGTCACGACACTATCGTCAATCAGTGTAAGAAAATGGGATCATCGCTCGATTGGTCACGTGAAGCCTACACTCTCGATGCCAAACGTAACCTCGCTGTCCGTACCGCATTCAAGAAAATGTACGATGACGGCATTATTTATCGTGGCAAACGCATCGTGAATTGGGATCCAGTCGGACAAACCACCATCTCTGACGATGAGATCATCTATCAGGAAGAAACCTCTAAACTCTACTACCTGAAATACGGTCCATTTGAAATTGCCACCGCACGCCCAGAAACAAAATTTGGCGACAAATACGTCGTTATGCATCCCGACGATCCGCGGTATTCCTCGTACCAAAATGGTCAAAAGCTAACCCTCGAATGGATCAATGGCCCAATCGAAGCTACCGTCATCAAAGACACCTCCATTGATATGGAATTTGGCACCGGTGTCATGACCATCACCCCCTGGCACAGTATGGTAGATTTTGAGCTGGCCGAACGGTATGAGCTTGATATGGAACCCATCATTGACCTCTCTGGGAAACTCCTCCCTGTGGCCGGAGAATTCGCTAGCCTTCACATTAGCGAAGCACGAGAGAAAATCGTCGAGAAACTGGAGAAGAAAGGACTCGTGTCCAAAATTGAAGACCCCTACGTTCATCAAATTGCAACAGCTGAACGTACCGGTGCCACCATCGAACCCCAAATCATGCAGCAGTGGTTCGTCGACGTCAACCATGAGTTTGAGCGAGATGGGAAAAAGATGACCCTCAAGACGCTCATGCAGGATGCCGTCCGATCAAACGAGGTGACTATCCTCCCCGAGCGCTTCAACAAAATATATTTTCACTGGATTGATAATCTCCGCGATTGGTGTATCTCCCGCCAAATTTGGTTTGGACATCAAATCCCGGTTTGGTACCGAGGCAATGAAATATACTGTGGGATTGATGCTCCCGAAGGCGAAGGCTGGATGCAAGATCCTGACACTCTCGATACGTGGTTTTCCTCTGGTCTCTGGACCTTTTCAACTCTTGGTTGGCCAAACGCGCAAGATCCAGATTTCAAAACATTCCATCCAACCAATCTCTTGGAAACCGGCTACGATATTCTTTTCTTCTGGGTCGCTCGGATGATTCTTATGTCTGAATATCTCCTGGGTGTCCATCCATTTGATACGGTCTATCTTCATGGTTTGGTTCGCGATGCCGAAGGACGTAAGATGTCCAAATCACTTGGAAACATTATCAACCCACTTGATGTCATCGAAAAGTACGGCGCCGATGCACTGCGACTTGCCTTTGTTTCTGGAAGCACTCCTGGAAACGATACGAGTCTTTCGGACGAGAAAATCCTTGCCATGCGAAACTTCACCAATAAACTCTGGAATCTCGCGCGTTATGTCGGAACGTCTACCGAACCTATCGAGATTCAGTCGAGAGAACCAGTAGCTCGTACGGACGCTGACAAAAATCTTCTCGACAAACTACATACGATTGTACGAGACACCACTCGCCACCTCGAGCGCTACGAGCTATCTCTTGCAACCGAAAAGCTACGTGATTTTACCTGGAGCGACTTTGCTGATTGGTATGTGGAAGTTCACAAGATCGAAAAAAATGATCCGCTCCTCCGTTTTGCGTTCAATATCATCTTGAAACTCTGGCATCCCTTTATGCCCTTTGTAACCGAAGCTATCCACCAAACCTATCATTTTGACCAAAACGAGTTTCTCATCACTGCACCATGGCCAACATTTCCTGAAACTCACCAAGAGATTGCCGATGCCAATCGCTTTGAGCTCGTAAAATCACTCATCATTACGATTCGCAACACTCGTGCACTCTATCATATTGACCCAGCAGAGTTCATGGTGGTAAGTGCGTTCGGAGGATCAGAGCGGACTATCCGTGATAACGAGGCTGTCTTCAAGCGCCTCGCCCGCATAGAAACCATACACGCGCTCGAAACATCGGTTGCCCCAGAAAATTCTATCTTGGTTCAAGCAGGACTCCTTCAACTTTTTCTCCATTTGGACGGTGTAATTGATATCGAAAAGGAAAAACTACGTCTGACCAAAGAACAAACCGATCTTGAGGCTTATATAAGTCGTCTCACCAAACGGCTGAGTGATTCTCAATTCACCAGTCGCGCACCGAAAGCAATCGTTACCAAAGAGGAGGCGTCCCTTCAAGATGCCAAAATTCGGCTCAGCGCACTCAAAGAAGCCATCTCAATTTTCAACTAATGCTCTACCCACTCCTTCTCATCTACGGTTTTCTCGCGGCCGGAGCAGCACTCCTCCTCGAAGTGGTTTTCGGTGGTTTCATTTTTCCAGAAACCACCTTCCCACTTATTGGTGCCGGGTTTATTGTTGTCGCTGCTTTGATCGAAGAAGGTTCTAAGTGGATTTTTTTCCGCCAGTTTCACCATCGCTACCATGAACACTTCACGAAATCACACCCTTTTACCTTTGGCCTCCTCTTTGGAGCTGGCTATGCTATCCTCGAAATCCTCCTGATCTGGCTTGGTTTCAAATCATCTTCTACAGCATTCCTGCCCATTACGGGGATTCTCGCCCTCCATCTCCTCACCAGCCTCTTTTTCGCCTACTATCTTTTCCGCCTCGCCAAAAGAGTCCTCCATCATACGATAAGCCTCTTGCTGGGCATGACAGTCCTCCACGCCGCGTACAATCTTTTCCTGGTTTAAATCCCATCTTGCGCCGTGGGCACATCTCTTTTATACTAGGAGTACTTACTTTATCCCTAGCGAGAACTTATGACCAAGCAAAAACGCTCCTTTTTCGAAAAACTGACCGGCGCCCGAGAAGTAGAAACCCCGCCGGTATTCCGTGAAGAAAGCCTCAGTGTCTACAGTCAAGAAGAAGAAACTCCCCTTTCTATGAATACTGCCCCGAGTTACCGCGAAGAATCAAGTTGGGCTACCTCACGAGAAAATTTCACCCCAACTCCAACGGCCGAAAATGATGCCGAAGGTCAGCTCACCATTGATGTCTATCAAACCGAAAATGACATCGTGATCAAGTCCACGATTGCTGGAGTAAAACCAGAGGATCTCGATGTTTCCATCAACAATGACATGGTGACCATTAAGGGAGAACGCAAGAATGAAGAAGAAGTAGAAAATGGAAACTACTACTATCAGGAATGTTACTGGGGAGGATTCTCTCGCTCGGTTCTCCTACCAGTGGATGTTATTCCCGAAAAAGCTGACGCGGCACTCAAAAATGGAATTTTAACGATTCGCCTCCCGAAAGCAGATACTACCAAAACCAAAAAAATTCAAGTGAGAGGTTTTTAGTATTCGTGATGTACCGTGATTTACAAGCCCAAAACCATACCTGGGTTTTGATGAGCGCGGCAATAATTGCCGCTCTTGTTTTTCTGTTTCCAATCGACACCCACGCCGCCAAAATTCCTGAATCTATCACGTTTAGTACCGGTGACTTCTCTCATACTCTCAGCGGAGATATTCTGCATGATTGGTTTGATTTTCGACTGGTCACTGTCCTCCATCCAGTTGCCAAGAAAGAGATCGAACATCCAAGCCTGTGCCCACTCGAAAAGATTTTTTGTGCCGCCTTCCTACCGAGGCATCAGCGTATTCATGTCGTGACAGAACGGCAACCCGTCCTCAAAGAAGATGCTGCAAGAAACGTCCTGACTGAACTCGCCGCAGAAATCCATCGCGAGCCGCTCAATGCAAAACTCGGAGTTCTTGATGGTAAAGTAGTCATCGTACAAAATGCTACTCCTGGCCGTACGCTTGTGGTTGATGAAACACTCACTTCTTTGGCCAACGCCATTAGTACCAATATAAAAGATGATCATCTCGTCCTTACCATAGCAACGCAAATTACAGAGCCAGTAATTACACAAGAAACCATAGCGTCTTTGGGGGTCACAGAGCTCATCGCCGAAGGAAAAACAAATTTCCGAGGATCGCCAAAAAATAGAGTCTTCAATATTCACCGGGCTATCGAGCAATTCGATGGAGTTATTATTGGTATAGGAGAGGAATTTTCTTTTGTAAAACATCTTGGAGAAGTTGATGGTGAACACGGATACCTCCCAGAACTCGTTATCAAAAACAACAAGACTGAGCCTGAATTTGGTGGAGGTATTTGCCAGGTTTCAACAACCGCCTTTAGAGCAGCACTGAATGCTGGCCTGAAAATTACGGCTCGCCGCAACCATGCCTATCCAGTACAGTATTACAAACCCTATGGGATGGATGCGACGATCTATATCCCCGCTCCCGATCTCCGATTCAAAAACAATACACCAGGATCTATTATTATGTTTCCTACCATCAACGGAACAGAACTCACCTTTTCGTTTTTTGGAACCAAGGATAACCGCACGGTAACCCTCGATGGCCCTCATATTCTCGAGCGCAATCCTGATGGAAGTATGCGTACCATTTTTTCTCAGACCGTGAAAGACGCCTCCGGTACTATCCTTATTGAAGACTCATTTCCAAGTAACTACAAATCCCCAAGTCTCTTCCCTCATCCCGGAGAAGAGCCTGTGTATACCAAGAAGCCTGATGGTTGGTCAGAAAAACAATGGAAAGAGTACAAAAAAATCCGTCCATCATGAAAAAGAACCCTCGAAATGAAGGTTCTTTTTCACAAAGAAGTGTCCACTGGGGTGGCTAGAGGAAAGTATCCTCCACCATCCACCAGCTGGCGGATGGTGGACGGGAACCCTCTCTCGGGTTCTTACTCCAAAATATTCTGTGTTTCTCGAAAAAAGAAGTGTCCACTGGGGTGGCTAGAGGGAATCGAACCCTCGACCTAGGTACCACAAACCCATGTTTTACCACTAAACTATAGCCACCCCACTAAACACTTCTGTATTCTTACTTCATGCTCCAAGTGAACAATTTATTTCGGCCACCTGTGTCCCCGGAAGGAATCGAACCTTCATCAACGGCTTAGAAGTCCGCGGCTCTATCCATTGAGCTACAGGGACTCATGAAAGCGCAAAGTGAAAAGATCATAAACGAAAACAACTGAGTCTGCTGTTACGCCGACGCCTTAACTTTTCATTTTGAAATTTACCATTTACGCTTATGAGGTGGGTCGTGCAGGGATCGAACCTGCGACCGTTGGCTTAAGAGGCCACTGCTCTACCAACTGAGCTAACGACCCAAAATCTCCCACGATAACACAAAAAAACGTCCCTTTTGGAAACGTGGTGATTGTATCAAAAACCCCCTCACTCGTCAACGGAGTCCAAAGAGATGATCCTTGACAAGAGTCTCTTTTGCATACCGGTGCGAGGTATATAATACAGAGGTAATCGGTAACTCTAAACTCTATGTTTGTACAGCTGATCGGACAAGCTCCCTGGACACCAGCTATCGCTCGGGTGTGCATCGCACTCGTTTTCATCGTAGCTGGTTTTGGAAAGCTCCAAGGATATGACGCTACTGTTGGGTATATTGGAAGTCTCACCAATGAATCAGTAGCTGCATTTCTCACTGTAGCAGCCATAATTTTTGAGCTTGGTGGCGGACTCATGCTCCTCTTCAACTACAAAACCGAGCATGCCATTGCTATGCTCATTGTCTTTACGGTTGTTGCGATATTTATCGGGCACACGGATTTTAGCGACCCAGCGAAAAGTCAAATGAATATGACTCAAATTCTGAAGAATCTCGCCATTATTGGTGGACTCCTCCTCGCCGCTCGAATGGTCGCGCGTGAACCAGAGGCAGTCGCTGCCCCTCAGAACCATTTATAATCTTTCTCTAACAGAAAACCGCCCTTTTTAGGGGCGGTTTTCTGTGTTTTACGTCGAACTAGCTTGTTGCAATCACTTTGTCCACAATACCATACGTACGCGCTTCGTCAGCGGTCATAAAGTAATCCCGATCGGTATCACGCTCAATTTTTGTGAGCTTTTGACCAGTATGTTTCGAGAGAATTTTGCTCAGTCGATCACGGGTTTTCAGAATATGTCGTGCGTGAATATCAATATCAGTCGCTTGTCCCTCGACTCCTCCCAAGACCTGATGAATCATCACCTCCGCATTCGGCAGTGCAAGCCGCTTCCCCTTGGCCCCAGCTGCCAGAAGTACCGACGCTGCAGAAGCCGCCATACCAATACAGATGGTCTGTACCGCAGGGCGTACATACTGCATGGTATCGTAGATGGCAAGTGCTGCAGTGACCGAACCACCAGGAGAATTGATATACAGTTTGATATCATCCTTACTATTTTCAGAATCCAAAAACAAGAGCTGAGCAATAATCGCATTGGCCACAGCATCATTAATCGGAGATCCGATAAAGATGATCCGATCCTTCAGAAGTCTCGAGTATATATCATAAGCACGCTCACCTTGTGGAGTCTTCTCAACGACCATCGGAATAAGATAATTGTTGTCCATAAACCAATTCGTTATCACAACATCAAGTGCGCCCTAAAGCTTTTCGAGCCAAACAAGCACCTTCTCATTCATCAGCCGATTCTGCACTGATGCATAGAGTCGTTGAAGATCAAGATTCTTTTCAATTCCCTTGACCGACTTGTAATACTGAAGCACTTTGTTCATCTCGGCTTCGATATCTTCGTTATCAACCGTGATATCTTTCTCACCGGCAAGTTTCTGAAGAATAAGCTCGGCTGCAATTCGTTTCTTTGCTTGGAGTTCCCAATCCTGCTTAAGTTGTTCCTCAGTCTTCTTGGACTGCTCGAGATAACGCTCCCAGGTAAAACCCATTCCTTCTATTTGCGTCTTGAACTGGGAGAGCATCTGAGTTTCCTCTTGCTCCACAAGGATTCGAGGATACTCGAGCTCCGCCTCGTTAAATAATGCATCAAGAATAGCGCCTCGATGTGCTTCAATATGTTCACGCTTCCGCTCTTCCAACATACCCTCACGAATACTCTTTCGAAGATCCACCAGGGTTTCAAATCGCCCGAGATTCTTCACGAATGCGTCATCAACCACCGGGATGTGGCGCTCTTGCACCAAGAGCATTTTCACCGTAAAGGTAGCTGGTTTCCCTGCTAAATGTTCTGCGTGATACTCTGTCGGAAAGGTAAGCTCAAGCGTTTTCTCATCACCAAGGGACATCCCAATGAGAGCCTCTTCGAATCCCGGGATGAAGGCTCCCGATCCAATAACGAGTGGGTGTTTCTTCCCAACACCACCTTCAATTGGGACTCCATTTTGTAAAACGGTAAAATCTATTTCAACACTATCATCCTTTTGTGCTGCGCGATTGACGGTAATAAAGCTCGCCCGCATCGTCGCGAGCCGCTCGATTTCCTTGTCAATATCAGCATCAGCTACTTCAATTTTTTTCGCAGCATTTTCTTTATTCACTTTTGTGACTGCTTTCTCCCACTTTTTCAGGACAATCTCTGGGAGCACGGCTGTAGTAAGAGTGAAGGCCAATGCGTCTCCCTCAGTCACCTTCTCAAATTTTATTTCAGGGCGACCAATCGCTTCAGCCTTTGCATCAAGTATAGCTTTCGGATACGCAGCCTCCACCGCATGTTCAGCCATTTCAATCAATAGAGCCTGACGCCCAAAGCGTTGCTCTATGATATTCTTTGGAATCTTCCCCTTTCGAAAACCAGGAAGCTCAAGATTTGCTGCCATATGCTCCACTGCATGAGCTTCATGTTTTCCCCATTCACTCCAAGGTAGAGTAGCACTGATTTCGACTCGGGACTCCGCAAGTTTTTTGACCGTGACTTCCATGATGTCTCTTTTATGAATTACGCTATAGCCCTCCTTTCTTCCGTTTCACCCTACTGCTGAAATTTTTCCTTATAAAGCTTAATAGAGCGCTTCACCGCTGCAAGCGCTTCCTTTTTTCCTTTGTAGCCATGGACGACCACTTCATTCTTTTTCCCTTTGAGGGCTTTGTACGTTTCAAAGAAATGCTGATACTCCTTGAGGTGATGTTTGTTGATATCCCGTAGATCACGTACGTCATCCCAGCGTTTGTCCTCAACCGGAACCGCGATCACCTTGTAGTCAGAATCCCCCCCGTCGATCATCTCCATAATCGCTACTGGACGAGCCTTCACCAGGATTCCAGGCGCCAAAGGAAATGTCGAAAGTACAATCACATCGAGAGCATCACCATCGTCCCAAAGCGTCTGAGGAGCAAAACCATAATCCACTGGATACGGTGCTGAAGAATAATTGGCTCGATCGAGTTTGATCAGTCCCGTTTCCTTATCAATCTCATATTTATTGAGCGACCCCTTTGGGATTTCAATAATAACGTTGATCGCTTCAGGTGTTTCATCACCAAGAGTTACATCATGCCACAAGTTCATAGATTTGGAATAATGAATTATGAATGTGAAACCAAGATTATTCGGACTTTTCTTCAGAAACTATATCCTCATCATTGGGTGCTTCGGTAACCGGTTGCGCCTCTGCATTTTCTTCATCCGGAGAAACCACTACTTCTGCTGGAGCATCGCTCGTCACGTCAATTCGCCACCCAGTGAGCTTGGCTGCCAGACGCACATTTTGACCACGTTTCCCAATAGCAAGTGAGAGCTGGTCAGCCGGAACTTTCACCACCGCTTGCATTTCGGCTTCATCAAGTGTCACTCCGAGCACTTTGGCTGGAGAAAGCGCTGCCGAGATAAACTTCTCGGGATTTTCATTCCACTCAATAATATCAATCTTTTCTCCGCCCAGTTCATCGATGACTGCCTGAACCCGCGTCCCTTTTTGTCCGACACATGAACCAATAGGATCAACTCCTTCTTCGGTTGTCGCCACAGCAATCTTCGTCCGAGATCCAGCTTCACGAGCGATTGCCTTGATCGCCACCGTACCGGCAAAAATTTCTGGTACTTCGAGGGTAAAGAGATGACGCACCATTTCTGGATGTGTCCGAGAAAGGAGGAGTCCTGGACCTTTTGGATCAGATTCCACCCGTGCCAAATACACTTTGACGTGCTGGCCAATTCGGTAGTGTTCCCCAGGAATTTGCTCTGAAGGAAACAGGATCCCGACTGATTTCCCAAGATCCACAAACACATTCCGTCCCTCAATGCGCTGAACAATTCCATTGACCGCCTCACCTTCTTTCTCTTTATATTCATTGAACATGGTCTCGCGTTCTGCTTCGCGGATACGCTGAATGATGACCTGTTTGGCCGTTTGGGCAGCTACCCGTCCGAAATCATCGTGCGACTCAAGTGGGAGTTCTATGAAATCCCCGACTTTCGAACCTTTCTTGAGAGCATTCGCCTCAGGAACCGTGAGATCACGCTCTGGATTGTAGCGTGGGAGTCGTTCGACTTCTTCGCCAGATTCAGTGATCATCGTTGGGGCTTCGGCCGCCTGAACTTTACCATCCTCACCGAGTTCCTCGAGAGAAGGAACCGTGAAATCACGAACACTGTCGTCCACAACTTCTTTCACAAGGAAATACGCAGCACTTTTCGAAACTTCATCAAATTTAGATTTAATCACTTGGCCTTTTTTGCCATAGTCTTTTTTGTATGCGGCGGCCAAGGCAGCCTCAACAATTTCGAGGACCTTCTCTCGTGAAAGACTCTTTTCATCGGCGATCTGCATGACCGCACTTCCAAACTCACCAAGACGTCCCGAGAGACTTTCTTCTGGCGCCTGAGCTGCTTTCTTCTTCGGCATAAGATTTGATTACCTATTACGTGTTAACGGATTCACGAATTAACGAATTATAAACTCCTTGTTTTTACGCTTACCTTCTAAATAGCTTATGAAGGCACCAATCTGAGAAGACTCATTTTCAAGCTTTTTATTGAGAGTTTCATATTGTTCTTGATGTATATATCCAACAGCCAAGGCAATATGGAG
>CAZABS010000027.1:0-11867 GCA_964483635.1 uncultured Bdellovibrionales bacterium
CCATTTCCTTTTTCTTTCAAGTAATCTTTGATATAATTTTAGCATAGACCAATACACAAAGAAATGAAGCAATCACATCAACCTCTTGGGAGGAAGTGGGTACGTGTTTTCTCAGCTTTCGTTCTGAGTCTCATCGTTGTCCTCGCTCTTTTTGTTCGAACGCACAACATCGAAAATATCCCGGGGGGTCTTTATCCCGATGAGGCCACCAACGGCACTGATGCTTTACGTGCCAATGAGACAGGTGAATACCAACTCTTCTACGGGAACAATTATGGACGTGAGGGACTCTTCATTAATATTCAGGCTCTGTTTCTCAAGGTGTTTGGGATAAACATCCCCGCTCTCAAGGCCGCTTCAGCTATCTTTGGCACTTTGGCGGTACTCGGAATGTATTTCCTGGGAAAGGAGCTCTTTCATCGCCGGATTGCAGGATTAATCGCTGCTTTTTTCATGGCCACCTCTTTCTGGGCCATCAATTTCTCGCGTATTGGATTTCGCGCCATCATGGTTTCAGCTCTCCTTTCTTTTTCACTCTATTTTTTCGTCAAAGGCCTTGAGAGTCGATATTGGAAGCACTTTTTGTACTCCGGACTCATTTTTGGGATCGGCGTGCATACCTATGTCGCCTTCCGCCTCGCTCCCCTTATCTTCATCCTCCTCCTCCCAGCGCTCTTTTGGACATATGAAAATTTCGCGGCTCGCTATTGGAAACCAGCACTCGCATTTATTGTTGGCGCCTTTATCACAGCCGCCCCGATGTTTTATGATTTTTATCAAAACCCAGAACACTTTTCCTCTCGTACCAGCGCAGTTTCAGTATTATCACCAGAAATCAATCATGGTCACCCGTGGCTCCTCCTCGGGAAAACCATTGGGCTTTCACTCATTAAGTATAATTTCTGGGGTGATCAAAACTGGCGGCACAATTATCCTCCGTATCCACTCCTTGACCCAATGGTAGGCACTCTGTTCCTCCTCGGACTCATTACCGTTATCAGCCAAACGGTCAAACTTCTCGGCGAGCGCTTTCGTGAAGGCAAGCGAGATGAGCGACTCATGAGAAACTGGCTCCTCCTCTCAGCGTTTTTGGTCATGCTGATGCCAGAATTTCTCACCGAAGAAGGTCTCCCTCATGCCCTCCGAGCCATTGGCACCCAAACACCTGTATTTCTCCTCGCCACCCTCCCTCTGATCCGACTTATTGATCGTGTAAAAAACGGTTTCGCTGGAACACGGATTGCCTTCCTTTCGCTCATTGTCTTTGTTTTGATCGTAAGTGGTACGTTTAATCTCACGAAATATTTCATCTTTTTTGCCAATCATTCAGAGCAGCAAGGAGCTTTTAACAAAAACTTCAAAAACATGGCTGTGTATCTCATGTCACTTCCACCCGAGACTATGAAGTACGTCTATCCAAATGGAGGTGGCAAGATGATTGACAACGGACTGCCTGTTTCTGCACAACCAATCAAATTTCTTACTACTGGAAAAGTCGAAAATCTCACCTTCATTGAACCAGAAACCTCTCTTCGCACCACTGATTCGGTGATTGTACTCATGCAACACGACGCGACACTTATCAGTCGCCTTCAAAAAAAGTTCCCTCGTATCCTCGTCCTGAAGGTAGATCTTTTCCCTGGTACCGCGAGCGATTTTACCGTTCTCCGTTTTCCTCACTCAACTGAAACCCCTTAATTCCTCTGACCCTATATTGTATGGAAACACTCAAGCGACTCGCGCCAAAACTCCTCGCATTGCTCATGGTTATTTTTTTTGTGACCAGTCTCATCGTGTCACGACAGGAGTCCACCACGATGGATGAGAAGGCGCATATTCCCGCTAGCTATAGTTATGTACGTTATCAAGATATGCGGATTAATCCAGAACACCCTCCGCTCTTGAAAGATCTTGCGGGATTACCCCTCCTCGCCCTCAATCCAGAACCGGTGATGCCCAAAGAAGATCCTCTTTGGGAAAATGGTGATTGGCTCGACACTTCCAAATTTCCAGAGGGACGAGCACGTACCTGGGGACTGGCTCAGTGGGAGTTCGGTGATAAAATTCTCCATCGCAACGGGAACGATGCCGATGCAATCACGTTTTGGTCACGTGTTCCCATGACCTTCATTGCACTCCTTCTTGGTTTTTTCATCTTCCTATGGACCAAAGAACTCGCTGGATCCATTGCGGCGCTCTTTGCTGCTCTCTTGTATTTTTTTGATCCAAACATCCTTGCCCATAGTCACTACGTTACCACCGATATCGGTATTGCCGCCTTTCTTTTCTTTGCGTTTTATTTCTTTGTTAAATTTCTTGAACGTCCAACCTGGAAAAACGTCTTGTGGGCAGGTCTCTTTCTCGGGTTGGCACAGCTGGCAAAATTCTCGGCGGTACTACTCTTTCCAATTTTTGGTTTATTCGTCGTACTCTATAGCCTCAGCATTTCAACCGATGGAGAAGACTCACCTTGGAAAAAACGATTTCTTTCAATGGTTACATACCTCTGGAAATATACGGTTATCGTATGCGTATGTTTTGTGGCCATTTGGGGACTCTACTTTGTCAATACTCTCAACATGCCTGGTTCCGTCATTGCAGAAATTGCCCGTGCGCAATTCCCCAATGACAAACTTGTGGGACGACTCGCTGAATTAAGCATCATCACATTGAGTAACCACAGCCTCCTCAAACCGCTAGCTGAATATTTCCTTGGTGTTTTCATGGTATTTGCGAGAGTTGCTGGTGGAAATACCTATTATTTTCTTGGGAATGTTTCAAATCATGCTTCAGCTTGGTACTTTCCCGTTGTCTTTCTCCTCAAGGAGACACTCCCCTTATTATTTCTCTTGGTGCTGACGAGTGGCTACACGCTCTATCGTATGGGGAAAACCATCATTGGAGAAAAACTCTCAAGCCTCCCTCGACTTCTCAGAATTTCCTTTCAGAGTCATATTGCTCAGTGGCTCATGATGTTTTTTGTCCTGTTTTATAGCTACGTTAGCATCACTGGTAATCTCAATATTGGATTACGACACCTGTTTCCAATTCTGCCTCTGCTGTATGTTCTCATAGCAAAGACGTTGTTTGACATACTGAAACGAACTGAAAGCGATATTACCCAGAAGCTCCTCAAGATTTTCTATGGGGGTGCAGCACTCATTGTCCTCGCTATTCCGGTACTCGCCTATCCTAACTATCTCTCTTACTTCAATCCAATTGCTGGCGGAAACGAAAAAGGGTATATCTTTGTCACTGATTCTAATTTCGATTGGGGACAAGATGTAAAGCGTCTGAGAGATTTTGTTGGACAATACAATCTCTGTACCAGCACCAATTTTCAGGAAGAATTCTGCAAAAATATCACCCTCAAGACACCGCCAAGTCAAGCACCTATTGAAAAGATTCGCGTAGACTATTTCGGAGGATCAAGTCCTCAGTATTATCTCGGAAATAAATATATTGGCTGGCATTCTCATCTGTCGCCGGAAGCTGGTTGGTATGCTCTCTCCATCGGATTCCTCCAGGAAAACCTCTATAAAGAAAAGCAGCCTGGTGAAACATCTTACGATTGGCTCCGTGCCTATGATGTCGAGCATCCGATCGCCAAAGCAGGAGATTCAATCTTCATCTACTACGTACCAGAACCACAGAAAAACACGCCGTAATCTCCCGAGTCTACTCCCGAAGAGTACTCATCAAAACTATTCTGGTTTCTTGAGAGAGGTTTCAGCTGATAATGCTTCAGACGTTTTCTGAGGATTCTCTTTCCACAAAATGAAAACCCTCCCTTCAGTACGAAGGTCAAGCGAGAGGAGGTTTTTTCTTTTTTCAAGAATGAGTGATTGTGAATCAAGAAACACCCGAAGTGTCTCGAGACTTTCTCGTGGAGAACGCTCAGTAGATACCATGAGATCCCATCCCTCTCGAGTATGAAGGCGTATTTCCGGAGCGTATCGAGAGGGCGTTTCGGCAAATGGTTCAAGCTCGAGAGCTATGAGCGATGGAAATAACTGAAAAAATTCTCGAAATGACTGAAGGAAGTCTTTCACTGGCAACACCTGCCCAAGAGTAAGTGCTGGAGCGCTCTGATCAACAAGCGTGAGTCTACTGGATTCATACTCTGGGAGTTCGGTGCGTTCAGCAGATTGCAGCATTTCGTTTTCCGAAAGAATATAACACGGTCCACCAGAACACCACCGCAGCAGCGTCGTGTATTCCTCATATCGAATACGCAGCTCGTTAGGAAATATTTTTTCAACTTGAACCGATGAGAATTTTGGATATTGCTCCTTGAGTGCTCGTGCTACCACATCAGAAGATACAAAAAAATAGTTTCCTTTTGGGATTACTTTGAGAAACTTTCCTTCAATATGAGACGTCACAAAATTTGTTAAGTCCTTTGTTGAAAGCACGCTCTCGCCTTCAAGGCGTACATCCGTCACGAGAAGCCACCCCGAAAAAAAAAGTATATATCCGGTAATTCCGACAAAAACCAGCCAGAGAGCAAGAGAATCCCATGACCGTGAAGAAGTTTGCAGAAGCACTCCCCGACGATTCAGTGGTTTGGGGCGACGCTCGAGCAGCGCCCTCCGAAACATTTTCTGTTTTTCACTTTTCTCTCCAAACATACTCATAACGCGAGAAAGAGTTTTTCGAGAAGGAGCCGAGCACTTCCCTGTCGCAAAGTAATCGCACGATTTCCCGTTAAAATTCGTTCGAGCAGAAACAATCTCCTTTGAAAACGTGCTGGATCCTTCAAAAACTGTACATGGAGACCTGAAAGCCACTCTTCCAAAAGCACTGGAAGCATCACCTGATCATCAGAGAGTTCTTCTGCTAGTTGAATTCGGGCTCGTAATGAAAGATTGGAGATTTGAAACAACTGACTGAGTCTTTGTTGATGTCGTTGAAAAGTCTCTGGATTTTGGAGCGCCTTCGTAATAAACCCCGGCAAACCAAGCAGAAAAAAGAACGGTGCAGGAAGACGAGGCTGATCCGCAAAAAATTCCTCAAGCTCTGAAGGAGGAACTGGATCAAAGGTAAAAGTGACTAAGCGCGACAAGAGAGTTGGAAGAAGTCTTCCGGGTTGAGCCGTCACGAGTATCAAAATGCTCGTGGTATTTGGCTCCTCGAGGACTTTCAGTAATGCATTTTGCCCCCCAATTGAGAGCTCCTCAGCAGCATCAACAATCACCACCCTTCGTTTGCCGAGCGTTGGAAAACGAGAGAGAAACAGGAGTGCTTGGCGAATATCGGCAACCGCAATCTGCTTCTTCTTTACCTGTCCACTTCGCTCTTCAAATACTGGTTCCACCATCCGAATATCCGGATGCTGCAACTCGCCGTCCGGAATACGGCTGCCTCCAATCAACCGAAAAGCAAACTCGAGCGCAACCTGCCTCTTACCAACCTCATTGGGACCCGTAAAAAGATAACTTTGCGGAATCATTTCCCGCCGAGCAATCTGCCCAAGCGTTTTCCTCTGATTTTGATGACCAACGATGCGCATATTATAGTGCTTCACGCTGAATACACTCTTCAAGTTTTTGACGAAAAACTTCGCGATGAAATGTCCGGGCTTTTTCTTGAAGTACTTTTCGATCATAGAGAGATTCGTGTTCGAGAAAACGCCGAACACCATCCGCAATCACTTCTGGAGTTGCCACAAAAAAGAATTCACCCGTTTTCCCTGGTTCAAGTATTTCTCGAGCACCCCCCTCTTCGAGGGCGATACCAGGAGTTCCATGAGCCAAAGCTTCCACGAGTACTAATCCAAAATCTTCTGCGGTTGGTTGAATGAGCGCTCGCGCACCTTGATAGTACTCGCTGAGCTTTTGTTCTGAAACGCTACCAGCAAACGTGATGGTCGGTCCAGCACTTTTTTTCAAGCGAGTCAGTTCGCGACCATCACCTACCACCACTAAAGGCAGATCAAGCTTCTGAAATGTTTCAAGCACAACATCAATGCCTTTGGCTGCAGTCAATCGAGAAACCACGAGGAAATATTCTCGGCTTCCCGGCTCCAGGACTGGGAATGAAAGTGTCATGGGCGGATAGACAACGGTTGCCTCACGACGGTAGTATTTTTGTACGCGTCTTTGAGTAAACAAAGAATTCGCAATGAGTACATCCGGTCGCGCTGATGCCTCCTTATCCCACAGCCGAAGATAGCTCAAAAAAATTCTCCGAAAAAACTTACGTTTTCCACGAAGCAGTGGATACCAATGAAAACTATCCCAAACAAATCGCATGGGTGAGTGCACATAGGCGACGTGCTTTGTGTGAAGGCGCGTTATAACCCCCTTCGACCACGCTCCCGATGAGGAAAGAACGAGCTCATAGTCTCGAAGATCAAATGTTTCAATGGCCACCGGAAAGAATGGAAGCAGCCACCACCATCGACGACGCAGAAATCCCGGCGCCTTTTTGAGAAAAGACTGATGGATTACTTTCCCAGGGAAGTATCGCTGAACAATTTCTGGGTCTGCCAAGAGAGTATATATGGGAGCATCGGGATACATCGCTGCCATTTCACAGAGTACTCGCTCTGCACCGCCCCAACTTAAGAGAAAATCATGAACGAGAGCAACCTTTCTTTCTGGTTTCATACCGCTTGTGTTATGCAACCCGCAAGAAGCCTTGCGGTGCTCGCCCAATGAAATCGGCGTACGTTTTTCGAGCCCGCCTCAATTATACCAGCTCGGAGCGATTCGTCCGTAAGACCCAGGACGATCCCATCCCGCAAGGATTCGGTACGAGTAGGATCAACAAAAATTGCACCCGCACCAGCAATCTCCGGAAGCGAAGAGGTATTTGAGGTTAAAACTGGAATTCCAACACTTTGCGCTTCGAGCACTGGAATCCCGAATCCTTCATAGAGCGTTGGGAAAAGAAACAGTGATGCCTGCCGGAGAAGATTCCATTTTTCAGCTTCAGAGATATACCCCTTCACGACAATATCTTGCTTCCATTTGGAATGATGTATTTTTTGGAGAATTTGTTGATATCCATAACCAAATTTTCCTACTAAGATGAGCTGATGAGTTGTCCCAAGCTGATCTTTCATTTGTTCAAAAGCCTCAAGAATACGGATGAGATTCTTGCGCGTTTCCAATCGACCGACAAACAAAAGGTATGGGAGATGATCGCTCACTGGAGTTTGGGAAAGCATCTTGGGAAGAGATTCGGATTGGAATCCTTCATGTATCACTTGAATTTTCTTCTCGGAAATTCGATAGAGATGTGTTAAATCGCGTTTCGTGTTTTCAGAAACAGCGACGACGCGAGAAGCAGTCCAACAAGAATGAAGAATGGAGAGCCGCATGTATATCCGCTCAAAAAACCCATACCCCTCGGGACAAAACTCATACTCTAAACCATGAATCGTCACAACGGTTCGTTTGGGATGAATAAAGGGAACCGTGTGCGCGGGAACAAACAAGACGTCTGGCCGATTGAGCAGCATCTCAAGTGACAATCGTCCTTGCGTCCAGAGACGTGGAGCCCAAAGGGATTTTGTCTTCCACGTGGAAGGCAGCTTGAAATCAACGGTTTGCCCACGCCGAAGATACAAAATGACCTCAGCCTCTCCGGGAAGTGCTGTTCGAAGATAACGAAGAACTTGATAGCTATATTCTTCAATCCCCGTCCGTTTTTTTAGAAAAGCTCGCGAAGCATCAATACCAATCACCATACAAGAATCCCTTATTTGACCATCAATTATTCGAGCAGCCTCACGGCCAAAAAAATACCCTCCTTATTTTCCGAGCATGAGACTTCTCTTGTAGATTTCGAGATTCTCAAGCACAATACCCGTCCCTTTCACCACGCAAAAGGCAGGATTTTCAGCTCGATAGCAGGGAACGTTGATAGTTTTGGCGATGAGCTGGTCTATATACCGAAGTTGTGCCGTCCCACCCGAAAGCACCATTCCCTTATCCATAATATCCGCCGCCAGTTCTGGTGGCGTTTCCTGGAGCACTTGTTTGATGACGTTAATAATCTCACGCAGTTCATCTTGGATAGCCTCCGTTACTTCATTTGAGGAGAGTGTAACGGTTCTGGGTAACCCTCCCATGAGATCTCTTCCTCGTACTTCAATATGATCCTCTTTTACTTGCACGATAGCCGAACCAATTTTTATTTTGACTTCTTCTGCCGTTCGTTCGCCAATAGCAAGACTATACTTCCGTTTAATATAATCCGATATTGCCTGATCAATCCGGTTCCCCCCGACCCGAGCGCTTGCTGACGCGACCACTCCCCCAAGGGAAATAATTGCGATCTCTGAAGTTCCTCCTCCAATATTAATGATCATATTCCCTTGTGCGGTATGAATAGGTATCCCAGCACCAATAGCCGCCAGGATAGGCTCCTTCACAACATACGCTGCTTTCGCACCCGCTTTAATCGCCGCATCCACCACTGCCCGCCGCTCGGTTGAAGTAATCCCCGCTGGAATTGAAAGCACCACCTCAGGCCGAAACAGCCTCACGCGACCAGTCACTCGATTGATAAAATACCGGAGCATCGCTTCGGTAACTCGGTAATCCGCGATTGCTCCATCACGGAGCGGTTGACTCGCCACAATCGTATCCGGAGTCCTCCCAAGCATTTCTTTCGCCTCGTTCCCAACAGCCAACACTCTATTTTCAAAAAGAGAAATCGCCACCACGGATGGTTCATTGATAACTACTCCCTTCCCAGGAACAAACACCAGCGTATTGGCTGTCCCAAGATCGATGCCTATTTTACGAACCCAAAACGCCATAGGTATTAAACGGTATAATGTGCCCGCGTGATTTTTGCTCCAATTTTTTGAAGACGGATTTCAAGTGCCTCATATCCGCGATCAACTTGATAAATATCTTCAATACGCGTTGTGCCTTTTGCAAGTAGGGCTGCGATCACCAAAGCCGCGCCCGCTCGCAAGTCATAACTCTTGATCTGTGTTCCTCGAAGCTCTGCTTTCCCATGCACCACTACTTGATGAGGATTGAGAATGGTTGCTCGTCCTCCCATTTTTTCAAGTTCGAGAATAGAATTAAACCGCCCCTCAAACATCGTATCAAAAATAAGCGTGTCGCCTTCAGCCTGCGTTGCCAAAACTCCAAACGGCGCCTGAATATCAGTTGGAATACCTGGGTATGGCAAGGTTCCGATTTTACTTACTGCTCGAAGTTTTTTTGCAGGTATCACCGTAATCTCATCTTTGTGTATCGAGAACTGTACCCCGAATTCTCGGAGTTTTTCCAACACAATTCTCAAATGATCTTCTCGGGCGTGTACCACGGTGATCGGACTCTTCGTCACGGCACCCAGAATCAAGAACGTTGCTGCTTCATTATGATCAGGAATAACCTGATGCTCTCCTCCCCGGAGCTGCTTTGAACCAGTGATAGTAATCGTATGTGTCCCAAGTCCTCGGATCTGCACTCCCATCTTCTTCAGAAAATGCCCCAGATCCTCAACATGCGGTTCTGCCGCAGCTATATGAATGGTCGTTGTTCCAGGAAGTGTCGCCGCCAAAAGCATGGCGTTCTCCGTTGCCGTCACCGAAAATTCTTTCAGCACAACCGTCGCACTCCGTCGACCACGTGCCTCTACTTGATACCCCTTGCCACGGTTTTGGATCCGGATACCCAAGGCCGTCAATGCATCAATGTGTGTACCAACTGGGCGAGCCCCAATCACGCATCCTCCAGGCTGACGCAAAAAGAACGAATCACATCGACTCGCGAGCGCCCCCAGGAGGAGAATCGATGAACGGAGACGTTTGACAACCTCTTGGTCTGCTCGCTTGGGATCAATATCGCGAGCCGTAATCGCCACCGTATGTTCTCCGCGCCACTGTACCGTTGCACCCATACTCTGCACAATCTCGAGCATCCGAAACACATCCTCAATCCGAGGAATATTTTTGAGAACGCACGTCTCTTTCGTTAAGAGTGTCGCAGCAATGATCGGGGTAGTCGCATTTTTCGATCCGGATACCACGATCCGTCCAGACAGTCGCTTTCCACCCTCTATTTCAAATACTTCCATATACAACCGATTGTAGCGCGAATCAGTACCAAAATCAAGCAGAGAAGTGCCTATTTAAAGCAAAAACCCGCTGAGCGCAGATGCGTCAGCGGTTTGCTTTGGAGGCAACCGGAAATCATTTTGATCCCGGTGCGTGGAACAGGGAGACCTGTACCAAGAGTTTGAAGCCGTTAGGCTTTTTGTTTTTGTCTTTGTTTTTGCCGAACACGTATGTATTCGGATTTGAAAAGGTACATTTTATTAGAAAAAAAGAAAACGGGCTTTCACCCGTTCCTTCTTTTCTATATACCAGTATAGCAGATTTTTTATGCCTTGTCAATCCCATCTCCTTGTTTCCTGACAGCATCATACGCCGACAGCGCAGCTACCACTCCCTGTCCCGCAGAAATATTATTCTGTTTGTAGGGTGCATCAGTGACATCTCCAACAGCAAATATCCCTCGCTTGGAGGTTTCCATCGTTCGATGATCGATGATAATCTCTCCGCGTTCATTCAGATCAACCAATCCTTTGGCCATATCTGTATTTGGAACCATGCCGATCTCGACAAATACTCCATCCACCGACAAGGAGGTTTCTTGTTCATCAGACGTATGGAGAATTTTCAATCCAGTCACCTGCTGCTCTCCAAGGATCTCCTCTGGAATTGCATGATACAAGACGCGTACCCGTTTATCAGCCAGTATTTTTTCCTGAGTGATTTGATCTCCCTTCAGTGCTCCCCCGCGTGAGATGAGGATAATTTCACTCGCATAGGGCAACAGATCCTCCACAGCCTCGAGACCAGCATTTCCTCCGCCGACGACTGCAACACGCTTCCCTCGAAAAAATGGCGCATCACAAGTTGAGCAAAAAACAACTCCTTTTCCAATAAACTTTTCTTCGCCGGGAATATCCAAATGCCGATGCCGTCCACCCGTAGCAATGATCACCGTCCGTGTTTGATATTCACCCTTCTCTGTTTTCACCAGATAGCCAGCCGCGAGCTCCGAAAGAGTGGTCACTCGTTCCCCGGTTCGAATTTCGATACCAGTCTGTGCCCGGAGATGTTTCTCGAGACTCTGAGCAAAAGCATAGCCCGTGATCGTTTCTGTTCCAATCCAATTTTCTATTCCTGCTGACACCGCTGACTGCGAAAGAAAATCAACGGTAAGAAAGAGAGTTTTCATCTGTTTGCGAGCAGCGTAAATTCCCGCAGCAACACCTCCAGGACCTCCCCCCAGAACAATAACGTCATACATACATCTGTCTGAGCTAATTATTAATAAGGATATTCTCAATCAGTTGCAGCCGGTCTCACTATGATGCGATGAGATGCACGAGCATTTCTTTCTTACTGCATCTTAAATAATGACTTGAGATAGGCTTCGTCTATTTTTCGTTTTCCTTCCCATTTACAGACAAAATCATTCTTGAGAAGCTCTACCCCGAGCATCGCCACGGCCTCACGAATTGCCGATACCTGAGCAATAATATCGAGACATTCCTTCTCCCCTTCTACCATACGACGGATCCCCTGGAGTTGCCCCTCAATACGCGCAAGACGCGACAAAACGGCGGCTTTCGCGGCAGGCACTTTCTTCGTTGATTGTTGCACCCGAACCGTTTTCATATTTTCTCTATACCCTCTGGGGGTATATTAGCCCATCTCGCTATACCCGTCAAACCTCTGTTTCCACAACTTTTCAGCGGTTCGGTTGTTGAGTTTCAATGGTTCACCTGCCTGCAGTAGTAAGCGAAAATCAATAGATTCACTTGGAAGTCCGGCTTCCAAGTGCGGATTTTGCTTCTAATAAAGCTTTTCTCTAGCGGCCGAAGTT
>CAZABS010000028.1:0-2342 GCA_964483635.1 uncultured Bdellovibrionales bacterium
AAGGGGCAAACGTGGTTGCGGTTGGCGATTACGGCAGTCCTTCGGGAGCGATCGAACGCGCTTCGCGCTGCATCAAGGTAATCGCCTTTCGATGCAGTTCAGTTACCTCACCAACGGTGATACCAAGTTCAGCTGCAATCCCCGGTATTGGCATGGGACTGTGTCCATTCAACCCATAGATACGCTCGAGAACTGCCAAGAGAGCTCTTGCTTTCTTCGGCGGAATGCGCTTATGGGATGCAAACACACCGAGCAGGCGCTCTACCATTCGAATTTGGTCGCGATATCGTATCTGATTATCTGGTTCAGCACCCTCTGATTCGATGGTGTCGTGGAGCGTCTGATCCTCAGTTGATTGTGCATCCAACGAGTAGACGAAAAATTGCTTGCGAACTGCCGTGACGCGTTCGGTCGAAATCTCAAGTTTTTCCGCGATCTCCTTGTCGGTTGGCTGGCGTCCCAGGTACATGACGAGCTTCTGTTCGGTCTTAGCTACACCCCGAAGATCCTTTCGGATTTTTTCGGGTATCTTGACATGGGAGCGCTTCACCAGAGCCGCCAAGATCTTATTGCGGATCCAGTAAGTGGCATACGTCGAAAAACGAATCCCAAGATCAGGATCGAATCTATCGGCAGCTCGAATTAGCCCTAGATTTCCTTCTTGAATTAGATCAGCCAAGAGAAGATCACTCCAGTTGTAGCGCATGACAAGAGCAATGACCAAACGCAGATTGTGGGTGATGAGGGTATTACGTGCCTCGTCATCCCCGGACCGAATACGTTTACCGAGTTCTCGCTCCTCATCAGAAGAGAGGAGTCGATGCTGAGCATGAGCGCGATAGATCTTGAGAGGATCATTCGTGTTGATGGCATCTTCGAGTAATTCTGAATGAGCCTGTTCGTTTCTGATCATGATATTCACCTCCTGAAACAGTTGTGATGACCGCTGAAATATGAGTTTGAATTATCAAGGAACATGACATAATGACATGAATAAATTCCTTTGTAAAGGTGCTCATATCGGTGATATAATGGCTCCATCAGTGATTGAATGATTTCATTAATCGGATTCGAAGCACCGACCGAAGAAAAAGGGTCGTGTTGCGACTCCAGGAGATAATAGTCCGCGTACTGGCTAAGAAACATGAAGCTGAGAGAGCGTTTCTCGATAGGCGCTTTCGTCGCATTCAAGATGCGAGACCTGAATGTCATTTGTAACTCTATTTTTGTAATCACCTTTCTCTATGAACCCAGCACCATCTTCAAAAGACAAGGCTTCGACCGAATCAAGACAGATTCAAATCAAAGCCAACGATGAAAAACTGAAGGGGGACTATGCCAACATGATGCAGGTGATGCATACCCAAGAAGAGTTTGTCATCGATTTCCTCAATATTTTTCCACCAACGGGGACGCTTAATGCTCGCATCATCATCTCGCCCAGTCATATGAAGCGGATGGTCAAAGCACTCGGTGAGAATCTCGCGAAGTACGAGTCAAAATTTGGGAGCGTCACTCCTTCTGAGGAGCCCAAGGCTTCGATCGGATTTCAGGCATAATCAAAACAGCAATCAAAAACCCCGCAGCCGGTTGGCGTTGGGGTTTTCGCAGTGCGTTGCTGCGGGTGTCAGGTGGTCTGAGCCGGAGAGAACGCTTTGCATGCCGCTCGAAGGGCGAGGAAATACCCTGCGTAGATCCACGCCATGGAAGGATATGCTCTCATTTGCTCACGAGTGAGTCCTGGTTTGGCAAAGCGGAGCATGAACTCTTCCCACACGGCATCACTATTGGCTTCTTTGAAGTACCGCAGCAGCTCGTGATCAGGGCAGAGATTGTAGAGCTTCCGTGCTTCTTCGAAACACAGTTCTTGACCAGTCGCAACTTCGTCGCTGTCAGACATGAGATACTCCTCGGAGAAATGCGCTAGATCGGAGGCTCGAATGAAACACTGGCGCCGAGAATCGCAGACCACTCCGCCGCAGTGTCATCATTTACGAATTCATTGTAGAGCTCGCGGTCGTGGTATTGATCATACCAGAAATGAGCTTCTGGTACGTTCTTCGGGTCAGCTTCATCGCACTTCACTTCGACGAACATTGTCGACGCATGGAACTCTCCAGGAACTTCGACGTACAGCTGCGCCAAAGTTGAAACTGGATCCGTGGCCGATAATGCGAGCGAGACGATTTGATTGTCGTCATAGCCAACGTACACTCGATATGGAATTCCAACGGCAATGGGCTGGTTTCCGACGATGTGAAACCTTGGAAGGGACATAATTGCGCTCCTTGGTTGTTGAGTATTCGGTTGGGAAAGAAGTAACTCTTTGTACCGATAATATT
>CAZABS010000028.1:2442-6679 GCA_964483635.1 uncultured Bdellovibrionales bacterium
TGGCCGAAGCCGCGGTATTCCGGCCGGATGAACACATCCTCGATGTGCCCGATTTGATCTCTGCCGGATCCGTGGGAGCGCAGTGTGAGCGATGCCATTCCGCAGGCTTTGAATCCACGTTGATCTATGTCAAAACCATTGCTCCCCACAAATCGGAGGATCATCCCAAACCGAAAGGGGATGATGGTCTCGAGCGGAGTCTTGCCGTCTTCGAGATAGAACTCACGATAGAGATCCTCGAGCGTCCATTGCCAGGCGAGACCGAGTGAATCGAGTGGTGCAGAAGGACGTTGCCACCCTTCTTCAATAAGGATTCGCATTCGTTTTCTCATTTTCAAGTTCCTCTTAGAAGATGTGTGAACCATCAATTGAATTGGTGTACGTCACCGACTGCTTGCCGAAGTGCGATGAGGTAACCACTGTATGCTCGGACGATCCTTTCATAGAGTGCGAGAGTGGAGGTTGCACACGACGACGCACTCAGCGCATCCACCGGGGCAAACCGGTCGAGGAGTTCTTGCTGCACTTCCTTGCTGGCACGAGGATCAAGAAACCGGAGGAGTTCATGCTGAGGGTTAAGCCTCCGGATAAGTTCGGCTTCTAACAGGCATTGTACGGAACAATCTTCGGGGGGCATTGGTCAACTCCCTTCGTTTCGTTTACACGGGTATGGCTGAGAGAATGCGTTGCATCCGATCAGCCTCGCGAGTGGCTCTTTCGAGCGTCGTCTCTGCTGCGACGCGCTTGGCGAGAAGAATCTCTGTGAAAAAGTTGGCCCAGAATTCAGTCGTATGTTGATTCGCATCGATGGTCCCATTTGCTAATTGATCGTAAGCCGTGTAGGTTTCGCCATCAGCCCTCCAGAGGCACTCCACGGTTATGTGCGATTGATCGCCCGTTCCTTTGACAACGAGTGGCACTCCGAAGGGGTCATTTTCTTCGGATAGTGTGGTCAGTTGGATCCATGCCCGTGGGGAGAAAAATCGCCCACCTGGCCAAAAGAATCCTTCCGATTGGGCAAAGTGCGCCATGATCGGATAACTGAGCTTATCGAGCCCAACAAGCGCCGGCCAGAACCAACATTCTTGGTAGGAAAGATTGGCAAGCGACTGATCGGGCTTCAGGAGTGCGATGGACTGATCTCTCCAGTCAGAAAGAACCATAATGCCAGTGGGTTGCTTTGGATGTACTCCGTAGGGAAAATGCAAAGGGCTTTGATGCTTTACAATTTTCATAACTGCCTCCTCAATTGGGAAAGGACATCTGCTTTGTAGCGAGTATTACTCTGCCTGTCAACAAACCAACGCCGACGAGGATGTTTCTTTCGATGAGCGTACAAAACCCAAGGACTACTTCTTTTGGAAGAAGTGAATGTTCGCTTGGAGTAGGAGTGATTGGGTGATCATATGGTATGCTTAGTATACTAATATTACCAGCACGGACATGACGAGATCGGTCAAAAAAATACTTACCGGGGAGTCTGCCATCGATGGGGCAGGAGTTTCGCTAACCCGGGTATTTGGACATCGGGATACAGACGATTTCGACCCTTTTCTTATGCTGGATGCGTTTGATTCGACCAATCCCGACGAGTACATCAAGGGGTTCCCATGGCATCCTCACCGAGGAATTGAAACCATCACCTATCTTCTCGAAGGAGATATTGAACATCGTGACAGTCTCGGCAATCAGGGAAGTATTCGAAATGGTGAGGCACAGTGGATGACGGCTGGTTCAGGAATTATTCACCAAGAAATGCCTCAGGCAAGCAAACGGATGTGGGGTGCACAGCTCTGGCTCAATCTCCCAGCTCACCAAAAAATGACTCAGCCAACTTATGGTGATATTCGTGCGGCAGACATCCCCATCGTCGAGCATGACGGAATACGGGTACGGATTCTCTCAGGGAAATATCATGAGAAAGAAGGAAGATTTACCGGGAAACATGTTCGGGCTACGTATCTTGACGTTGAAGTCCTCCCAAATTATGTCTGTACCATCCCGACGCAGCTCGGAGCTACGGTCTTTCTCTCTATTCTCGGCGGCGGCGCCACTTTTGGAGATGGTACGCAGCGCGTAGCAGCCAAACAGGTGGTACTTTTTCACGATGGCGATAGGCTGACACTCACTGCGAACGAACAGGGCGTACGGTTTCTCTTTCTCATGGCCAAACCCCTGCATGAACCTATCGCGTGGGGAGGTCCAATAGTCATGAATACCAAGGCTGAGCTCAATCAGGCGTTTCAAGAACTTCAAATGGGAACTTTTATCAAAGAAGGATCCCTTCCAGGGCATACCCCGGACTCCACCGGAAAAACGGAAACAGTGCTAAAATAGAAGCACTCTAATTTAATTTTATGCAATTTCTCAAAACCGTGCAGGAAAGTGTCTGGGGGAAGGTGTTTTATGAAAAAGTTCGTGGTGAAGGTGCGGGGCAGGCCGTCAAGTATTTTTTCCTCCTCATGGTAAGTGTTGCCATCATCACTTCGCTCGTGTTGGCTGTTACCGTGACCGTTGCATGGAAATCTGCTCCCAAGCTGGCTGAGATACAACAAATGGTTGCTGATCTCTATCCTCATGAACTCGTCCTGACATGGAAAAATGGTGAAGTGAGTTCCAATGTTGATGAGCCGTATGCAATCCTATTTCCAAAGGATTGGCTTTCACACCAGGATCAAAAAGATGATTTTCCTATGGCGGAGAACCTGCTGGTTATAGATACTTCGAAGAGTGTTGATGCCAATGATTTTGAGCGCTATGACACCATGCTGATCCTCGGGAAAGACAGTGTGGGCAGTCGTGATGCTCGCCAGGGAAAAGTGCAGATTCAGAATTTCTCACGTTATAATTTTGACGATTTTCAGCTTGATAAGGAGAAAGTACTCAGTCTCGTCGGTATGTTGTTTAATTTTCTCAAGTGGGTTTTCCTCGCGCTGCTCTTTGTGCTTCCACTCTTGATTTTCGTTGGTCTCTCAGTCAAATATCTGGTGTATCTTATTTTTGGAGCACTTATTATTTGGCTCGTTGCCAAACTCAGGAAAGTTGATTTGACCTATGGTACGGCGTATAAACTCGGATTGTACCTTTTGACGCTCCCCATTCTCGTGAACGTCCTCTCCTCTGTTGTTCATTTTTTGAACGCGCCATTTGTCTTTACACTGATCCTGGCGGTTATTACCTATATCAATCTTGAATCACCGAGCGCGAGTCCTCTCGCCGGAGCGGTCAAGATACCAGATGCACCGCAGACGGTAGCAATGCCCACGCCACAAGCTGAGGCGACTCCAAGTACTCAAACGGCACCCCTTTCTGAAAAAGGTACGGATACTCCGTCGACTCCGCCATCAGCTTGACCAACTGAGTTTTTTCCTTTATTCAGGGGAAAATTCTTGCCATGAAAAGAGGGCTTTAGTATACTGAAAACGTGCTCAGGTTTCTTCTCTTTGTAAATCATTAATTCATACCGATATGTTTGGTTTGGGAACAAAGGAGCTCGTTATTATCGCCGTGATTTTGGTGCTCTTGTTCGGATCACGCAGAATTCCAGAATTAGCACGAGGGATAACTGACGCCATCAAACACCTTCGTGGAGCATTTAAAGATGATGATACTTCGACCCCATCTTCGAGCGAAACAAAGGAGAAGTAATACCTTTTCTCGTTTGGTGGTTTGAGGCTGAAGAAAAGAGTGAACGTCTTTCGTGCAGAGTTGTTTTCGTATGTAGTCCAAAACAGAGGGGGATTACCAGCGCACAAGTCCATGCAAAACAAAGTTGAAAAAAGGAGTGAGAGTTCTTTTCGGATATCGCCGGATGGAAGGGGGTTTTCATCGACACAGTATGCCCCAAGTCTTGATTCGATTGTGACTGGTCGATCCATGGATGGTATCCGCGTTATCTCGAGAGAAGGTGTTCGTAAACGCTGGTTGGCTCGGTTTTCTGAACAAAATATTGCTTCGGTTACCGAGGTCAAACATGCTCCCAAAACACTGTTTGATAAAGAAGCGGAAGCAAGTCAGAAACGCATGTTTCTCAAAATGGCTGGGGTTGCCGGGATCGGAGCGGCAGCTTCATTTTTGCTTCCCAAGAAAGCAGAGGCTATTGTTTTTGGAAGTACACCAGCTTCAAATGTGGTTGGTATCAAGGACGCTGGGAATACTCGCATCAATCCCGCCAAAGAAGATGGGAATCTTGCAACGGTCAAAGCGAACACAGATCCGCTGGTAACTTCCGGAGCAG
>CAZABS010000028.1:6779-11380 GCA_964483635.1 uncultured Bdellovibrionales bacterium
GGGAATCTTGCAACGGTCAAAGCGAACACAGATCCGCTGGTAACTTCCGGAGCAGGTGGATATGTGCGCCAGGATTCTACCGGAACGATTGCCAAAGAAACTGGCGGGAATTTGGCTGCCATCAAAACCAACACGGACAAATTTACGTTTGACGTGAGCGGCAATCTCTTGACCGCTGGTGGTGCAGCCGCAAGTACGGTGGGAATCACCGATACCACGGGAGCCGAAATCAATCCGGCGACTGATGAGAGCAGTACACTTCTACGGAGAATGGTGAAGTTGATGGAGACACAGTCCGCATTTGACTTAGGCAATCGCCAAAGGGTCACCCTGGATGCCATGACTTCTGGCTTAACGCTCAGTACCGTTTCTACAGTTTCCGCCGTAACCTCTATGACCAACCTGGTCGCCATTGCTGGGCAAAATCAACAAATGTATCAAGACCCAGCGAGAAATACGTTTGCGAATGGAATCCGGCGCAATTTACTGAACTAACGCGTGTGGCCATAACCAACAAACTCATCAAACAAGTTGATCTCCCAGTCTGGGAATGGTGCCGCCTGGCACCGGGTGTTTCGGCTGCAGTGAGTAGTGCTTCGGCGGCCAATAATTCCCTGTATCATGTAAACCATGGGCGTTATATTTATTACCTCCAGGCGGCAGCTACGGCAGCGGGTGCTACTTCTGTGGGTACTGGTTTTTGGCGCTATGACACTGTCACAGATACCTATCAACAACTCGCCTTTCCGCCGATTGCTCCCGCATCTTTTTCTTCCATGCAGTTTGTGGGCGGACAAGGATACTATGGTCGGGTGATCTCGGCTGGTCCCGATACTATTACGTGCGCCGCTCTTACGGGTCAGGTTTTGGCCAGTTATGATATTCGCATCATCGGTGGAACTGGTGTTGGGCAGCAGCGAATCATCAGTAGTGTCTCCAATCCAACGATCTGGGATAATGGCACCATCACCACCTTGCCGGTTACTCCAGAACTTTCGGTTATTGATGTCAACAAAAACTGGACGGTCAATCAGTGGGTGGGCTATCAGGTCCGTTTTGTAGCGGCCACTGGGAACTCTATCGTGCGCAAAATTATTTATAACTCCTCAACCACTCTTTACTTCGCTGATTCCAATAAATATGCGGAGGAGCTGAATGCCTATTGTCCAATTGTGACTATTACGGGTGCAGCCCTCGCTATTGGTGCCTTGGGTACTCAGTATCAGATTGAGTCGAGCGTGATGACTATGGATACGCCGTGGACAGTGCAGCCGGACGCCACGAGTCGGTTTCTCATACACTCTGGCGGAATCTGGCTCCTCTCTTCGGGTACGACGTATACGATGCAATACTACGACGTCGCAGCGGATACATGGTATGTCCGAAATTCTGGAACAACTGGTGGTCCGATATCTGCTGCAGGAACTGATGGCACGATCATGAATGGTGGTGAAATTGCCCTCATTGATGATCGCGGAATTGCCACGGGATCTCAGTCTTCAACAACGCTTCAGGATACGTCAAAAAATTGGGAAGTAGATTACTTTTCAACTTACCAACATAAAGTGAGAATAATTTGTGGAGCTGGAGAAGGGCAAGTGAGAAATATCACATCCAATACCGTTAATACACTCACCGTGTCACCAGCGTGGAACACGACGCCAGATGATACCTCACACTATCTCATTGATGAACTTGACTCTGGGACAGTTACCAGCGCTGCCAACTCTGCCCAGACAGGGGTAGCGACCGGGAGTACCATCATCGGGAATATCTTTACGGCTGGTACGATGTCGAGTGGTGCATTTTTTGCTGGACAAATTCTCACGGGAACTGGGGTGATGAGCAATATGGCGGTAACGACCCGTATGGGGGCATGTTTTACCGCTGGACTCACGACAACGGTCATATTAGCTCAAGGTGATACCACTGGGATCGTCCCTGGTATGGTGGTATCCGTCATTCCGACGACTGGTGGCACGGGCGCCGTCTCAGCCGTGGGTACTAAAGTCGTGAGTACCACAACGAAAACGATTACGCTGTCGGTTGCGGTGACGACCGCTCTCGCTAATGCAACACTCCAGTTTGTGACACAGTACCTCTCGGCATCGGGCGCCACCAACAACGGCAATACCATTACGGTTGGTTCCACCACGGGTCTTGTCCCAGGGATGATTATCACTATGGTATCGGGAACCGGTACCATTACAGCTGGTACCTATGTGGTAGCCGTTCTCAGTGGTACGACCTTCACCATCTCAACGACTCCGACCGTGGCTCTCTCCGCATCAGCTATTATCCTTGGTACTCCCTATCAAACCGTGATTGCCAATCAAATTACTGGTGTCCCAGGTGGATCGGGAACGTATTACATTTGGCCACCACAAACCGTTGCTTCAACGACGATTACCGGAACAGGAGTGGCAACTCTGACTGATAGTTCTAAAACATGGCCGCTCCATCGTTGGAATGGACAAGCCGTTCGAATTATTTCCGGAACCGGTATGGGTCAGGTTCGGAGTATTGTTGGTACCAAAGATGATAATAGTGCTGCTTACACATCTGCGGCTGGAGCCACAAGTTCGGGTACGGTCATATCAGTTACAAGTGTTACCAACTTGGTGGTAGGTATGCAGGTGACGGTAACAGCTGGTGTCGGAGTTTTCGCGTGGGATACGACCGTTCTGAGTATCGATTCCGGTGCGAATACCTTTGTGGTTTCGGCAGCACCGACCACGCCACTATCGGGCGGTGCCACCGTCGTGAGTGGATCCAGTAATAATACGCTCATTGTCTCACCAGCTTGGACAACGGTCCCAGATAATACCTCTGTGTACGTGATTCATGGTGATCCGGACAAACTCTATTTCTCCCTCGCGACACAGACCCCAACCTTCATTCACAACATTGAGGCTGATATGGCCACCATGGGGAGAAGACTGGAACAGGGTGTGGCCCGTGGTGTCGCTGCTCAGTATGCTGATCACCCGGCGGTGGCGATAGCTACGGCCGTTCCTGTTCAACCCATCAACTACGCGTATGGAACGGGCGTGGTGTATACCTCAGCCGCAAGCGCATCGAGCTCCGGAACCCTGATTACGGTTACGACTACCGCCGGACTGGCTGTTGGATGTCCCGTCACGGTTGCAGGTGGCACAGGAACTTTTGCAGCCAACACATACGTGACTGTCATCAATAGCGCAACGACCTTCACGGTTTCTGTCGCACCAACAGTAGCACTTTCTGGGGCGGCTGTTGTTACTGGAACGGTATCGTCGATTGTATATTTTGGCATGGGGCCATTCCTCACCACTGGGTTTAGTGCGAGTGCTGGTACGGTGACTATTACGTTTACTACGTATCCTGGAAGTACGTACGCGGGAACGACGACCATTCCGGTTGGATCTTTGATTACGACGGTTGGGGTTACGACGACCGGATCATTTACGAACGGGGATTTTGTGGTGACAGCTTCGAGCGCCGGGTCAGTGTCTTTCACCAATGCTGGAACAGGAACGCAAGTTCTGGCGGGTATACTCTCGAGTGGGCAGAAATTTAATGTAGCCGCCGCTATCGTCCAGATTCAGGGCTGCGTACCGACTACATATAACTCAGCCAGTGTGACAACGACCGCATGTGGAGCAGGGTTTGTGGCGTACGCCTCTGCCGCCGTTGGACAACTGACAACGACCGGGTTTATTCAGCATCTTCCTCAGGCAACCACAAGTTGCACCATTTCCAGTACGACGGCTACGGTAGCGGCAGCCGGTACCTATTTTCCAATCGGGACATGGGTTTCGGTCGTTGGCGTCACCACTATTGCCGCAGCTACATCAGGGAGCTATAACGGCGTGTATCAAGTAACCGCTTCGAGTGCCGGATCAACGAGCTTCAGTATTCCCAGTAATACTCCAACCGGTACTGCCTCTATTCAAGGCACAATTCAAGCTGCCACCACAACGCAGTGGGTGACCACCGTCAACCCGCACAACTTCAAAGCAGGGATGACGGTGACCCATATGGGCGACATGCACTATGCCAATAGTGCCACCAATATTTCCGCCGCTGTCTATCCTGTGACCGTCCCTGGAACCTTAAACCAATACCTCTATTCCACCGGCTCAAGTTATGCGGGAACACAGATCGTACATACGCAGACCACGCAAGTGCTGACAGACTGCACCAAGAATTGGGTGCCAAATCAGTATGCGAATTGTCTCGTTCAATACAACACCACTCAAGGAAATGGTGCAGGAACCAACCCAACTCTTGTTTCTGCGTACATTTTAGCGAATACCCCAACCCAACTCATCTTTGCTGCCGCCCACACACTCCCAGTTCAGGGCGTGAGCCGATATGCTATCACGATGGCACCGCTCTCGCAGAACGATTCGGCGGTAGGAACCGCAGATGATGGTCTCGGTCTTGGGGTGCTTTCAGCGACTCAGATGCAAGACATCACCAAATTTTGGGCTATGCCCACCAACGTTACGGGACAGGTGGCAGCAGGTGCAACTGCTGGCGCTTCAACTATTACCATTACCTCCGTAGCAGGAATTTTTCCCGGAATGACCGTCGTGGCAACTGCGGGGACATGTATT
>CAZABS010000029.1:0-2375 GCA_964483635.1 uncultured Bdellovibrionales bacterium
GCGCTCGAGATGAGCCCCAGTGCCATAGCGATAACTTCCAACATCTTGTTAAGCCTCATGGATACGCGCCTCCTTGACGCGGTAGTTGAGGGTTGAACAAAAAAACGTAAAACTCTAGAGTCCTACAAAATCCCGCCAAAAAGCGCGAGCTCGCAGAACAGAGTATTCTACATGAAATATATTATTTTGTCAACCCTGCCAAAAAGGTCTCTTCTTGCCTTTTTCAAGCCACCTTCTTCGGCTATGTGCTATACTAGTGGCATAATTTACCCTTCTTTATGAATCCAAAAATATTCAAGGCGTACGACGTACGTGGAATTTATCCAACAGAAATCGACGACGAGACCCTTTACCGAATTGGACGCGCACTCGTTCTCCATTTCGGAGTGAAAAAAATTGCCGTTGGACGCGATGTTCGTTCATCCTCACCAGCGCTCTGGAATAGCTTCACAACTGGAGTTATGGATCAGGGAGCCGATGTGGTGGATCTCGGAGTTATCACCACTCCAATGGTGCACTTTGCCGCCGGAAGACTCGAAGTTGATATCGCTGTCTCCATTACTGCTTCACACAATCCCCCACAGTACAACGGCATCAAAATCGATCTCAAAGACGCTATTCCTGTAGGTGAATCAACCGGACTCTCGGACATTCGCGATCTCGTGATGACAAACGTTTTCCCTGAGCCAGAACAAAAAGGAGAACTCACCACTGAGGATATCAAGCCAGCTTACTATTCGTTTTTCGCGTCGTTTGCTAAACTCGGCGATAAAAAATTTACCCTCGCAGTCGATACCGCCAACGCTATGGGCGTCGTCGAGCTTCCAATTCTCGAACAATTCAAAGAGAATCTCACCCTTCATAACCTTTACAATGACCTCTCTCATCCGTTTGAATGTCACGAGGCCAATCCCCTCAAAACTGAAACCCTTGCCGAACTCCAAGCCAAAGTGAAAGAAATCAGCGCTGATCTCGGTATTTCCTATGACGGAGACGCTGATCGCATTGGATTTGTCGATGAGACCGGCGAGATTATCCCCATGGATCTCATCACCGGGCTTGTTGCGAAAATTCTCCTTGAGAAGAATCCTGGAGCCACGTTCCTCTATGATCTTCGTTCATCGCGCGCGGTGCGGGAAGTGATTGAGGAAAATGGCGGGCGAGCCGTCGAGTGCCGGGTGGGACATGCCTTTATCAAACGAGAGATGCGGGAAGAAAAAGCCATTTTCGCGGGTGAATTCTCTGGACACTACTACTTCGTCGAGAACTCGTATGCTGAGGCATCAACCCTCGTGGCGCTCCTCCTCCTCAACCTTATGGTAGAAACCGGAAAGCCGATTTCAGCGCTGGTCTCTGAACTGAGGAGATACTCACACTCAGGTGAAATTAATAGCGAGGTTGAGGATAAAGATGCAGTCCTCGCTAAACTCAAAGCGAAATATGCTGACGGCCGATTGAGTGAGCTCGATGGTCTCAAGGTTGATTATCCTGAGTGGTGGTTCAATGTCCGCCCATCCAATACCGAGCCCCTCCTCCGACTCAATCTCGAAGCCAGCACCCCCGACCTCATGGAGGAGAAGCGCGATGAAGTGCTCGGGATTATACGAGGATAAGAAAATTTGACAACTTATACGGGAAGAGTAGAATGGTTTCAAATCATGATTCGATTCAAGCAACAATTGATGTTCAAATAGCCGCCCACCCTGGGCGGTATTTTTTTGCTTGTTCACAAGCACCTTCACAACCGGAGATTCACTATGCGCGACTCGATGCGAAACTCTCCCCTCAGCCCAAACACTTGGCAACAGGAGATTAACACGCTCAAACAACAAGGCTTCATTCTGTGCCCGGTCATGCTCAACTGGCCTAACCGGTACCAGGCCTCGCGATGCACGTGCGATCGTGTTCCTGCACGTACAGCTTTTCTTCTCGGGGCAACCTCTTGTCACCATAACAAAGAGACTTGCCTCGTCAATCCCAAGGTCATTTCGCAAGCTGCCTGAGGATGAGACTTCGTTTTGCCACTCCAGCGGATCCAACGTGATCCGCGCTTTTTTTTACATTGGGTCATCCCAAGCCAAAATTCCCCCTTCAAGGTTTTCTGCCTTCCACCCGTGACGCCTGAGCTCTTCACACGCTCGCTGAGAACGCCCACCGGTTTGGCACAACGTTACGACCGGTGTTGTTTCTGGTAGTCCAAGCGTTCCGAAAATCCGTTCTTTGAGTTCTTGTTTCGAAGAAAAAATGAGCGGTAAAACAGGAATATTGAGAAAATATTTTGGTGGAGAAAGAAAGTACGGATCCACAGCAATTTCATCCGGCTCTCGGACATCGAGAAGAATGAGATCCTCACCGTGTTTGAGACGATCCTTGAG
>CAZABS010000029.1:2475-11367 GCA_964483635.1 uncultured Bdellovibrionales bacterium
GTATTCAAAATCCATGCGAGTTCCGTATGAGCTGGGACTTGGGATTGAATAAAGAGAGTTGATTTCGCAGGATCAATTCCAGATGCGAGATAGATCTTGGCGATTTCAAGTGTCTTTTTCCGAAGTTCCGTCGGATCCTGTGGCACCGTAATAGCATGAAGATCCACCACACAGAAGAGAGCTTCGTACTTATCCTGAAGCCCGACCCACTGATGAATCGCACCCAAGTAATTACCAAGATGGAGATTCCCCGATGGTTTAATACCCGAAAACAGTCGCTCTGTCATAACAAAGAAAAAGGAGTTACCTATTTATTTTAGCACATCAAGAAAGCCCGGTTTCCCGGGCTTTCTTGCTTAGACTTCGATAACCACTGGAAGTACCATTGGTCTTCGTTCCGTCTTCGTAAAGAGGAACTGCCCGACTTGCTCTCGAATCTGATTTTTCACCAGATCCCAATCAAGACTAGTCTCCTTCGAAGTATTCTTCTTGATGATGTCTTGGACTTTCCGTTTGGCTTCATTCACGAGGTCAAAGTTCTCCTTGACGTGGATGAATCCGCGCGAAGTGATTTGAACATTCCCGAGAATCTTTTTGGTTTTCCCATCAATAACAACGGTCACCGCGAGCATTCCATCTTGAGCCAACATCTGACGATCACGGAGAACGACGTGTCCGATATCGCCAATCCCGAGTCCGTCGATAAAGACATAGCTCGTGTCCGCCTTTTCTTTTCGCAAAGACGGCATTCCAGCTGAGAGCTCTGGGACTTCGAGCACATGCCCATTGTCCATGACGAATATCTGTCTCGGAGGATACCCGAGACGTTCAGCAATTTTCCCTGCTTCCTTGATGAAGTAGTGATTCGCGTACACCGGCAGCACATAGGTTGGCCTCACTTGTCTGAGAATCTCTTCGATTTCCCAAATCGTACCATGACCACTAATATGAATCTCCATAATATCGCTATGGATCACATGATCACACTTGCGGTACAGATTGTCTTTGAGCCTTTGGACGCTCCGCTCGTTCCCGGGAATAACTGAGGATGAAAAGAGAATCGTGTCTGATTTCTCCAGCTTGATAAAGCGATGATTGTCCGTCACGATCCGAGAAAGCGCCGCGTTTTGCTCACCCTGAGCCCCCGTACAGATGACGACAATCTGATTACTCGGATATTTGTGAATATCCTGCACTGGAATGAGTGTCTCTTTTTTTATCTTGAGATAACCAAGTTCTTTGGCTACATCAATATTCATTTTCATACTGTACCCTTCGAGCGCCACGCGCTTCCCCATTCGCTCGGCATACTCAATAAAGTACGCCACCCGTCTAATCTGTGAAGCAAAGGTTCCAATGATAATCCGTCCCGGTGCCGTTCGAATAAGGTTTTCGATGTTGGTATGTACCTCAATTTCTGATGGTGGCAAACCCTTTTTCAGCGCTCCGAGACTCTCCAGCATAAGGAACGTCGGCTGGGGTAAATTTTCAAGCTGCTTATACTGAATCTCACTATCTTTGGGATTCACCGGTTCGTTCGAAATCATCCAATCACCAAAATGGAGGATTGTTCCATTGGGGGTGATGAGCGCGATACCCATCGCGTCCATAATCGAATGTTCTACTTCAAAGAAGCGAACTTCAAACGCCCCGAGTTTAATTCGATCATCGAGCGATTTCACTCGAATGGCTTTGAGATTCTTGGCAGCTCCTTTGTGTTCATCTTCTACTTTGCGCTGAATAAGCGCCAGCGTGAAATCACGGCCAACAATCGTCGGATACTGAAGCTGTTTGAGAAGAATTGGAGCCGCTCCGATATGATCGAGGTGGCCGTGAGTAAAAATCACCCCCCGAATATTTTTCTCTTTTCCCTTAAGATAAGATACGTTTGGTACGATGTAATCAATACCGGGCATGTCTTCCTCAGGAAACTGAAGTCCCATGTCAATAATGACAATATCATTTCCGTACTCAAACACCGTCATGTTGCGACCAACTTCTTCTTGGCCACCTAGCGGAATAATCCGAAGTGTTTTGGCTGGAATCGTTGGGACAACTGGTCCATTGGCCTTACGGCCATCAACGTTCCGCACAATTTCTTGTGGTACATCAAAACGTCCGCGACCACCTCGGCCACCGCGCTTCTTGTTGCCACCTGTTCGGGCATGCTGCCCAGGCGTTCCAGACGGGGTTCGTTTGGTCATTTGAGGGTGACCCACGACCGGCGTTCCGCCACCACTCTTTGCTGGGCGAGCATGAAAAGCCACTGAGGTAGTCCTCGTTGGGACTGTCGCCTGACCTTCCTTATGTGGATGAAATTTCGACCTTCGGGGATTCTGCTTTTGTGCCACGATCCCCTCGTAGGCACCGATGGGAGCTGCCGAAGCGGCATTTCCTTTCGGAGAACTTGATGTTCTTGCGAACATATTACTTTTGACGACACTTCCGTGAAATACTTTTCCCAGAGTTCGCCTGATTAGTGAGGATAGGAATTACCGAAAAGGTGGTGTATCCTCGGACACCCGAAACATGTGTAAAAAGGTTTCCATCTCCGACGAATGACGTAAGAGATTCTTTTCTGTGCCCTAGGGGAGACTCGAACTCCCATGCTCTTGCGAGCGCTAGCACCTGAAGCTAGTGCGTCTACCAATTCCGCCACCAGGGCATATACACCCCCCAGAAAAAGGAGCGTACAATCATCAAAAATATCAGCTTATGCAGCCAGTTTCTTCTTCAAATCCTCCACCATTTGAACGGGTGTTGGATCTTGGTTATAACTTAATGCAAGATAGTACGAAGCGAAATCGCTGAGTGCAATACTCATGAACATCTTAGTATACGCGCTTTCTCCCTCCATGTCAAGGATTTCAACTTCTACCCCCTGTTTTCTCAGGAGTTCAGCCGTTACTGTGAACCGCTTCAGGTTAGCTAGAAGATCCCCTGGATCACGGAGCATTATCACCAAGAATTTTCCTTGAGGATTGGTCCAGCCCACCATTTCGTTGTGATTCAACTCTGGAAAATAATTCCAAAAAGCAGGTGTTTTGGCATTTTCATTCAACTTAATCTTCCAAATCATCGCCACTGACTTATATTTGGTTGATGCATAGATCACCGGGGTTTTCCCAGCCATTTTTTCAGCCAATACCTTCCCTTGCTCCTCAAGTTTCTCGAGAACATCTTTTACCTTTTGTGCTTCTCCGAGGAGTTCCTCTCGTGTATCTTGCACAAGCCCCTGATTCACCAAAACCTGAAAGAGAGCTCCAAAGAAATACCCCGTCCCGACACGTGGCTGGAAATTCGGTGTTGGAATAGGTAATTTGATGTGTGGAATACCGTGCTCCTTGGCCATCGTTTCAATTTTCCCACCGCATGAAAGTGCGATCACTGGCAGTTTCGCTTTGATGGCTTCTTCAAACGAAGCTACTGTTTCTTCCGTGTTCCCAGAATAGGAGCAAATGAAATTCAGGCAATTATCATAGGCTTCATGGGGAAGTGTATAGAAACGATTTTGAAAAATAGCGAGCCGCGGAAGAGTCCCGTCATTTTTCCGTGCGAGTTCGCTAAGATACACCCGAAAAAGATTCCCCGGAAGGGCTGAACCACCCATACCCGAAATCTCAATTGATCGAAAATCACCCTCCACTTTTATATCCTTCGCGATTTCAAATCCGGTTCGGAGTTGATCAGGACCATCAAGAATCATCTGCCTTAAATTACTCACATCCAAGGGGTGTGTCATAGATCAAGAATTAATTACTTTTTTACTCTTTTGGTCTTAAGATACCACGTAACCAAATCCGAGAGACGCTGATTGGGAGTCGCGATATTTTTGGCCTGAATTCCCTGAACATCACTCGAAACGACATAGAGATATTCGGGACTATAGAGAAACACAGCTGGATGCTCACGCTCAATAATTGTTTGAAATTCCTGATACAATTCGGCACGCTTCACTGGATCAATAGTTTCCCGCGCTTCAACCAAAATTTCATCAACGCGTTTTTCTTCAAAAAAAGCCAAATTCAAACCAGGATCGTTTTTTTGACTCGAATGCCAAAAAGAATACGGGTCTGGATCCAGCATATTCCCCTCGCCGAAAAGGAGTGCTTGGTACTCTCGAGGACGAATGACATTTTGCTGAAGATCTGCCTGGGAAAGCACCTTCACCTCAACCTGGACTCCTATGTCCTTCCATTGGTCTCGGAGTATGTCAGCAGTTCGAGCAAGTTCTGGCCAGTCTGGAGTTGCAAGATCAAATGAAAGAGCCACACCATCCCGCGATCGCACTCCCCCGTCACCCATAACCCATCCTTTTTCATCTAAGAGTTTATTCGCCTCCTCAACAGAGTATTCAGTAGAATGAAGATTCTGATCATATCCAAACATAAAAGGCAAAAAAGGTCCTGAAACTTGAATTCCTCGCCCGCCCAACACCTCATCAAGAACTGCCTGACGATTGGTTGCTTGAGTCAAAGCTTGACGCACTTCATCATAGGCAAGCGCAACGCTTTTGTTTGTATTCAGAAAAACAGCAAAAACTCGAGGGAGCGCCAACGGAAAAATTCGAGCGGATTTTTTTGGAGAGAGAAGATTTTCATTCTCCGGACGAATTGAATGAATTCCAAGAATTTCATCGTGATTATATGCCTCAATCATTGACTCCTCATCGTTATAAAAACGCAGCGTAAATCGCTCGATATACGGAGTCATGGCAAAGTATTCCGGAAAAGCCTCCAGATGATAGGAAAGGAAGTTTCCCTGCGCATCCTTATCGCTATCGAGATACCGATACGGACCTGAGCCGATCGGCTCAATAAGGTTATAATCAGCCAACGTAAAACGCTCCGCAGGAATATTTTCCCAGATATGCTTCGGAAGAATACCCACTGTTAAGTTTTCAAGGAAGCCAAAATATGGTTTTTTAAGCGAAAAAACGACCGTGTAAGGATCTGGAGCATTCACCTCTACCCCGAGCCAATTTGGTCTCAAGGGACTCTTGTATGCTGGATCCTGTATCGCCCGTAGGGTAAACACCACGTCATTCGCAGTAAGTTCTGTGCCATCATGAAACTGTATGCCCCGGCGTAAGTACACCGTGTACAGCTTTCCATCTTCTGCAATTGCATAATCACTCGCCATATCTTTGATCAGCGCACCGGTTGTATCGTAATCAAAAAGACCAGCGTACAAGAGCTCGACAAGATCAGCATCAGCGTCGCTCGTTTGAGAGAGAATCGGATTCACATAACGCGGCTGAGCCACCACTCCCTCAATATACTGACCCCCAGCTTGAGGAGCTACTTTTGTCTCAGCTCGATACACCACCGCAACCCAAAAAACGAACGCCCCGACAGCAAAAATCGTTAACGCAATGACAATAAGGCGGTCACGCCAGGAGAGCTCTCGCAACAAACGGCGATAATCTGACGGGCGAAGATGTCGGAAAACAGAAAAGAAAGAGATACTCGTAGATTACAGGTTAGGAGGACAAAGAACCTGTCCCAGTCGCAAGGCGGACATTTATAACCGCAAGAACAAAGAAAACGAGAGCAAGGACAATCGTGGCATAGACAAGAAAACGCTCGAAACCACGCTTGGTATAATATCCACCAAAATCACTCCCAAAGGCACTCCCGAGACCTGATCCGCGGTTTTGGAGCAAAATAGAAACCATGAGTAAGACCGCCACAATAGCCTGTGCAATGAGAAGTCCCCGCATAAAAAGAGTCTTGAAAGGCGAGTAAAATACTCAACTAGTGTACCAAGAAATAGCTAAAAGGTCAATCAATAAGCCAAAAAAGGCTCAATTTGGCTATAATTCTATACTTGGTCGTTCGAGCGAAAAAAGCATATCCTGCTCTTCACGCCGGTAGCGATAAATCGAAAGAAGAAGCCCTAATGCCGATGTCATAGCGAGAAGTGCGCTCCCACCATACGAAAGAAAAGGGGCGGGCAATCCCGTGACTGGGAGCAACCCAATATTCATTCCGAGGTTAATCGTGATATGAGTAAAAAAGAGCGCCAAAACACCGATGGCAATAAGGTACCCAGTATTATCTGAGGCGAGTTCACCAATCCGCTTCACGCGATAGAGGAGCAACCCGTAAACAACCACGACCAGAAGTGCACCGATAAGTCCAAGTTCCTCTGCCAATACGGCAAAAATAAAATCTGTGTGTTTTTCGGGGAGAAAAGAAAGTTGGGACTGTGTTCCCTGTCCTATACCTTTACCTGAGAATCCTCCTGAGCCTACAGCAATCATTGATTGGAGCACATTGTACCCACTCCCCTGTGGATCGAGTTCTGGATTCAGAAAGGTCTCTACTCGAGCTTTTTGATAATCTTCAAGCAAAAACCAACTTCCCCCAACCAGCGCAAACCCGAGACATCCCAAAACAACCATGTGTTTGAAACGCACCCCTGATGCTAAAATCATCGCCAGCCAAATACCCGCTAAGACCACGCTCGAACCCAAATCAGGTTGCCGCATAACCAAGAGGATGATGAGTGCGGTCAAGAAAAGCGAGGCAATAAGTCGAGTCCATTCACCAAGCTCTGATTGTTTTTTTGAAATGAAGCTCGCCAGAAAAATAATGAGGGAAAGTTTGGCGAACTCAACCGGCTGCACCTGAAATGCCCCAAAAGAAAGCCAACCGACCGTTCCTCGAACCGGTTCGCCAATAAAGAGAACTAGGAGGAGCACTCCAAGAGTGAGAAAATACAGCGGGGATGACAAACGCGCAAGATGTCGATAGTCCGTTGTAGCGAGAAAAAACATTGCTCCAAGACTGACGCCGGCGAAAAGTGCCTGTCGTAGAAAAAAATCGTTTCCAGAGAGCGTCGCTGAAAAGCTATAGAGTCCAAGCAAACTCACCCCCATAAGAAAGAGTGCTGACGCAATAAGCAGCCAGTCAAAGCGCATCGCCTGCCGGAAAAAAAATTTCATAGGGCGTTCTAAAATTGAGACGGAGCAGTTCGAAAGTCCTGAAAACGACCCTCTGGTTGGTAACGCTTTAAGAAATTTTCTTGATTGTACATATTTGAATCAGCTTCAATTTCCATTTGGCTCACCGTCCCAGTAAAGGCGTTTGGCCAAATGAGATGAAATTCCTCACGCGCATTCACCGTCAGAGTACTCATCTGTGTTTGATGCACCGCCACCGGTTTTCCTCCGGCGTCTCGAAGCACCGCTCGAATCAACACCTTACGGAGATCAAACGCACTCTCATTTACCAGCACACCAGTCACTTCAGCAAAATTTACCCCCGAAGAAATCGGAACGAAACGCTTATCATAAATACGAAGAGCGGGAGCTTCCTGATACCCAGCAAGTTCTTGCCACACGACATTCGTTATCTCGATGGTCGCCTTGACAGGAGGCGCCGTGACAGTCATTCCCAGAGCTAAGAGTGTTTTGGTTTCATGAGGTAATATCCAGCTCGTCCCAGATTCATGAGCGAGATCGGCACCTGTCGCATCCTGTAAAGTCAAAACGTACCTAAACTGACTCGCGCCAATAAACGGATTGGGATTTGTCACCCGAGCGAGTATATCATACCGATTGGCACCATCCGAAACAAAAGCGACTTCTGGCACTGTAAGTGGATCACCCTGCACGGAAATGACACAAACTGCCGGACAACTCCCTCCGCAATCAGTCCCGGTTTCATCTTGATTCTGCTTTCCATCGAGGCATGTTGGTGCTGGACGCAAGAAAAAATAGAGAGCCGTTCCAAGGAGAATGAGACTGAGCAAAAAAATAACGAGGATAATAAGGCGCTTCGTTTCGCGTGTTATCGGCAGCATATACGTATGAAAAAGTACTCCTATTGTAACATAAAAACCCCGCAAAAAACGGGGCTGCGTATTTCTTCAGAAGAGAGTTCCTGGCACCGACCTACTCTTGCCCGGAGGCTACCATCGGCGCTGAAAGGCTTAACGGCTCTGTTCGGAATGGGAAGAGGTGTTTCCCTTTCGCTAGAGGCACCAGAAACTCTACTCTCAAGAATATTGAAACGCAAGTGACTTAAAGTATTGAAGTACTGATTGTAAGACTACGCATGAGTATTCTGACCATTGGAATCGCTTAGGCGATCCAAAAAGTCAAACACTCTTCACTGCTAACCGATAGAAGCACAAAGAAAGTAATAGATAATATTAGTATTGCTCGACTCGCCCCTCACAGGGCATGCATCTGCAACCTATCAACCTGGTCATCTTCCAGGATATCTCGTAGACCGAAGTCTACAGTGACCTTATCTTGAGCTCGGCTTCCCGCTTAGATGCTTTCAGCGGTTATCCTGCCCGAACATAGCTACCCTGCGGTGCCCTTGGCAGGACAGCAGGCACACCAGAGGTTCGTTCTTTCCGGTCCTCTCGTACTAGGAAAGAGTTCTCTCAAGTCACATAGCGCCCACAGCAGATAGGAAACCAACCTGTCTCACGCATGTTCCCACTGATTGCTCAGTGCATTGGACTATAGCTTCACCCTGCGATGCTTCACTTCGCAAGGCTGCTGACGTTTAGTCTCTACAGGTGAGTTTTTCCTCGAAACTCATAATGAGCTTCATCGAACTACTCTTCCCTCGGTATTATCCTCCGTTTCAGGTGGACTTCACCGATATTAGTCAGCTTGTTCCTCTCTTCATGATAAAGAAAGGACCGCCGTGATATGATTGTTTCTTTAGTCTATCTTTTGCAAAAACGAAAAACCCATTTAATGTCTTCTTCCTCGGGTTCAAACTGTTAAAAAACTGAATCATGAATAACGAATCAGGAAAAATGATAAGGAAATCCCTTGCTTCATAATTTCTTGATTCTGATTCCGTTCCTTAACGGTTTGAACCCAGCTCGCGTACCGCTTTAATTGGCGAACAGCCAAACCCTTGG
>CAZABS010000030.1:0-10543 GCA_964483635.1 uncultured Bdellovibrionales bacterium
AATAAGAAAGAAATTCTATTTCTGGATAAAAGAGGCTCTCATGAGCCTCTTTTTCTATTTTGAGGTCAATTTTCCGGTGGAGAAACGGGAGCTACTAGAGTCGTTTTTCCTCAATTTGAGCAAGTATTTTTCAAGAAGAGACTTCCTCTCTTGACAAGTTTTTTCCTGGCTGATAGTATTGTCATTGACGCTTTCTTGAGCCGTTTTTCGTATTTTGAGGAGCAGCTCTGAGAGTCAATCATTTTTTATACGTAAACCATTTAGTAACGGTACGCGAATCTCTCGAAAACACGAGAGCGCGTCACACACCTATGGCAGAGCAGTACCAACGAACGAAGCCTCATGTGAACGTCGGAACAATTGGTCACGTTGATCATGGCAAGACCACTCTTACTGCATCTATGTTGCACGTCCTTTCTCTGAAGGGATATGCCAAGGAGCGAGGAGTAGATGAAATTGACAAGGCTCCCGAGGAAAAGGCTCGTGGAATTACTATCAATACAACGCACGTAGAGTACGAGTCTGACAAGCGTCACTATGCGCATGTCGACTGTCCCGGGCACGCTGACTACATCAAGAACATGATTACGGGTGCAGCTCAGATGGACGGTGCTATTCTCGTTGTTTCTGCTACTGATGGTCCGATGCCTCAAACTCGGGAACACATCCTCTTGGCTCGCCAGGTGGGTGTTCCTTCGATAGTTGTTTTCCTCAACAAAGTCGACATGGTGGATGATCCGGAACTCATTGACCTCGTCGAGGCCGAAGTTCGCGAACTTCTCTCGAAGTACGAATTTGATGGTGATAACGCCTCTATTATCCGTGGAAGCGCCCTGAAGGCTCTCGAGGCCAAATCAGTTGATGATGCTGATGCTAAGCCAATTCTCGATCTCGTCCAAGCTCTTGATGATCGCATCGCTGATCCAGTTCGTGATACAGACAAGCCGTTCCTCATGCCAATTGAAGATATTTTTTCAATCGAAGGTCGCGGAACTGTGGTTACGGGTCGTATCGAGCGTGGTGTGGTTAATGTCAACGAAGAAGTTGAAATCGTTGGTTTGCGAGATACTGCCAAGACCGTTGTGACTGGCGTTGAAATGTTCAACAAGTCCCTCGATAAAGGGCAGGCCGGTGACAATGCCGGTCTCCTCATTCGTGGTATCAAGAAAGAAGATGTCGAGCGTGGTCAGGTATTGGCCAAGCCAGGCAGTATCACTCCCCATACTGAATTTGAAGGTGAAGTATATATCTTGACCAAGGAGGAAGGTGGACGCCATACTCCATTCTTCAAGGGATACAAGCCACAGTTTTACATCCGAACAACGGATGTAACAGGTGAAGTTGTGCTCCCAGAAGGAACGGAAATGGTTATGCCAGGGGATACCATCAAGCTCCAAGTGAAACTTATTGCTCCAGTTGCTATGGAAGAAGGAATGCGCTTTGCTATCCGTGAGGGTGGACGCACCGTTGGTGCTGGTGTCGCGACCAAGATCCAGAAATAACTTTGAAGAATTGAGTCCTGATGAAATGGTCGTCGGGACGAATATTCTCCAAAAGAGATTAAGGAGAAGAGTAATTTGAATCGAATGACTACGAAAAAACAAGTTGAAGGAGAGAATCGCGTGCGGATTAAGATCAAGGCCTATGATCATAAAGTAATTGATCAATCAGCCCGGAAGATCGTAGAAACCGCCGAGCGTACCGGTGCCGCAATTACTGGCCCAGTTCCGCTTCCGACCGAGATTCATAAAGTGACGGTAAATCGTTCGACGTTTGTTCATAAGAATGCGCGTGATCAGTACGAGATGCGAGTTCACAAACGACTGATAGATATACTGAATCCAACTCCGAAGACGATTGATAACCTCACTAGTCTGGATCTTCCAGCGGGGGTGGATGTCGAGATTAAAATGTAGAAAACTCTTTTTCTCAGGTTTCCTTCTGAGATTCTGAAAGATGCTGAGAAAAAGAGTTTTCCAACAAGTTACTCGTCTAAGTCCGACAGAAGGTGCCGGATACTAGCGAGCCAGAAAAATGAACTGGCACGCGGACGACGTCCAGTTTTTTGTTTGTCTCAATTGAGTGTCTATTTTATGAAATGTATTCTTGGGAAAAAACTTGGCATGACAACACTCTTCGACGCTGAGAAGGGTGCTTTGAACGTGACACTGATTGCGTGTGATACCAATACCATTAAGCTTCAACGTACTGCTGAGAAAGATGGATATATTGCTGTCCAAGTTGAAACCAAAAAAACCAAGAATAAACAAGAATTTCATGAGTTCCGCTTTGATAAGGCTCTCGGGAAAGATCTCGGAACCAAAGAATTAGAAAAATTTACGACGGGTACCACACTGACTATCACGCAATTTGCAGTGGGTGATCGGGTTTCAGTAGCAGGAATTACCAAGTCAAAAGGTTTTCAGGGTGTGGTAAAGCGACATGGTTTTCATGGTCAAATGACCAGTCATGGTCGGAAACATGATATTCGGAAGCCAGGTTCTATCGGAGCAACTTTCCCAGAACACGTGATCAAAGGTCGCCGGATGGCTGGCCGGATGGGTGGTGTTCGTCAAATGACCAAGAACCTCCAAGTAGTATATGTGAACGAAGCAGAGAGTATTCTGGGTCTTCGCGGAGCGGTTCCTGGAGTGAATGGTCGCGTCGTTGAAATTGTGAGTCTTGCTTAATTGTATGTTGAAACTTACTGTCAAAAATTTAGCTGGAAAAGATATTGAATCTCTGGAACTTCCTGAGACACTGTTTGATCTTCCGAAGAATGATACTTTGGTACATCAAGTATACGTAGTGCTCTCTGGGAATCTCCGTAGTCCAATTGCTCACACGAAAGATCGAGGAGAGCGTGCGGGTACCGGAAAGAAACCATGGAAGCAAAAAGGGACAGGACGAGCTCGCGCTGGATCAGTCCGGAGTCCTTTGTGGCGCAAGGGTGGCGTAACTTTTGGTCCAACCAGAGATCGAAATTTTGTGCGCCAAATTCCAACCAAGATGCGTCAAAAAGCTACGCTCGTCGCTCTTTCTGAAAAAGTTCGAACCGGAAAAATGATTGTCGTTGATGCGCTTACGCTCGCTGAAGTAAAAACGAAGCTCTTTGCTGGAGCCTTGTCGGCACTTGGTATCGCGCCGCGTCGCGTCGTGGTTTCGACTACTCTTTCTGAAAAACCAATGACCTTGGCCATGCGCAATATTCCAAAGGCCACGGTGGCTAATAATCTTGATTTGAATGTACGAGATCTCGTTGACCATGAGTATGTGCTCCTCAGTAAGGCAGGTGTGGCAGAATTAGAGAAGCGATTTGCTTCTTGGAACAAATAAGACTTTTGTATGGCAGAAAAGACTGACAAAAAGATAGTCAAACCAAGTCCACTGGCAACCCAGGTGCTTGTTCGCCCGCGTATTACGGAAAAGGCTTATGCCGTCAATGCGCTGAATCAGTACGTGTTTCAGGTGATTCTTTCAGCAACCAAGACTCAAGTCAAACGAGCCATTGAAGAGGCTTATGGAGTAACCGTGAAGTCGGTAAATATGGTAACTTTGCCTGAGAAACAGAAAGTGTTTGGCCGATCAAAAGGGAAAAAAAGTGCGGTGAAGAAAGCTATTGTTCGACTCAAGACAGGAGATTCAATAGCGCTTTTCAAAGCTGGTATCTAATTTTATGGCGATCAAGATCTACAAGAAAAATAATGCTGGTCGACGCTTCATGTCAGTTGTGAAGCCTGAGGGTGTTACCGATGGGAAACCAGAAAAGAGCCTCTTGGCACCTCGTCCAAAAAAAGCTGGTCGCGGTCATGGGAAAATTTCAGTGCGTCATCAAGGTGGAGGACACAAGCGGCGCTATCGTATGGTTGATTTCCTTCAAAATAAGTGGGGGATTCCTGGAAAGATTACCAGTCTTGAAAAGGATCCAAACCGATCTGCTCTCATTGCTCTTCTCTCGTACAGTGATGGTGAGAAACGGTATATCTTGGCGACACACGATATGCGAGTTGGTCAGACGGTACTCTCTGGACCGGATGTTCCGATTGTTCCAGGAAACCGTTTGCCGCTCGAACGTATTCCGATGGGTACGATAATTTGCAACATTGAAATGCAAAAGGGGAAGGGCGGTCAAATTGTTCGAAGTGCTGGTTCACAAGCAACTCTTATGGCGATTGATGGATCAATGGCTCAGATCAAACTCTCTTCAACAGAGGTGAGACTTATATCAAAAGATTGCTACGCAACCATTGGTCAGATGAGTAATTTTGAGCACAGTGCAGAGCGAATTGGAAAGGCTGGTCGTAGCCGCTGGAAGAATCGTCGCCCAGCCGTTCGTGGGACTGCTATGAACCCAGTGGATCATCCACATGGTGGTGGTGAAGGACGACAGCCGCTTGGAATGCACCCGAAGACTCCATGGGGAAAGCCAGCTCTCGGTAAGAAAACCAGAAAGCGGAAACATCGATCGAATAAATTCATTGTGCGTCGTCGCATTAAGAAATAATGTATGTCACGTAGCCTCAAAAAAGGACCCTATATCGACCCACGTGTCTTGAAAAAGCTCGAGGGGAAAAAGCTCGGTGACCGCAGCATTATCAAGACGTGGTCACGTGCTTGCGTCATCGCTCCAGAAATGGTAGGGTTTACCTTTGGCGTACACAACGGAAAGGATTTTGTGAATGTTTTGGTGACGGAAGACATGGTGGGGCATCGACTCGGAGAGTTTTCTCCGACCCGTAAATTTATCCGCCATGGTGGAAAGATGCAGAAAGAACAAGAATTAGCTGCGAAGGAGCATGAATTGGCGCAAGCAAAAGCCGCCAAGGCATCCTCTGAAGCAAAGAAATAGTTTATGAAAGTCGAAGCAAGCCTCAACAATTTACGCATTGCACCAAGAAAAGTGCGCCTCGTGGCTCACTCAATTGTTGGCTTGCCCGTTCAAAGTGCTTTGACGCTTCTCGCGAAGCAGGTGAAGCGGTCGTCTTCTCCCATGGAAACTCTCCTCAAAAGTGCCATTGCGAACGCTACCAACAATTTTGATCTTGATAAAGCGACTCTTGTGGTACACTCGGTATCGGTTGGAGACGGATTGCGACTCAAACGTTATATGCCAAAGGCTTTTGGTCAGGCGACTGAGATTTTAAAGCGAAGCTCAAAGATTAAAATTATTCTTGAGGGAGAAAAAGCAGAAGTAAAAAAAATAGAAAAGCCTGCAAAAAAGAAAGAGGCTTCGAAGAAGACTGTTTCTCCAGAAGCAAAAAAAGAAGTTGTATCATCAAAGACTGAATAATCCTATGGGACACAAGACCAATCCAACTGGTTTCCGCCTCGGCATTACTACAGACTGGCAGTCACGCTGGTATGGGAAGAAGAAGGACTACATTGTTCAGCTTCGAAAGGATGTTGAGATTCGGGAGTTCGTTATGAAGCGATGGAAAAGCGCTGCTATTGCGAGCGTTCAGTTTGAACGTTCGACGGGAGCGCTGCGGGTGATTATTCATACATCTCGCCCAGGTGTGCTCATCGGCCGCGGGGGAACGGGCATAGAGGACTTGACCCGTATCGTGAAAAAACGATTCTTCGCAGGAAAAAAGGTGGATCTCAAGATTGAAGTTTTGGAAGTGAAGCATATGGAAGAGAATGCGATGCTCGTTGGGCAGCAAGTAGCTGAGCAACTTGAGAAGCGTATGCCGTTCCGTCGTATTTTGAAATCAACTCTTGATCAAGTTGAGGGAAGCCAGAATGTTCAAGGAGTGAAGATTGAAGTGGCTGGCCGGCTTGGTGGAGCAGAGATGTCTCGTCGAGAGTGGCTGTCACGAGGAAAAATCCCTCTTCATACGCTTCGAGCAGATATTGATTTTGCGAGAACCGAGGCTCATACCACGTATGGGGTAATCGGAGTGAAGGTTTGGATTTATAAAGGTGAGAAGTTCGATGCTCCCGTAGTCAACGAAGAATCCATTGAAGAATCCAAAAAATAATTTAAAAGCCAGGAAGAACATCTTATGTCACTCATGCCACGAAAAGTAAAACACCGAAAAGTCCAACGGGGATACAACCCGACGGGGACGATTGCTTATCGTGGCAATTCGATTGCTTTCGGAAGCTTTGGTTTGAAGGCGACAGAAGGTGGAATCATTTCAGCTCGTCAGATCGAGGCTGCTCGCCGTGCGATGACCCGGTTTATCGCTCGTGGTGGAAAGGTCTGGATCCGAATTTTCCCTGATACTCCGATTACGAAGAAAGGTGAACAGGTGCCAATGGGAAAAGGAAAAGGAACTCCAGATCACTTTGCTGCCAAAATTTCAGCAGGAAGAATGCTTTTCGAACTCGATGGTGTTGCAAGAAGCGTAGCAGCGGAGGCAATGCGTTTGGCCGCTCACAAACTCTCGGTAAAAGCTAAATTTGTCGTCAAAGAATAGCGTATGAAAGCTCGCGAATGGAGAGAAAAATCAATAGGGGAACGGGAGAGTACGCTCTTGGAGCTTACGGATAAGCTTCGAACGCTTCGTTTTGAAATCGCCTCACGTGAAACAAAAAACCATCGTGAATATCGAAAGATTCGCCGAGATATCGCTCGTCTCAATACTATTGTTGCTGAGTCCAAAGAGGCTTAATTATTACGATTATGACGAATACATCCACAACTCAAAAAGCAGTCTCCAAGGCACCTATTTATCAGGGAGTCGTGGTGAGTGTTCGCATGCAAAAAACGATTGTCGTAGCGGTTGATACCCTCAAGGCTCATCCAAAGTATGGAAAACGGTATCGCTCAACCAAAAAGTACAAAGTGCATGTTCCAGCAGGTGAATACAAAGAAGGGATGTTAGTTCGGTTCCGGGAATGCCCACCCAAGAGTCGTGATAAGCGGCATGAAATTATTGCAGAATAAACGTTTCTCGTATGATCCAATCTGAATCCAGACTCATAATTGCAGATAATACCGGAGCCAAAGTCATCGAGTGCTTCAAGGTGCTCGGTGGTACCCGAAAGCGTTACGCTGGACTCGGTGATATCATCGTCGCTTCCGTGAAGTTTGCCGAACCACGGGGTCTCGTTAAGAAAGGAGAAAAAGTAAAAGCGGTCATTGTTCGTCAAAAAGCCAATTTTCGCCGGAAGGATAATTCCTATATTCGTTTTGATGAAAATGCTGCCGTGATTCTCGAAGGAACGAGTCAAGAGCCAAAGGGATCACGTATTTTCGGTCCAGTTGCTCGAGAACTCCGTGAAAAAGGTTTTGCAAAGATTGTTTCACTCGCCCCTGAAGTTTTGTAATACTATGAAAATCAAGAAAGGTGACCAAGTAGCTATCATAGCTGGAAAAGATCGCGGAAAGCGAGGAACTGTTGTGCGTGTTTTTCCTGCACAGGATAAGGTGGTAGTGGATGGGGTCAATATTGTGAAGCGTCATCAGAAGAAAAAGAAAGAAAATGAAAAGGGAGAACGGATCGAAATGGCTGCTCCGGTACATGTCTCCAATGTGCAACTTGTCGATGCTGCGAGCGGGAAACTGACTCGAGTCGGCTATCGAATCGAAGGAGGAGAAAAAGTGCGTGTCGCGAAGAAAAGTGGAAAAGCTGTCAAATAGAACTCTTATGTCTCATATGCTCACCAAAAAAATCTATCAAGAGAAAGCTCTTCCAGAACTCCAAAAATTCTTGGGTGTGAAAAATGTGCTTGCTATTCCTCGATTTGATCGAGTGGTGGTGAATGTGGGTATGGGGAAGTTCATCAAAGAATCAAATCGAGTGGATGAAATTGAAAAAGCCCTTGAAACGATTACTGGGCAAAAGGTTGTTCGGACCAAGGCACGTAAGGCTATTGCCGGATTCAAAATTCGTGAAGGACTCGAAGTCGGAATGCGCGTGACTCTTCGGGGAGAGCGGATGTGGCAGTTTCTCGACCGTTTGATTCATGTCGGTTTGCCGCGGGTTCGGGACTTTCAAGGAGTTCCCCGAACAGCCGTTGACACTCAGGGGAATTGTCATATCGGGCTCAAAGAGCAGACGGTGTTTCCAGAAATTATTGCGGAGAAAGTACAAACTCCTTTTGGATTCCAGATTACGATTGTAACATCAGCTAAAACCAAAGCAGCGGGGGAGAAACTCCTCGAGCTGGTCGGATTTCCTCTCCAGCATAAAGACGCTCAAACCAATCAATAATTCTATGGCGAAAACATCTACCTACGCGCGTTCTCAAAAAACCCCAAAATTTTCAACTCGCATCGTGCGACGCTGTTGGAAATGCGGTCGAAAGCACGGGTATCTTCGGCGGTTTGATATTTGCCGAATTTGTTTCCGGGAACTCGCGGTGAAAGGTGAGCTTCCAGGGGTACGGCGCTCGTCATGGTAATGAATGCTAAAGTAATAGCTATTGTATGTTAGATCCAATCGCAGACATGCTGACTCGAATCAGAAACGCTTCCCGGGCTGGGCACGCGTCGGTGGTTTTGCCGTCGTCTAAAATGAAGCATTCGATTGCGGACATTCTTGTTCGTGAGGGGTTCTTGGATCGAGTTGAAACCGAGATGAATGAGCAGGAAAGATCTGTTCTCAAAATTCATCTCAAATATGAGAAGCGTTCTCAGACATCCAAGACGCCCGCGCTTCAAGATCTTGTTCGCGTGAGCAAGGAAGGGCTCCGTGTCTACATCAAAAAAGGTGATATTGGAAAAGTAAAAAATGGATTTGGCATAGCTATTGTTTCGACTTCGAAAGGAATTATGACTGGTCGTGATGCATATCGAGCCGGTCTTGGTGGAGAACTCGTTTGTAAAGTTTGGTAAATTCTTATGAGTAGAATTGGAAAAAAACCGCTTGTTATCCCGTCCGGAGTTACCGCAACCCTCCAGGGGAATGTCATTACCGTAAAGGGTCCAAAAGGAACTCTGTCTTTTACCCATCCAGTGGAAGTGGGAGTGAAGATTAAGGAGACACTGATTACCGTAGAAAAACTCTCACAATCTCTCCAAGCGCAAGCTATTTGGGGAACGGTAGCAAAAATGATTTCCAATTTGGTAGAAGGTGTGACCCAAGGATTTTCAAAGAAACTCGAGCTCAATGGAGTTGGATATCGAATGGCCGTAGCCGGGAAAAAACTCAATCTCGCACTTGGGTTCTCACATCCGGTTGAAGTAATGCTTCCAGATGGAATCGAGGCCAAAGTAGAAAATAACGTTTTGACTCTTTCGGGCATTGATAAACAACAAATCGGTGAATTTGCCGCTCATGTTCGAAAACTGAAACCGGTTGAACCGTATAAAGGGAAGGGATTCCGTTATGTCGGTGAACAGGTCAGGAAGAAGGAAGGAAAGAAAGCTGCTGCCTAAAGTGAATATCTCTCTCATATTTGTATGATCAAGCAACACGACAAAAAAGCCCTTCGCGCCAAGCGTCACAGCCGGATTCGAGGGAAGGTATCAGGAACAGCTCTTCAGCCAAGAGTGGCTGTATTTCGAAGTCTTTCAGCTCTCTCTGTTCAAGCGATTGATGATGTTTCGGGAAAAACGCTCGTGGCTGCTGCACTTCGCGAGGTGAAAAAAGCAAAAAATGATATGGCGGGTGCTCAGGCGGTGGGTGAACTTTTGGGACAGCGTCTCAAAGAACAAAAAATTGATTCGGCAGTTTTCGATCGAGCAGGTTACAAATATCATGGCCGAGTGAAGGCACTTGCAGATGGAGTTCGGTCTCAAGGAATTACCATGTAATTGAACGTAAAGAGGTATGGCAAAAAATACTCGCAGAGATAAGAAACCAGGTCGGCGCGAAAAACCAGAGTATGATCAGAAACTCCTTGGTTTAGCGCGTGTTACCCGTGTCGTGAAAGGCGGCCGTCGGTTTCGTTTTCGTGCGACTGTGGTCATTGGAAATCGTAAGGGTAAAGTCGGAGTAGGTGTCGCTAAGGGAAGTGATGTTTCTGATGCGATCAAGAAAGCTTTCCAGAGTGGTCGGAAGAATCTTGTAACCATCCTGCTTACTGATACGAGTATTGCTCATGATGTGACTGGGAAGTACGGAAGTGCCAAAGTTCTCCTCAAACCAGCGAGCGCTGGGCGTGGTCTTATTGCTGGTGGTGCCGTTCGAGCGGTGATGGATCTTCTCGGAGTGAAGGATATCATTGCGAAGTCTCTTGGAAGTTCAAATAATCTCAACGTGGCTCAGGCAACGGTAAAGGCGCTCCAGACGCTCAAGACAAAAGCAGCTCCCCAGGAAGTCAAAGGGGAAGTCTCTGAAAAGACCGAGGAGATCGCAGCAAGTGTCAAACCCGAATAAGTTTTTCCTATGCAAATTCACCAACTCAAACTCGCAAAGCGCAAAAAAACCAAGACTATTGGTCGTGGTGGGAAACGGGGGACAACCTCCGGTCGTGGAACCAAGGGTCAGGGTGCACACAACAAGCACAAGAGCCCACTCTTTGAAGGAGGGAGATCATCTCTGATTGAGCGCATGAAAAAACTGCGTGGTTTCAAATCACCGCATGCCAAACCATATACCATCACGCTGACGATGCTCGATCGGATTTTCCGAGCGGGGGAGCGAGTGAC
>CAZABS010000031.1:0-4483 GCA_964483635.1 uncultured Bdellovibrionales bacterium
GGAAGTTAGTGCTCCCAGATTCAAACGGGGTTTCTCCGGCCCCGCCCTACTTAGGAACTGATGCATCAAGTACAAATCGTTTTCGGATACGGGACTATTACCCACTGTGGTGGTCCTTTCCAGAACCTTCTCCTAACGATTGTACTGGACCCCGATCAATCGAGTCCATCAGCCCTGCAACCCCACTCAAGTAAACTTGGTGGTTTAGGCTCTTCCGCGTTCGCTCGCCACTACTGACGGAATCTTTATTAATTTCTTTTCCTCCAGCTACTAAGATGTTTCAATTCGCTGGGTTTGCTCGACGGCCCTATGAATTCAGACCGACGTTTCCAGATAAATCTGGAAGGATTGCTCCATTCGGACATCCCCGGATCACAGCTTGGTTGACAGCTCCCCGAGGCTTTTCGCAGCCTCCTACGTCCTTCATCGCTTACATGAGTCAAGGCATCCACACTCTGCGTTGGTAACCTGCTTTGTGTTCTCATGTCCGCAAAAACTCTTCAGAGAAGAGTCCTCACGGACAATTCGGTTAACAGTGAAGAATGTTTGAAGTTCTCCACCGTTAATATTGCTTGTCACACTGCTCGTAGAGCAATGTGATCTTGACCTTACAATTAGACTTTTGAGCGGACTCGCCATCTTCACCCCGCGCATGCGGCAGGAGGCGCGCTCACAAAGACTTCAATGAATTGTTAAGTGTCTTGCGCGGAAATGAAAGTGAGGAAAATTTTCTTCAGCTTTCACTTCAGCACAACTTTTTTCACCCTTCTTTTTAAAACAAAACTCCGGTTTTGAGCCGGAGTCACATCCCACCCAACAGTGTCTATTTAGTTGCGATGGAGTTTCACAGGAAAACAATGTATGAGATATCGAAAGCCGCTTTCTAACGCGGTTTTTCCAGTGTAGACAATTCCCCAAAGACTGTCAAGAGCCCCCTCATGAGACATCTCAGTTCCGAGCTAATACCCAAAAATTCGCATAAAAAAAGAGCTTGGCAAAACAACGTTCGTCAAGACTCCTTCCCGTGTTCGGGAAAATTTATGCTACTGCAAGAGACTTCATTTGATCAACCGGGGTGCCCCCGGTTGCCTGGTGATTGAAACGGTTAGTGGAGGAGACACAATTCGAAAGCAATTGGTTCAGACTCCGATCCAATACTACCCGCCCATGAAAGCTCCCCTGTTTCCAGATCACTCCACACGATGCCAGTCCAGAAAGTCGGAGAATTTCTTCCGCCACAATTTGCAATCCGAGTGACTCTCCTTTACGAGGTAAGAGCGGAAGTGCAAAAGAGTAACTACCGGAAACATCCATGAGGATGAGACTAATCGTAAGGCGTTTCCCGGATCCATACACGATCACCCGATCACCCATATTGGCTGCGTGGAGCAGTTCATATGAGAGCACTTTACAAGCGCGTCCCCAGGAACGTTTCACTCCTTCGACAAAGCGATTGTAAAGCTCTGGAGAAATTGGAACGAGCGAAACGTCCGACGTCCCGCCATTCCCCAAATGCCAACCAAACATATCTGGCTGATGAGAATTATCCCCAACCTGTGCAGCTGGTATCTTCCGAAAAAACACCATTCGATTCTCCCCGAGTATTTTCTACTAAATGAAGACCGTTGTTCAGCCTTCACCTTTTTTCTGCGATTTCTGCTCTGTTTCTCATGAGCAGAAACGTATCAAATCAACATTTTTCACCCCTGTCAATCTTGTCCTTTTGAGCAGATTTGCTATTCTATTCTGTTTTATGCTAAGAATCCTCCCTCTCATTCTCCTCGTCATTCCCATGGCGCTCCTGGCCGACACCATCCACGCAGCCAGCACTCCGGTGTTGTCGCAAATTCAAATTATCGGAGATTCAGTCAATGACGAATATATCGAGCTTTGGAATCCAAGCGATACTGATGTCAATCTTTTTGGCTGGAGCATCCGGAAGAAAACCAAGGGCGATACGACTGCTAAAGGAACGTCACTCAAAACTTTTAGTACTGGAGATACTATTCCAGTGCGTGGATATTTCCTTTGGACAAATACCAAAAGTATTTTTTCCAATTTTTCCGACACGACCACAGCCACCAGTCTCACCGATGATAATAGCGTTGCACTCTTCGACAAAAATGGAAATCAGATTGATGCACTCACTTGGGGCGCCGGCCACACCAGCCCTTTTGCATTATCCACATCAAACAATCCAATACAAAATGAATGTCTCCTGCGAAACACAGTGTCTCTTGCCTGGGAACTCAAAGAAACCTGTGCACCAAAAAACAGGAAAGGCGAAACATGGCTTCCTCCCGAACCAGATCCAATACCGAATCCCTCACCCATCATGAGCGACCAAATGATTCGTATGAATGAAGTCTTCCCCAATCCTCTTGCCAAAGGAGATCTCGGGGAATTTATAGAGCTCTTTAACTCTGGTGATGCAACGGTAGATCTCTCCAATTGGATCATTCACGACGCAACGAAAACAGGCAAATATACTTTCTCAGCTGGGGTAGTGCTTGCACCCCAAACTTATCTCGTCCTTACCGATCAGGACTTCACCTTTTCTCTCAATAACTCCAATGAAACTCTCACTCTTTTTGATGCACGTGGCGCCATCATTCACAGTGTCAGCTACACCAAGACGAAAGAGGGCGTATCACTCAATCTTGTGAGGGGTGTGCTGCGCGGTGCCAAAGAGCCAACCCCTGGAGCACTCAACTCAGAAAACACCGAACCAACTACCCGTGAACGCGTTCCCAAAAAAGGTTATCGAGGTTTTGCCCTCGAATTTCGAGCTCGCGGCAGCGATGATGACGGTGACAAACTGAAATTCACGTGGGACTTCGGTGACAACCACAAGAGTTACAAAGAAAAAACGACTCACAAATATACCAAAACTGGAAAATACACTATCCTCCTCATGACTGATGATGGATCGGATACGGTCACCGAGACTTTCGAAATTACGATTCAAAAATACGAACCGCCCAAACTTCACATCACTGCTCTCATGCCCAATCCAGAGGGAAAAGATACGGAGGGCGAATGGATAGAGATAGAAAATCGCGAGAAAAAATCAATAAACCTCAAAGACTTTAGTATCGCCACAGGCACAAAATCGAAGAAACTTACAAATCATCCCATTCGTGAAGACCTCACACTCCCAGCAAAGTCCAAGCGTAAAATAACGCGTGAAAATTCACTCTTCACTCTCGGAAATCAAAAAGGCTACACTGAACTCCGCGCGCCGGATGGAAGCAGTATCTCCAAACTCAAATATAAGTTTGAAACGGGATTAGCTGATAATGTTATTTTGAAGAAAGAGAAAGGGAAAAAGCTCACTCCTGAAACCCCGGGAGCTTCTGCCGAAACACAACCAGAAGTGACGCCAAGCAACATCCCAATATCTCCAGTTGAAGTCGATGAAATAAATCAGGAAATAGAGAGTCAGGAAGTTATTTTGGATCACCCTGACACAACAACTGAAACACCAGAAACTCCGAATGGAATCGTCCTTGGTGCATCGACCAATATCCCATCTGACCAAACACAGGATCACGGAGAGGCGAGTACTTGGCCAAGACTCTTCGCATCATTTTCAGAATGGCTTGAACGTCTCAATGAAAAACTCAACTTGCTCTTTCTAACTCAGCCTGAGGAACATACAATCTTTTAAACATGGGGGACATCAAAGTCGCTCGTTTTTTCAAGGGACATTCCTTGAGATGTTGGGACTTTGGCAAGCGCCGAAGCGGCCGTCACAGGCACCGGTTCATTGGCTTGCTGAGACAGCGAACGATACACATAAGCTGCCGCCAACGAAACGACCGGAAGTGCCACAATCAAGCCAACACCAAAGAAGAGCGCCCCACCGAGTACCGCCAGATATGACAAGAGACTCAGCCCAATGAGTTGCCATTTCACACCATGAGTAAGGCGCGCGCTCTCACGAAACGCATCGATGGGTCCGAGATTTCTGTCCGCAATCAAATACAAATAGAGACTATAGCGCAGAGCAAAATATATCCCAGGAACAACGAGCAGAAGAAACCCAGCAAAAGTCACCACTGAATACAAGCAAAGACCAATAAAGTAATGCCAAAAACTCCGATCATATTCAAACAGGTGTTGAATGTTTGGGCTATTACCATCAACCATTCGAAGGAGCGAACGCACCAGATTGAAATATAAAATCAGAAGCGCAAATGAAAAAAGGATACTCAATATCGATGCTGTTGGCTCAATATCCTTGAAATACTCATCGGTAAGATAATCCGAAAGAGCACTCAAAGCAAACAACAGAAGGAATGTCGCTACCAGAAAATGCCAGTGTCCTTTGAAGCTCCTCCAACTGAAGGCAAAGGCCTCTCGATACTGAATTGTTTTTTGCATACAACGAGCAGTCGCCAAGTAACAAGGGGTTCAATAATATAAGACGTTGATGCCCAGCCTCCCGACAAAAAGACTACCCTAGTCTGGAGCGAGATAC
>CAZABS010000031.1:4583-10099 GCA_964483635.1 uncultured Bdellovibrionales bacterium
GAGCGAGATACGGGAATCGAACCCGTGCCCTAACCTTGGGAAGGTCATGTACTACCATTATACTAATCTCGCGATGCTTCCACCATAGCAAATACATCCTGAATTGTACAAGCGCCCTCTTTTTGATATGATGGCAGAGTAATGTGTCTCTTTTTTGAATAATGCGCCACGGTTTCCCTTGGAAAGGTCTTTTGTTCGTTGTCGCGCTCGTCGCTTTGGGAATCGGCGCATTTTTTATATTTTTCGTCAAAGATCACAAGCAAGACTTCGCACTTGGATCTCTTCATGTCATCACCAAAGTTTCAAAGTTTCTCCCTATCGCAGAAGACACCAAGAAAGAAATTGATGTTGTCAATCAACTGGCGGATGTTGTCCTCAAGAAAGACGGCGTCACTCGTACCTATCTTATCCTCCTTCAGAATAATTATGAGCTTCGACCGGGGGGCGGATTCCTGGGTCAATATGCCATCGTGAAAGTAAAAGATGGAGTCGTTCTCTCAACCTTTGTCGAAGATGCCAACCTCCTCGATCAGCGTATCAAGGCCAAAGACATCAAAATCACTCCGCCGTATCCCCTAACGCGCAAACTTGGCCTGAAGCGCTGGATGTTGCGTGATTCAAATTTCTCCCCTGATTTTCCTACGAACGCTGACAAAGCCGAGTACTTCTATCGCCTTTCTGGTGGTGGTCAAAAATTTGATGTCGTTATTGGTGTGAATGCACTTGTTTTTGACCATGTTTTAAAAATCACCGGGCCTATTCAAGCACCTGGGTATTCCACGACATTCTCCTACCCAGATGGCGCCCTCAAACTCGAAGAAGTCGTTGAAAAAGCCTATCTCGGTGATGATGTCGCGGCTGAACTCAAACAGGCGCGGAAGAATATCATGAAGTCGCTGGCCACGGAAATCGTACGCCGGCTCACAGTGGTGGATAAAGTGCCCGCGGTTATCGAACTCGTTCTCTCGGAGCTCCGCGAAAAAAACGTGATGATGTATTTCAAAGACAAAGCCATTCAAGATCTCGTAGCAAGTGTTCGTTGGGATGGAACCGTTGATACCACCTGGGATGGGGATTACCTGATGCTCGTCGACGCGAATATGGGAGCGCTCAAGACTGACTATTTTATGAAACGTACGCTTGAATACGTGGCTGATTTTACTGGAGAGAAACCTATGGGTTATCTCACCTATACCTATCGCAATACGGCAACGTATGGTGATTGGCGTACCAGTGATTATCACACCTACCTCCGTGCCTATGTCCCTAAAGGAGCCAAACTTGTCGAACGAAAAATGGTCAGTTTCCCACTCACGGATGAAGCGTTCAACAAAACCTATTTTGGAGTCTTTGTTGACACACTCATAAATGGCACCACGGTTGGATTTATGTCATACGAATTACCTGCCAACATCACTCCAGAAGCCTATAAACTCAAAATTCAAAAACAATCTGGCGTCGGTACTATCCCGGTCAAGGTAACAGTCAAAACAAAAAATGGTGAACATACTCAGTCAGCTGATCTCCAAAAAGATCTCGTGATGAGCTTTCAAGAAGTCGAGGAGTAAAGTACTTCAGCTCCCAACTTTTACATTCATGCCGCCAAAAGAAAAACCGAGTGATTTGGTTTATCGTTTCTCATTGAGAAATAAAAAAAGCCCGCGCGTTTGAAAGAAGAAGGAAATAGGTGGTGGAAGACATTGCTTCCGTATTTCGTTCATCTCTCGAACTGTGCGCGGGCGGCATTCAAGTGAATGCCTGTACGTACGTCGAGCCAACCAACAGGCTTCGACACTTCAACTTTACACCGGATGAATCCATACTGTCAACTTTTCTTCTCCGGTCAAGAAAACCTTGCCAAGCTCGGCTCAAACAGGCTATTCTAGTACTATTGTAATGTTTACCTATGGCAACTCTTGAAGAAAAACGTCATTCGCTCGCCCATCTTTTAGCCATGGCCGTGCTCAAGCACGATCCGAAAGCAAAACTGGCCATCGGTCCAGCTATCGATACTGGTTTTTACTACGATGTGGAATTTTCCCCTGAAAAAACACCTTCTCCCGAAGACTTACCAACCCTTGAAAAGGAAATGCGAGCTCTCCTGCATCAGAAACTCCAGTTTGAACGCCGTGAAGTGACGGCTGGTGAAGCGCTTGCCCAATTTAAAGAAAACCCGTACAAGCGAGAGCTCATTGACGACTTAGAAAAACAAGGTGAAACGATTAGTCTCTACACAACTGGAAACTTCGTCGATCTCTGTAGAGGAGGGCACGTTGACAGCACTGGTGATATTGAAGTTAAAAGCTTCGCCCTTTCGCATTTAGCGGGAGCATATTGGCGCGGGGATGAAAAAAATAAGATGCTCACTCGAATTTATGGCATCGCATTTGAAACTGAGGAACTTCTTAAAGGATATCTCACTCAGCAAGATGAGGCCAAAAAGCGCGATCATCGAAAAATAGCGAAGGAACAAGACCTCCTCGTTTTCTCCGACCTTGTCGGAACTGGTATGCCGATGTTCACCCCTAAAGGAAATATTATTCGTAATGGAATTATTGATTTCTCACGTGAACTCAATCGCGAACTTGGGTTTCAAGAAGTGCACACCCCCAACGTGAACAAGGCAGAGCTTTTCAAGATTTCTGGACATTATGACAAATACAAAGATGATCTTTTGACTGTTCATTCACAATACAGTGAGGAAAGCTTTTTCTTGAAACCCATGAATTGCCCGCAACATACTCAAATCTATGCATCCCGTCCCAGGAGCTATCGTGATCTTCCAATTCGTTACTCTGATTTTGCGAATCTCTACCGCGATGAACGCCCAGGAGAATTGTCCGGATTGACCCGTCTACGCTCCTTTGCTCAAGATGATGGACACACTTTTTGTACTCAAGATCAGATTGAAGGAGAGATATCAAGAATTCTTGGGGCAATCCAAAAAGCACTTGCAACCTATAAGATTGACTATTGGATGCGCCTTTCCTTGCGTGATATCACGAACAAAGAAAAGTATCTCGGCGAAGACACTATCTGGGAACAGGCCGAGATGATTATGCGGAAACTTCTTCAGGATAAAAGCATCACTTTTCGAGAAGCAGCAGGTGAAGCAGCCTTCTATGGTCCCAAGATTGATATTATGGCCGTTGATGCTCTCGGTCGCGAATGGCAAATTTCGACCATTCAACTCGATTTCAATCAGCCCAACCGTTTTGGTCTCACTTATGTTGACACTGACGGTACCGAAAAGACTCCTGTCATGATCCATCGAGCACTCGTAGGCTCTCCGGATAGATTCATGGGCATTCTTATTGAACACTACGCTGGAGCTTTCCCGCTCTGGCTCTCACCTGTCCAGGTGAAAATATTGCCGATTGGCGAAAAACATCGTGAGTACGGACAGCAGATCCTCGCAACTCTTCAGAAGGCCGACGTCCGAGTCGAACTCGACGACAGTGATGAATCCCTTGGGAAAAAAGTTCGCAACGCCAAAACTGAGAAAGTACCATACTTCGTTGTTCTCGGTGACAAAGAAATGACCGATCAAACCGTGAGTCTTGAAAGTCGTTCTGAAAAAGTTGGCGTAATCTCAATCGAAGAACTTCTAGAAAAACTCCGAGAAGAAACTGTTACAAAAAAATAACTTATACATCATAACCTATGTTTTGGATCTTTGGCGGAGCAACAGGAAAGCGAGTTACCCGGGAAGAATTCAAAGAGCGAGTCATCCCCCACCTCCGTGATCGAGGATTTTCCGAAGATGATATCCGGTATGTCCGCGCCGTTCTCGATGCTCACTTGAACGAGTCTGGATCAGAACAGGGTATCAGCGAAAAAGAAATTGACGCTTTGGTAAAAAATCTTCACGAAAATGCACCGAGTCACTTCTCACCTGAAAATCTCAGTAAAACAGAAGAAGAGCTCCGCAAAGCCCTCTAGAACGAGAGTGGACAAGTAGTTTCATCCCAGAGCCCTCGCTTCTCAGTACGGGCAGCTTCTTGAGCCGTCGTAAACATTGCTTGCTTGGCAATATCAGGACGGTACGTTTTGGCTCGTGCATAGCCTTCGCGCACGAGCGTTTCATTTACCAATACATCTCCCAAATACGCGTAGCGCAAGAGCCGGCCATATCGGTCGGTCTCACTCTTGTCTTGTTCCAAGCGAATCTCTTGGTGTTCGATTAACCCGCGGAGAAAACTGCTCGCCTCTTTTCCAAAACACTGTACTCCCTCACCTGGTTTCACGCTCTCCGGAGCATCTATTCCAATGAGTCGAACAATTTCGCCCGTGGCGAGTTCAAACGTATCTCCATCAATCACTCGTTCGACGTATGCCGTGCCATTGATGTTTGCTACAGCCGCCTCTTGAGAAACTTGATTCCCTATGAGAACCCCAATTATTTTCTCAATCTCAGGAGAAAAATTCCAGCCAGCATATGCTGAAAGTGCCGCAAGCAGACTGAGGATAAGCCGCTGTTCTCGTTTCCCGAGCTTCATACCGAGAGCTTACAAACACCTCCAGCCACCCGTTTGGAAAGAGCGAGAACAGCCTCAAAACTATCTTCTGGAATAATTTTATTCCGCTTCGCATGACCACACCGTTCACAACGCACCGTTAACACCGTTCGATCTTTTTCTTGCTCGATCAAGATAGGTTCCATAAGACCTCCACACTCTGCGGCTCGATCTCCCGGATACACATCAACGTGTTTGCTCCAGAGACAGACAGGACAATGATCCGTAAATCCGCTCCCCTGAACAAATGTCTGACAATGTCCGCATGTAAAATTTTCGATACGTCGCTTGAAATGTTGGTCTGACATGCACGAGAGATACTCAATGAAGTTTATTATACACGAGCTACAGGGTTCTCTCTCAATGAAGAATATCATTGATAGCCTCCTCATCTCGACAGGAATATTTTCGACTGGCCGAATAATAACGCTGCTTCGGACCATGACAGCCGTCATTATCCTTGTGAAGGGTTGCGAGAAGCGGCAGGAGAAATCCCACATTTTCACCTCTGAAATGACGGTAGAGCCGCTCTAATGTTTCGCGTCGTTTTTCCTCATCCATTCGAGTAAAGACGCTCATATCGTCACCAATTTTCCCGCTCCAATCGAAGTGCACAAAAACGTTATTCGCCTTATTCTTATATTCTGGATGCCAGAGAAGTGCCCAGCACCAATCCCCCGGCTTTTGCCACCAGCGCGAATAACACGGCCCCTCCTCCACCCAACCAGAGCGCGAAAGCCCTACTCCCCCCTCAATAAAATCAAACATACGTAAGTACCGCTCGTTCGCGATATCGTTTGTCTGAGCTCCAATCACGATCTTCATACCACGAATTTCTGCATACGCACGCATTTCCTGAATAATCTCAGGCATCACGGTTTCATCAAGATCACTCTTGTCTTGGTAAAACACCTGTCCAAAGAGAAAGCTCTGTATCCCCATATCCATTGCGCGTTCGGTGATATAGCGAAGATACTTTCGATATTCTTTCTTTTCAAA
>CAZABS010000032.1:0-6084 GCA_964483635.1 uncultured Bdellovibrionales bacterium
TCACGCTAGACTGTGACAGTGAGAGGTTCGAGGCCCGGGAGAGGAGTGACCCGGGATTGCTTCTTAGCGAATCTGTACCTGACCGGTCAGGCTTGATGCGTACTGCTGCACCATTTGGCTGACGCGATCAGCTGTGGCCTGCGCTTGCCGAGCATTCGATGTCGCAGCCTGTGCGAACGATCCGCGTACCTCGTGAAAGGCAATTTCGCGAGAGACGGTCGCCGCAGCCGTAGCGTTGCTCGCCGCTTCGCGCAGGATCATGATACCACGCTCGATCTGAGCGCGATCGCCAGCGCGTGTCGCGAGCTCGATGAGCTGACGCGCCTGATCGGCTTGCCGATAGGCAGCCTCTGCTTCGAGGCGTTCGGCTTCACCAGGCTGCGCAGTTATGATCATCTGCCCGGACTGATAGACCGGGACCGGATGATAGACAACCGTCGGTTTGACAATCGCCGACCAGCCTGCCGCGTACGGTGAGGGTGAGTAGTATGACGGAAAGTCGTAACAGCTCCGGGCTCCGGGGCACGGTGACCCATAGACTGGTACCGATCCCGCGTAAACAACTGCTGGAGCAGTCACGGCCGCACCAACCGCTACTCCGGCTGCAAATCGTCCCCAGTCATGTCGATTCCACGACTGGTTGTGCGATTGATGACGGTTGTGCCGTTCGCCAGCGTTGGCATCCTGAGAGAATACCCCGAAGGTAAAGGTCGCCAGAACCATGACGAACTCAAACGGGGACAGATTTCTGAAAAAACTCTTCATTCCGTTCTCCTTGGCCATCTTGGCCGATTGGGTTGAACTGCAAAAAAATTGGTAATTTACTAGGAAGATTTATTATACACCCAAAAGACATTTTCGTCAACCCAAGAATACTTATTTATACCTTATCTAAGCCATTATTCTCTATTTTTCCATGAAAAAACAGGGTGATTTTGACCCTGTTTTCTCTCGATGCTACCGTGGTCTACCGTACCACCTTTAATTCTTGTAGAGCTCTTTCATTTGGAAAAGGATATACCAACCAATGATCGCTCCGATAATACCCCCAACGAGATTCAATGAAACGAGACTTCCAACGAGTGAAATCAGTGTGGCATAAAACACGAGCCGCCAGGCTTTGTGCGTCCGCTTGAAAAGTCCGGGAATTGCGAAGGCTTCGAGGAGCATAGCACCGATCGAAAAAATGATTCCAACCCAAGCGAGCATCCCAATTTTGTACCCACCCATCATCGCCATCGGAGCAAACATAGCTGACAACCCAAACGCTGCGAGAAGTGCCGGAACGGCAAATACAAGACCGATAATAATGAGATATGGAGCTATCTTCGCAAGAAACTCCTTCAGCCCCAATGGGAGGTGAAACGGAGCCTTCTTGACCATATACTCATCGAGGAGCGCTTCGAGCTGAGCGATAAGACCGAGCATTTCTTGTTTGGTATCCGTACCAGTTGATCCAGTATTCTCTGGAGCAGCTGGCGCCACCGGAGGAACTGGAGATGACACAGGTTGATTTGGATTCATTTCGTCAGCCATACATTTTTCACGGACTCATTAACGCTTTGACAGGTTGACGGACTCTATCTCCGCACGGCCTCCCTGGAAATTCGTTAACTCGTTCTTTGCTTAACACATTAATTATCTTCCTCTATACTATTCCACCCCTCTATTTCCCGCAAGATCTCCGCTGGAATAGGGTCGCGCTCTGGACTCACCCCCGGATAGCGCCAGCAACTAATAATCTTAAGCTGCGGCTGATTCAAAATACTCGCCATTTTTGAACTTTTTCCTCCGGCAACTGGATTTGATTTTGAATGTATCTTATACATGACCCATATTTCCTGCGTCCAGATTTCTTTTCCTTGTACTCGCTTTGTGGAGCTTGGCTGCATTACCGCTACCGTATCAGGAACAATCCCTTCTTCAGTTCTCTTGGGACTTCGAATCACGCGCGTTACTCGCTGGCGAGAGAGATGATATTCACGTATCTTGTACTCAGCATGGAGTGTAAAAAGATAGCGTCCTGAATTCATACTCGGACGCCCTTCTTTGTTTTGTATTTTATTGCGTGACCAACCACTTCGGAGCATACTTATCGATCAAGATTCATTCCTTTGAGCGCGGCAATTCGTTCTTCAATCGGCGGATGGGTCATGAACAATTTCGAAAGACGTTTTCCCTTGAAAGGATTTTCGATGAAGAGATGCGCAGTAGCTTGATTCGCGCTGTGGGTTGGAGTTGGGTCGCCGCCGATTTTCTGGAGTGCCGAAGCCAGTCCCTCTGGGTAGCGAGTGAGGAGTGCTCCCGAGGCATCGGCGAGAAATTCTCGCTTCCGAGAAATAGCGAGTTGGATAAGCCAAGCCGCGAGTGGCGCCAAGATCGAGAGAATGAGGCCAAGAATCATAAACACGGCATTCCCACGATTATTGTCATTATCTCTCCCTCCAAAAAATGAGAAGTGTCGGAACCAATCAGCAAGAAGAGAAATAAATCCAACGAGCACAACCACGACCGTTGAAATAAGCGTGTCGCGATTGCCGATATGCGACATCTCGTGCGCGATTACTCCTTCGAGTTCTGTTTTCTCAAGACGTGCCACAATTCCCGTGGTGAGAGCAATCACCCCATGTTCTGGATCGCGCCCAGTCGCAAACGCATTGAGGGCCGGATCATCAATGAGATATATCTTCGGGAGTGGAAGTCCTGCGGTAATCGAGAGGTTTTCCACCAGGAGATAAATATCTGGAGCTGACTCGCGCGAAACCGGTACAGCCTTGGTCATTTTGAGAACGATCGTGTCGCTCCACCAGTACGAGGCAAAACTGGTTACGGTGGAAAAAAGGACTGCTCCATAGAGGATAAAGCTATTCCCAAACGCCTGCGCAAACACATACCCTACTCCAATCACGAGCGAAAGGAACATCGTAATATAGAGCCAGGTCAGCTGTGTGTTTTTCGAACGATAGGTATAAGCAGTTGCCATAGATTTGATCATTTTCAGTCCCCCTATTGTACCAGAAAAACCAAGAGCGTCCAGAATGATCCGGACGCTCATTTCATTTCCTTTCTACCAGCTTCCCCCTCCTCCGCCGCCGCCTCCACCACCAGAAGATCCACCACCGCCTGATCCACTCCCCGAAGGAGCTGAGGCAAGGGTGCTTGAAGCGGCGCTAGAAAATGAATTGAGGCCTGAAGAAAAAGAGAGGGCCGAGAAAGGAGCGCCAGATGCATCGCTATACCACTCTGGAGGGTTCATCGCCAGTCCCTCAAACTCCTTTGCCCAAATAGCTGTGACACCGAGCAGCATGGCAGCTGGAAGAAGTTTTTCGAAAAGCTCTGGGGTTTTCTCTGGAGCGTTATGAAATTCGATCCGATTCTTCTCAGCAATCTGGAGATACTCTTTGAGACCAAGAAGCTGTTCCTTTATGAGTGCGCCATTTTTCGTCACGCGAGGCATGAGGGCTGCAAAGATAAAATAAACGAGTGCTGAAAGACCGATCATTACGACACCGAATCCCCCGCCATTTTGCACGAGACCAAAGAAGAAACTCGCAAAGAGTGCGAGCACCCCAATAAGTATATATTTCCCTACTACATTCCGAGGATTCTCGGCATAGTATCCTTTGGCTACAAGCGAAGTAAAGGTTGCTTGTTCAAGTGATTGGACATGAGTATAAAATTTATTCTTGAGATCAGTGAGTTTGACGGATGTTTTCGGAAGACTCGCGGTTGGTTTTGTAAGATTTACTTTTTCGAAGAACTTTTTGAGTGTAGGAATTGATTGGAGCCAAGGTGACTTCAATGCCTGAGTTACCGCTGCCTGTTGCGCCGCAGTAAGACCCTCTCCAAAGAGCGCCTCAAGGAGACTTTCTTCAAGTGAGCCTACCGGCGGATTCGTTCCCAGTCGATGAAACACGTAGTCTTCTTTATCTTTGAGAAAGTTTTCTTCAACTGTGCGCTCAATCCGAATATATCCTTTTACTGCGAGATCAATAACTGCCGCACTGATATCTTGGGCCGTTACCCGATTATCGAGAAGCCCAGCACTTTCGAGCAAAGAGAGTTCTTTGGGGAGGTCGTACTCAGAGATAATCACCCCTCGCCCCTTAGGATCTCGACCTCTGGTCCACCAAAGCCATGCCATCACGCCCAGGACTGCCAGCGGAAGGAAAACGATTGAATTACCCAGTATGAAATTCAAAATTCTTTCAATCATGGTTGGTTCGTGCACAACTCCCTTCGGAAAACCAAATGCTACGGTAATTCCTTCTCCTGGATTCAAGAGATGTTCACTTTCAAAAGCGAGTGACTGAACCAGTTCATCCTCGGGATGAAGAGATTTCTGACTCTCCTTGGATCCACACGACTGTGTACTTCCAAAAGATCCGACATAACAAGCAAAGCGCCAGTCACGCCAAGGAACCGCCTGTGGGAGAATGAGTTTGAATGACGTTGCTTCGATGGCAACTGGCCAGTCATTCCCGGTAAGATTCCAATAGAGCTCATCAAAATCTTCGAAATAACCAATGGCTGATTGAACAGTGTAAGTAATTACGTAGGTATGCACTCCACTGAGCGTTTTGTTTGGATCACCAATTTTGATGTGAAGCTTCCCATTTTCGAAACTTTCCGTGTACTGATACGTATTCCCCTTTTCATCCACGACACTTCTCACTTTCGTTTGAGTATTTTTGAGAGTTCCGAAACGGTCAGCATATTTCACTGGAATATCTCGATAAATTCCATGTTTTTCGAAGAGACCGAAATCATAGGTTATTGATTCGCGCACTCTTACCGAAGAATTCTCTTGAATCTCAAGTGACACATCAAAACGCCCAATATGCTCTGGCTCTCCGCCATCCGGATGAAGATGAGCCAAGAGAATTCTCGGAAGAATAAATACGACCAACAAAAAACAGATGGCGAAACCCCATCTGCTCTTTGTGCCGAAAAAAGTCGGCTGCATATATACCAAACTAAAATTCGACTTTGACAGGCTCTTTTTGACCTTCTTCAATTTCGAAGAATTCACGCTTCGCAAAATTGAACATGCCCGCAATAATATTCGATGGGAACATATCCACTTTCGCATTGAGCTCCATAACATTGCCATTGTAGAAACGGCGCGAGGCTTGAATTTTGTTCTCAGTATCAGAGAGTTCGCGCTGGAGTTCGAGGAAATTCGTATTGGCTTTGAGATCAGGATAGTTCTCAGCGACCGCAAACAAGCTTTTGAGAGTACCGGACAGCATATTTTCTGCCTCCGCTCTCGCCTCTGGTGTACCCGCCTGCATCGCCTGTGATCGAGCTGCTGTAACCTTTTCAAAAAGCTCTCGCTCATGGGTCGCATAGCCCTTTACCGTATTTACGAGATTTGGGATGAGGTCATAGCGACGCTTGAGCTGAACGTCAATATCGCTCCATGCCTCGTCTACCCGAGTCTTCAGTCGGACAAAACCGTTATACAGGGCAATAACATACACCGCCAACACCAGGACGATGATCAAGAGAATAATTGGAAGGCTCATCATATAGTAGAGCTAAATGAATTAGACTGATGGCCTGATTATAGCAAATAAGAGAGAAAAGAAAAGCTTCCCTTCACCAATGCGTGAGCGCTGTATCCCCCTACACCAACGCCTTGGTGTAGTGGTATACTAGTGGCATATGCAAAACTTCATCCAAGAACACGCCGTCTTCGTCATCCCTATTGCGGTAAGTTTCATGACGCAACTTATCAAGTTTGTACTCTTTGGTCTCCGGCATGGTTGGAAGTGGGAATACCTCATCACTCACGGTCATATGCCCAGTTCCCACACAGCGTTCGCGATTTCTCTTCTCACCTCGGTTGGATACTACGAAGGAATCAGTTCCGGTACGTTTGCTGTCGCTGTAGCTCTCGCCTTTCTCGTGATCGATGACGCCGTGAGACTCCGAATGTACCTCGGTGACCAAGGACGCTATCTCAATATGCTCGTTCAAGAGCTCCATATGAATACTGATCAGTTCCCCCGCCTGAAAGAGCGCGTTGGCCACCGCACCAATGAAGTCTTAGCTGGAGCATTCGTAGGATTTTTCCTCTCC
>CAZABS010000032.1:6184-10023 GCA_964483635.1 uncultured Bdellovibrionales bacterium
TGGGTCGAGAAGATCGACCGAAAACTCGGACTCGTCCGGGTGTCGTTCTACCGCGGAGACGGCAAATGGGTGCACAGTCCCCTCGCATCGAGCCGCTGGACGCACGAAGTTCCCACCAATCGGGCGTTTCACCCAGAAGACCTCGCCCGAACCCGACTTGGAGCACTCTTCGCCTGGATGAATGCTCGAAGAACCGAAGATTCAGTCGGCTACCACCACTCCATCTAAGAGGAGAGATACTCGTGAATTCAAATATTTGGCTCTCCATCGCTGTTGTAGCATTTCTTGCGATGGGAGCCCTGTGTGGACTGGTGGGAATAATGGGGGCAAAGCCCCTCATGCGAATCGCGCGGGCGTGGATTCGATCGCAATTTTCGCAAAAGAAGACCCCCTGATCAAGCCCCTGACACATCGTTGTCACCCTCAGACGGAGCCCCGTGCTCCGTCTTTCTTTTTACTTCATTTGTGCCAGCTCTTCTTCGATAATCTGCCGTTCTTTCCAGGAGACGCGCTTCGCCCCGAGTGCCATGGTTTCTTCAGCACCCTTCCCCGTCACGAGCACGATATCCCCTTCCTCAGCAAGCTCGAGAGCCCTCTGAATCGCCTGTCGCCGATCGATAATGCGAAAAAATGTCTCATCTTTTTTCTTTTTCGTTATCCCCACTTCAATCTCATCGAGAATTCTCTCTGGGTTTTCATAGTATGGATCTTCATTGGTGAGGATAATGATGTCGGCTCGTTCTGAAACAATCTGCCCCATGATTGGTCGCTTTCCTCGATCACGCTCCCCACACGCACCAAAGACATGAATGATTTTCGTCCCAGGGATTTTGAGCGGAAGCACCGCACTATAGAGTTTCTCGAGGGCATCCGGAGTGACCGCGTAGTCAATGATAATATCGAGGCTTCTCGTATTTGGTACCAGTTCCATCCTCCCAGGAATTCCCTCCACTGTCGCCAGTGCTGACACCAGAGTATCTACCGAAATACCCAAGAGTTTTCCCGTTGCAATCGCCGCCAAGGCATTTTCAATATTGAAAAGTCCGGGGAGCTTTGTTCGAAAAGTTCTTCCGAGAGTAGTGAATTCCGCCCCCTTGAAATCGAGATTGATATTCCCTGCTACGACATCGGCCGCTTGGTTTTTGGTACTGTAGGTAATTTTTTCAAGGAAGTTTCCCTCGAGATATTCTTCTGACCGAAGCATATCGAGATTTACCACTGCACGTTTCGCCTGTTGAAAAAGGATTTTCTTCGCCCTTCGATACTCAGCATCCGTTTTGTGATAATCGAGATGCTCGCGCGTTACATTGGTAATCACTGCCGTATGATACGGTATCCCCCATACCCGAAATTGATGCAGAGCATGAGAGGATGTCTCGAGGACGACCCACTCGATTCCCTCGCGAAGTGCCGCTCTGAGAAACTGTTGTACTTGCCAGGCTGACGTCGTAGTGTATTTCGAAGCATTGACCCAGCGACGATCTCCCATTTGATAGTTGATCGTGGATGCCATGGCAATTTTTTTTCCGCTCTCCTCAAGAATTCGGCCGATGAGATTGGTCGTTGTGGTTTTTCCATTGGTACCCGTAACGCCAATGACCCGAAGTTTCCGCGAACCGTCCTGAGCCTGTCGAAGGGCGGGGAAACCAAACCACACCGCTGCGAAAATCGCGAGCGGCAGATGATAGCAATAATTCTTCATCCACTGTGGCACAAATTGAGAGAGGAAATGTTTCATTGTACAAAAAAATTAAATCAATCAGGAACGGAAGATTTTTTTCATCATGGATAATCCAGCTTGAAGCAATCGCAGCCGATCATACAGCCAGTATTTTTTCTCATCAAGAACGATATCATAGCATCCAGGATAGGTAGTGACTGATGTAGCAGGAGAGAATCCCGTCTTAAATCGGGTAATTCCTTCCCATCCTTTTTTCTTTACATGCAGAGCCACCCCACCAAAGTCATACCAAGACAAGCCTCGCTTTTTGGCTGCCTGAATTTGCGCCCACTGGAGGAGTACCGGCGCCATTACATCACGGGCGATATCACTCGTTCCGCCATGAAGATAGGTTGCCGTATCCCCAAAGAACATCAAGAGATTAGCAGCCAGCACCTTCCCCTGATACTCCGCCACCCAAAGTTCGCACGTTGCTTCTCTAAAAGTCGCGAAGAAATTTTCATAGTAGGAACGAGGATGCGGCAGAATGTGCTGACGTTTCGCTGTTGATTCAATCAAAGAAAAAAATGCTTCCTGATATTTTTTCTCCCTCGAAGAAAATACTCGTACTCCTTTTTTTTCTGCGAGACGAATATTGTAGCGGACTTTTGGCTTCATTTCCGAAAGAAGTTGTTCTTCTGTTTTCGTAATATCAATAATAAAATTTTCCTTCGGTTGCATGTCGTGAGGAGCCCGAATTAGTTTCGCTCCAAAATGTGCCTGCCATGGAACCAAGAGCGCCTGAGTCACTGGCTCGATTCTCACCCAACCAAACTTCTTCTCATGAGCGAGACGGGTGATTTCATTCGCGATATTCGGTGTCTCGAGTAAACCGTCCTGGTCTGGCCAGCGAGGGAAATAGAGGTACTTCCCAACCACTGGAAGTTCGCGCACAAAACCAATTGCTCCACCTGAAAGCTGGATTGACTGCCGCCCATTGGCTTCCTCAAATTGTTTCCACTCCTCCGTTTGAAGGAAATTATTCTCAGACATACAAGGACTACTTTTTCCCAAGGCTTTTGAGTGCTCGTTTGAGACGATCTCCGACATCGGTGATATCGGCCGGGATATTTTTGAGTGCCTCGCGTGCCTCGCTGACACTATAGCCAAGTGCCGTGAGAGCTTCGAGTGCCTCTTGATCAGCGAGAGCCCCTGCCTGCGTTTCAATATCAACGGCTGAGACTTTATTCTGTAGCTCGACAATCACTTTTTCTGCCGTCTTTTTGCCCACCCCAGAAACCCTGGTCAAAATGGACGGATCTTTGTTGACAATCGCCGTTCGGATCGTCTTGGGATCCGCAATCGAGAGGATCGACATGGCCGCCTTGGGACCAATACCCGAGACAGAAATGAGGAGTTCAAACATGCTGAGTTCATCTTCAGTGAGAAACCCATACAAATTAAATTGGTCTTCTCGCACATGCGTATGTACATGAAGCCGTGCTTCTTCTTGGGCAGCCACTTTGCCCAAGGTATACGCTGAAGCATAGACCTGATAGCCTACTCCGCCAACCAATACAACCAGAAATGACCCTTGAATTGAGCTGATTTTCCCGTTGAGTTCTCGAATCATACTTCAATAATTTCCTTTATTTTAGCATGTCAGTGATGACAGGGCACAATATCAAAAGACTTTAGCACACATTCTCCGTCCAACCAAAAGCTCAAGCGGGGCGCCTTGCCAAACAGGAAGTCTCGTGCTAGAAATGAGAAGTCTCAAGTTCGTTTTTTTTGCTCTCCTTTTCGCATTTTGATTTATAACTATTGATTCACCATCATGCCAATCAAGAAATCTGCTAAGAAATACATGCGCATCACTGCCAAAAACACTACGTTTAACCGTGGAGTAAAGGGCGTCATCAAGAGCACCGTCCGAAAAACCCGTGAAGCTGTGACAGCTGGAAAAGCGGGAGAGGCAAAGGAATGGTTTGAAAAAGCCAAGAAGGCTCTGGATAAAGCTGCTCAGAAGAAAGTTATCAAGAAGAACACCGCCGCTCGGAAGAAGTCTCGTCTCTCAACGCTGGTAAAGAAATTGGCGACGAAATAATTTCCGTTTGACTCTCAAGAAGCTCCTCCCCAGGCTATCGCCTGGGGTTTTTGTGTGGCACTGTCGAGCAAA
>CAZABS010000033.1:0-9734 GCA_964483635.1 uncultured Bdellovibrionales bacterium
CGTCAGCTCGTGTCGTAAGATGTTCCGTTCAGTCGGGAAACGAGCGCAACCCTCACAAAATGTTACATGTGTCATTTTGGACTGCCCAGCCCTTTGCGCGTGACGCGCAGAATTATGAATGATGAATTACGAATTATGGTTTTTTGACCTTGATTCCTTATTCCAAATTCCTGATTCTGTTCGCATCGCGAACAAGGGGCTGGGAGGAAGGCGGGGATGACGTCAAATCAGCATGGCCCTCTGACACCTTGGGCGACACACGTGCTACAATGGCCGACATAATGGGCTGCCAACCCGCGAGGGGGAGCTAATCTCAAAAATTCGGTCTCAGTTCGGATTGCAGGCTGCAACTCGCCTGCATGAAGCTGGAATCACTAGTAATCGGGAATCAGCCACGTCCCGGTGAATACGTTCTCGGATCTTGTACTCACCGCCCGTCACACCAAGAGAGCTGGCAATACCAGAAGGTCCCAGGTTAAAGTGGGAACTACGGTAGGGTTAGTAATAAGGGTGAAGTCGTAACAAGGCATCCGTAGCGGAAGCTGTGGATGAATCACCTCCTTTCTAGGGAGATAAATGGTGTACAATTCTGGTTCATGATCAGAATAAGACCTATAGCAGGTCGTTCATTACGCTATTATCGAGAGAAGCTTCTATGGTGACTCTCGACGAAGTAATGAAGCAACAAACATGAAGAGCACAAAATTAGGACTAACCATAAAAGACTCGCGATAAGCGGGCTGTATCATCGTTCTTGAGAGAACGTTTCTTGTTCTTTACGATTCTTGTCGGCGTTCTAGGCTCCAACTTCGTTCGTTCCTCCGGAAAACAGGTTCAAGGTATCACTAGCGACATTACCTTGTGGTGCTTTCCGTGACACGTCTTTGGGCGAGCTGTTGTGAATTGAGGGGGGGCGGGGCACATACGCTGAAAGTGAGCTATGTTCCTAACGCTCCTCGGATAACGCCGGAGGGCGGCTGGACTACCCGGTTTGGTCGGGCACAGTTCAGTCGAACTTTATAGGGGGAAGACGAAGGATACCTCATCTTCCTCTTCTCTCAAGAATGATGATACTTTGAAAAGCCAGCCTTTGGGCTGGTTTTATTGTGTTGACTTTTTGCTCTTTTGGCTTCTATTTTTTTGGTACAATGAAACTATGCGACAAGTACTCGTCTTTGCGCCATTTTACTTGATGATCCTCGGTTCCTTATCATCCGCAGTTTTTCTTCTTGCGCTCTTATTCCTTTTTTTCGGTAATGATCAGGAAAAAGTGAAGCTCTATCGAAAAATCTTGAAATGGTCAGCTGGCATATTCTTTCTTTCCGCATTTTTGGTGATAAGCAGCTATCTTTTAACGCACAGTCTCTGGACGCTCTACACTATCAACAGCAAAACTATCTCTCTTGGTAGTGCCGGGGGTGGATATTGGACGCTCAGCGCGTGCCTCGATGCAGGAAAACAGGCTGTCGAGACTCCTCAAAAGCATATGGGGGGTTGGGAAGCTGTAGGTGCTCAGCCGGAAGGTTACTACTGCGGATTCAATTGCCGTACCGTTGGGTTGGATGGATCTCTCTGTTCTTCCTATAGTCCAGATATCAAAGAAGCGAGAGAAAAAATGCTCGAGAAGCTTTCGCCTGCGGATCGCGCCGTGGCTGAGAAGCGATGGGGCGCCAAGTAATTCCACCAAAAAACTTCCGTAACCCAGGCCCATGGCTTGGGTTTTTTGCTGTGGTGGGTGTACTATGGGAGTCGTAACTTAGCTTATAAGAAAAATATGTTCAGAAATGTTGAGAGCGCACCCGACAGCGCAAAAATTCAAAGACCCGTTTCTCTCGAGATGCCGTCTGAGGGGATGGATTTGAATGATTTGGTGGAAGGGACGACGTATATCGTGGCCGAGGATGTACAGCTCAACGGATATATTGGAGAGCATGGTCCATTGGAGCTCAGTCAGGTGGTTCTTATTCCCGAGGGAGCAGCTCTTACAGTTGAAAAACTTTATCCGTCTGTGGCTGTGGGTGATGAGGAGAACGATGATTCAGGAAAAAGTTGGATTCTTGCTGTGGATACCCCAGAAGAGGCTTTCAAGGTGCAAGTGTATGCCGATGAGAATTTCAATGCGCATTTGAAAGTTGAAAAAGATTAGTGCCGGTATACTTCAGGGAGTCACTCTTGTAAGTCACTTCGTAACCCAGGCCCATGGCTTGGGTTTTGTGTTGACGAAACACAATATTCGTGCCAGTATAACCAGTCAATAAGTGGCTGTTTCTTTTTTTCAAGTTCTGATTCTGGAGTTTGAGAAAAGGACGAAGCTGTCCTTTGTTGTAGTTCTTCGTCAATGATTTTTTCTGCAGTCACACCGTGCCATTGGCACATCTGAGAGGGAGGTCGCATGTTGCAATTCTCGTTGGAAAAGGCCCCTGGATATCAGGAAGAGGGGCATAACTGGTACGACACAATCGGGGGCATCAACAAGTCCCTCGTGTCGCTCGAGACGTTCAATCAGCTCGTCGAAGAACGGCACCGCGCGGGCTACGCTCGCGGCGAACGCCTGAACGAGTTCTACGTCCTGAAGGGGCGCTACTCGTTCGATACCTGCGGGAACTGCGGCACGGTTTCCGGCATCCCGCAGACCATCCTCGACGAAAACATTCCGACGGTCGTTCCCGCGGAGGATTTTCGGCACCTCGTGAAGGTTCATGGCCCGGCGGACTTGAGTTGGGGCGTCACCATGGACGGCGGCAAGCTCCCGAGGCACGATCTGCGCTGTCCGCACTGCGGCCAGGGCTGGACCATCGACAACTGCTGGGACGTTGTGGAATGCCGCAGTTACGACGCAGTACCTCTCTCGGCGTACATCGGCCGGACGCTCGGTGAAGTCAGACTCTTCTACGGCCAGCGGACCGACGCTGTCTACCAGATGCAACCCGACATCGTCATCCGAAACGATCGGTTCATCGATCGCAGTCTCAAGTATCCCAACGCCACCGAGAATTGGGAGAAGGAAGAGGTGGTGAACGAGACGGGCTGGGTGGACGCGAAGCAGTTGGCCAAGGAGGCGAAGGGTGAGGCCGACTTCTATGTCATCCAACTCGGTGACGAGGCCCACTTCAACATCTGGACGTACTACCACTCGAAGTGCAACCGCGAGCATCTCGCCGCCGAGGAAGAGAAGATGTTCCGGGGCATCCTCGAACGGGCCGGCTTCCAGATCATCCGGATGACGGCGATTCCCAACGAGTACTGCCCGTGCGAGCGGTGCGCGCCGTGGTTCGATGTCGAAACCCAGTACGGTCTCATCCATCTCGGCTGGCGCAAGCGGGTGGTGAGTATCGACTGGAGCAAGCTCAAGACGAAGCGCGGTATCGCTGCGCTCTTCCGGGATGAGAACGTCACCAAGGGAGACGACGGCATCCATGCTTGGGGTTGGGCCAAGGCCGAAGAGTACCTCACGAAGGTCGCGGCGCATCTCGCCAAGCAGTAGGCGCAGGGCGCGGCATCACGGGGCGGGGTGGATCATCAAATCCACACCCGCCTTTTTCTTTTTCCAAAATGCGGTTTGACTTTTCCCTCCTTTAGGCGTTTATTTAAGCCAATGAAGTCGTTTGATTTCGCATAGTTTTTTATGAAGATACTTGGTATTGCAATCCAAAATGTTAGGATGGTGCTCGAAGAATATATTGATTTCTCTAAAGGTAATAGGGTTATTTATATTGGAAAAAATAATGATGGCAAAACGACGCTTCTAAAAGCGTTAGAATTCTTTTTTTCACAAGATTCAGATGTCGCTGATTTGTATCCGAAAGATAAGGATGGAAATTTTAGAAAAGACGAACTGAACCCAAATGTTATTGTTGAATTTGAGATCAACGAAGACGATAAATCGAAAGTTCAAGAGGCCCTTGAAAAACAACAACAGGCAGACAAATTTCTTGCATTAGTTCAAAATGGCCGAGTTAAAGTTCGTAAACTAATGCAGCATAACAAAGAAAAAGAAAAAATAGAGGGACAAAAATACGAAGTTTTGAATCAAGATACGGATAAATGGGAATCAATTTTTGGCGTAACAGGGAGTAAATCTTTCTCGAAAGTTCTTCCATATTGTTTCTTTCTGCCTTCCATTGCAAATGTTGAGGATTATAATCAGTCAGCTCAAAAGGCAAAAAATAGTATTAATGATCTCTTTGAAATATATTTAGCAGCACAATCATGGGAGGACGATCCAGATACAGAAGCGCTAGTCAAGCAATTAAAGGATAAGATTTCAGAAAAACTGAAGTTTGAAGAGATTAATAAAAAAATGACTGGTTTTTTGCAGCAAATAATCCCCTCGACGGAATCAGTCAATATCCGTTCGCATTTTCGTGAAGTCAAAGATTTACAAGCATTGTTGAAAAAAGTTGATGCATTTGTGCAAGATGGGGTACTAACCCTGATCACAGAAAAAGGAATGGGGCTTCAAAGAGCCTACGTTTTTTCCCTATTACGTTTAATTGCTGACGAGATCCAAAATGGAAAAGCTAAGACAGATGTTTTATTTCTATTAGATGAACCAGACATGCATCTTCATCCGGAAGCACAAAAGGAAATTAGAAAAACATCCAACATTCTTTCTCAGTCGTATAAAGTTGTAATTGCAACTCATAGTCACCTCTTCATGGCAGACAAAACAATAAATACTCAACTTAAGAAAGTCTTTAAAAAAGATTGCGTTGCGCACGTAGAAACGTTGAGTGAAGAGAATCGGTATCGAGAAATGTTTACTTATCTTGGATTTGCTCCGTCAGACTTTTTAATCCCTGATAATTATTTATTCGTGGAGGGTGCTTTGGATAAGGGCTATATAGAAAAACTTATCGAATTAAAATATCCTGGCGAGGATATCAATGTTTGTGTTCAAAATTGTTGTAACGATTCAGGAGTCAAGAATTTGACTAAGATTTTTCAGGGAATAGATAAAATTCTCGCTTTTTTTGAGGGTCTTCCTGCGTATTGTGGGAAATTTTGTGCCATCCTTGATGAATCAGCAGAGCGTTCAATCCCGGATCTAAGGAAGAAAGCAAACGATAATGCGTTACCATTTCGAATCATTGCTTTAAGAAAGAATGGTATTGAGTATGTGTACCCGAAGTCGATAACGAATGAATTTTTCCAAGAGAATAGTTATGAAGCTTCTTATGAAGAAAATATGAAATCGCTATTAAAAAATAGTTCTGGGAAGAAAAATTTATCCACCTATGTCCTCGAAAAGATTAATGTAGGGCATCTAACTGAGGTTGATAAGGATTTTCTCGGTGTAATAGAACTTGCGGTGGAAAATTCAAAAAAATAAAATTCTACAATTCAGTCGATAGCATGACTATTATTCAGACTGCTTTAAGTCTTCATTAAGATTTTTTATTTGACTCGCGGGGGAGAGTACTAGCGCGTGTGGTCGACTTTTCCCTGATGTAAGATGCCCACGGCTTGGGACAATTTTTTATACTGGCTGTCGAGTTCTACTTTCACCTCTTGCGGGAGAGCCATTTCTGTATTTAAAGAATTCAACGCTTTCCAAAAAATGACGAGGTCACGCCGAGCAGCATCACGGATGGGTGTATTTGTTTCGTCGAGCTCTGTGATAGCAAAGAGAGTTTCGAGTGGATGATTGGTTTCAAAATCTTTTACCAAGCCGAGAACTTCTTGGAGCCTCTGTTCATACTCCGCTATCTTCTCTTTGGGAGTTTCGGGTTCAGCGTATTCATCTTCAAGACGCTTTCTGGCAGCCGCCATTTCTTCCGGAGTGTACTTCACATAACCCGGGTCAGTGGATTTTTCGCGCTCTGGTTTCGGCGGTTGGGACGACGGATTTTCAAGAGGATTGTTCATATGGAAAGTATAGCAGATGCCTTTTCCATAGGATTCACTTGGAGGAAAAAGAAAAAGACCGGCGAGCGTTTGCTAGTCGGCCTTTTTTGCCCCAGTGTTCGGGGACATGGCGTTCATCTGCGTGTGTACCGGGGACCCGGCAACACATTGGGTGCCTTGCCCTCGTTGTAGACCACCGTGTCACTTTCCGGGTGTTTTGCGAACAACTCGTAGGTGTACACAGGATAGCCATTGCTTCGATTGACGGTACCCGTGATGCGGTAACCGGTCCAGGCGACGGCCTTGTCTACCTTCAGGACATCGATGAGAAACGCGAGTACTTTTTGGTGTGTGACTTCCCTCGCCCATTCCGGAAGTCTGAGTTCTCCCTTGCCAGTGTGGCGCAGGTAGCAAGCACTGTTGTACCCGTAGTCTCTCGTGGAAAGACGATCGGAATCCTCGAGTACTTTTTGATCCCGCTCGTCGAAGGTGTTTGGAAACTGGAACTGCCTGATGAGCATGGAAGACGCATCTCCAAGCGATCCCATAGCGCCGAATCGAAACGGTTCCGCTTTGTAAACCTGGGGCATGCCACCCTCCTTCGGTTGTTGGAGTACAAAATGCCAGTTGGATACTGACCTAATATTATAGCATTTTTCTTCTTCTTTGGCAATAGTCAAAGTTGTTTGACTCACGGGGGAGATTTTTATGATAAACTGATATAGAAAATATGAATAAAAAGTTTGTCATATCAACCTTTATCTTAATTGCAGCGGTTTTGTATTTTTTTGTTTACTCGGAATACAAACGGCAAAAGATGAATACCCTTGTTCACTATCAAAAATCGGCTGAAAAAATTGATATGCCAGGCTTACCTCCTGATCCGAGCGAAGCAGGGAAGGCAACAGTTGAGGGTGTTGATAGTGACCATGATGGAGTTCGGGATGATATTCAACGCTACATTGCTCTCAATTTTCTGGATTCAGAAAAACAAAGGGCAGCTTTGTTTCAAGAGGCTAAAGCCTTACAGGCGGTGTTGAAAGCAGGTGTAACTAAGGTGCCAAAAGATATTAAGTCTGCTCATGAGGCAAGTCAAAAATCTTCTGATTGTCTTCGTTATGTGATTCCTGGATACGAACGAGAGGGGGTTTACCGATCATTGGAATCGCAAATGGTGAATACGCGTATTCGATCCGATGCATACCTTGCTTATGATGCGGCTTATAGCGATGTTTTCGGATATACCACAGAAATCCCAAAGGATTTGGGAAAGCAGAACTGTGACGGCTTTGATCCCGATACAGTGAAGAATTAGTTTCCATTTGACTCGCGGGGGAGGATAGACGATAACTAAGGTATGAAAACACCTTCAAAGAAAGTGCTACTTCTTGTAGGACTATTTGTCATAGCCCTCTTTATTGCTCTGGCCATGCGGCAGTTCGAGCTCCTTAGAAAGAACATTCACGTTCTCCCTGTCGTAACGTCGCGCGAAGCTGACACTCAAAACACCTATGCATCAGAGGAATGGAAGAAGGGGACGGTCGTAGAACTAAGTGAATATTTTTCGAAAGATGAAAAAGCAGTCTATTGGCTCAATCAATACCGGATATTGGGCGCGGATCCCGTAACTTTTCATGTTACTGAAAGCAGATATGCTCTTGATCGCGATCACATATATTTCAGTGGGTATGCCAAAGACTCGAGCCGACTCGTTTTGTACGTACTCGACGGTGCTGACCCAGATTCTTTCTTCGCATTTCCCAATTATTATGCGAAGGATCGCTGGCACGTGTACTACGACGAAGAGGTTGTTGATGGAGCTGATCCAAGGACTATCCAACCAATCGGCGATACCTACGACGCTTATGCTAAAGACGTTTACTTTGCATACAATCGAGGGCAGAGAATCCCGAATGTGGACGCATGGACGTTTCGTATAGTGCCAAAATCAGAAATGGGAAGTATCTATACTGAAGACAAAAAGAGAGTCATGTTGCGAACTTTTTTTCACACTGATGACGGAAAATCCAAGTACGAAACGAGAGACATTGTCGGTGCTGATCCATCAACATTCCAAGTCCTTGGTGGAATATATGCCAAAGATGAGAGACACGTGTATTTCGGCACGAGAATTATTGATGGGGCTGATGTAGCAACGTTCCGTGTATATAGAGACAATGTTCGAGAGAGAGTGTCCGAGTACACTCTCGATTCTCATAGTGTCTATTTTGAGGGAAAACCGATTGATGGGGCAGATCCAGTAACACTCCAATACACCATCGATCCTCGCATATTAATTACTGGCTCATTTGTTGTTGACAAGAACAATGCCTATAGGGATGGGAAAGTTTTTCCTCGAGAAGATCTGGCTCAACTGGAAAAAGGCCAGATTCCATCGAACGCCCGTTCTTTGGGTTCGAATTACTATCGCTATCAAGGGGAAATTTACTATTATGACAGCGGGCCACATGCCGTCCCATCCCTTGATGCTCTTGGAGCTGATGCTGCCTCTTTTCATGTTTTGAAGTATGGGTATGCGGCTGATAAAAATAGTGTTTACTGTGATGGACAATATATGAAAGGAAAAACTCGAGATTCCCTCGATTTCAATATCATTGGAAAAAGGGAATCGTGGAATTATTGTGACGAATAAAAACCGAACCTAACTTTATAGCACTTCTGTGCGCCCCTCAACAGAAACATGGGTGACGGAAAAGATGGAAATTCGCCCTTCTTCTATTAGAATCAATCATTCCTATTGACTTTTTTGGAAAATGGGGCAATACTTCGACTTCAGTTCTTTGGTGGTTCCCACAGGGGAATCGATTTTGAACGAACGCAGGGGAGGTAGGTATGAAGATAGTTGCAACGGTGGCACTGTTCAAGTCATTCGCGGAGCTGAAGGAAGTCGGAGGTGAAGTGGATATCCCAACGACGCCTTTGGCGGAGGGGCTGTACCTGGCCACGATGTACGACAATGGCTATGCCAGGGCGCCGCAGCATATGCTGGCCGTGGCGGTGGGGGACGACCTGACGAGCCAGTGTCAGGTCACGCACCATTTCCTGGAGCGGAGTCCCATCGGCAAAAGGGAAATCGTTACGGTCGAGTTCAACCCAGACGCTCTCCCGCTCTACGTCGGCATGACGCGGGTGGATGTGAAGGTAGCGGCTGCTCGACAAGCGATGGGCATTCCCATTCTCGAGGTGCATTCCCTGTACAGTCCCTCGTGCCGCTGCGTCTACGTGAAGATGGAGTAGGTCTTCACCTACCACGACTCATCTACGCCAACCATACAACGTTTTGCCTTTGGGCCGGTCCAACGATCGGTCCATTTTATTTGACTCGCGGGGGTGTTTTTGGCATACTACTTCATTCTCTTTTAATGATTCCAATTATGAAGAAAAGCTTCATTCTCCTCTTGGCGGTCTCTTTTTTGGTCCTACCGTTCTCTGCTCAGGCTGGGTGGCGGGATTTGCCTGAGTGCAAAATTCTCTCGACGACTGCGGAGGTGAGCGGGCAAGCAACGGTGCAGTTTCGCATTGTTCCTTTTGCAGGAAGAAAGGTGAAAGCATACGCGCGAACGGCTTACAAGAGCAATCAAGATGCGCGCCATCCGTATGGGTGGGTTTACAAGAATCAGAATGAAGTCATGACGCTAGATGCCAACGGGCAAGGGACGTTTCATTTGAAAAACCTGAGAAAGGGTGAAAAATATTTTGTCTCTGTTTCTGCGAAGCAGCTTGAGCCGCATGTGGCGAACTCGCAGTCTTCAAAGGTTCGGCGTGTGCGAAATTCCCGCTAAGTCACTATCACTCATTTGACTCGCGGGTGAATTGAGATAAAAAAACCGCCGAGCTTGCGCAGGGCGGAAAGGGTATTTCGAACG
>CAZABS010000034.1:0-9665 GCA_964483635.1 uncultured Bdellovibrionales bacterium
GAAGCCCGCACGTGTAACACGCGTCGCGGGCTTCTGCTTTTTTTCGAAGATCCTTCAATGTCGAAGGGTGAAGTAATGGTATATTTTACGAAGACTTTCCTGGGGAGTATAATGAATACATCGTAACTTCTCTGCTGCGTCCAGAGCGCGAGCCGGACAAAGAGGGAACGACATTTTATGATAATATTTCATTCTCTTCAAAAGACGGCCGCATTATTTCGTTTGCGGTTTTTTTGTGAGCAGAATTATGAATAACGAATCAAGAATCATGATCAAACTAATTTTCCTCATTCATTACTCCTGATTCCTTATTCCGACATTATGGGTTTCGTCCATCTCCACACTCACTCTCACTATTCCCTCCTCACCGCTCTTCCCAAAACCGATGAGCTCCTCAAGTACGCCAAGGAACTCGGGATGAACGCGATTGCGCTCACCGATACCTCGGCACTCTATGGAGCAGTTGAATTTTACTCGGCCGCCAAGGATATGGGGATGAAACCCATCCTCGGGGCGGAAATGTGGGTTGCCAAAGATCTCCACAGTAAAAACTACACGTCCGAGGATCGGCGGCGCAATCAAATCGTCCTCCTCGTGGAAAACGAAACTGGCTACAAAAACCTCCTCAAGATTATCTCGATTGCCCAGCTCGAAGGATTTTATTACAAAGCCCGGACCGACAAAAAATGCCTCAGGGAGCACAGTACGGGACTCATCGCCCTCTCAGGATCTCTTCAGGGCGAGATCCCTGCGGAAATTCTCTACGGGAATTATGAGCGCGCCAAGATGCTCGCCCTCGAATATCAAGAAATATTCGGCAAAGGAAATTTCTTTCTCGAAATTCAGCCTCATCCTGAATACGAAAATCAGGTGACGGCCAATCAGGGACTCATTGCTATTTCACGCGAAACCGGGATCCCGCTCGTGGCAACGAATGATGTCCACTATCTCCGTTCCGAAGACAATGCCACACAAGATATTCTCCTCTGTATTCGCGACAACAAAAAAGTTACCGACAAGGAACGCTTCACGATGATGTCTCTCGATCTGTCACTGCGTTCACCAGAAGAGATGGCTGAAATCTTTCGTGATATCCCCGACGCTCTCGAAAATACGGAGAAAATTTCGGAACGTGTCAATTTCAAATTTACCTTTGGCGTAAATCATCTCCCTTCTTTCCCGCTTCCACCTGAACAAACAGCGGATAAATTTCTCCATGAGCTCTGTGAGATTGGTTTCCAAAAACGCTATCCGGGAGGAACTCCAACACCGATTCAGCAAGAACGCATGGACTACGAACTCTCCATTATTGAAAAAACCGGGTTTGCTTCGTACTTTCTCATCGTGGCTGACTTCGTCAACTGGGCCAAAGATCATGGAGTGGTCGTGGGTCCGGGTCGTGGGTCAGCGGCAGGATCATTTGTGGCCTACCTCACCGGTATCACCAACATTGATCCCATAGAGTTCAATCTTCTCTTTGAACGTTTCCTCAATCCCGAACGTATCTCAATGCCTGATGTTGATATGGATTTCGCTGATATCCGTCGCGATGATGTGCTCGGGTATGTCCGCGAAAAATACGGAAACGATCACGTCGCTCAGATCATTACGTTTGGAACCATGGCCGCCAGAGGATCAATTCGTGACGTCGGTCGCGCTCTCGGTGTCCCACTCGAGCTCTGCGATCAGACTGCCAAAATGATCCCGATGTTCACCTCGATTGAAGAAGCGCTCGGTACCGTTCCTGAATTCCAAAAACACTACGCGGGTTCAGCTGAAGTACGCAGGCTTGTAGACAATGCCAAGAAAATCGAAGGGCTCGCGCGCCACGCCTCCATGCATGCATGCGGAGTCGTCATCACCAAGGATCCCGTCACTGACTACACACCGCTCCAACGCGTGGCTGGAGGAGAAAACAGCGTCGTCACTCAATACGCGGCTTCGACCAAAGCCAATGCCGTGGAAAAAATTGGGCTTCTTAAAATGGACTTCCTCGGACTCAGAAACCTCACCATCATCGAACAAACCCTCAAAATCGCGAAGAAAATCGGTAAAACGGTTCCAGATATGGATCGGCTACCGCTCGATGATCCGGCCACGTACACGCTCCTTCAAGAGGCTCATACCACCGGAGTCTTCCAGCTTGAATCCACAGGCATGAAACGCTATCTCAAGCAGCTCCGGCCAACGGTTTTCGAAGACATCATCGCTATGGTCGCTCTCTACCGCCCAGGGCCGATGGACTGGATCCCGGATTTCATTGATGGCAAACACGGCCGGAAAACCGTCGAGTATCTTCACCCGAAACTTGAACCGATTCTCCGAAACACCTACGGCGTGGCTGTCTACCAGGAACAGGTCATGCAAATCGCGCGCGATCTCGCCGGCTTCACTCTCGGAGAAGCTGACGTACTCCGGAAAGCCATGGGAAAGAAAATCAAAACACTCATTGCTGAACAACGTGAAAAGTTTATCCAGGGTTGCGTGAAAAATAACATCTCAAAAAGTGTTGCAGAGAAAGTTTTTTCCTTCATTGAGCCGTTCGCTGGATATGGATTCAATCGATCCCACGCTGCTTGTTACGCCCTCATCGGTTATCAGACAGCATATCTCAAGGCGCATTACCCTGCTGCGTTCATGGCTGCTCTCCTCACCGGTGACCAGGCTGACACGGATCGCATCGCTATCGAAGTGCGCGAGGCGCGTGAAATGGGTATGGAAGTACTCCCACCGGATGTCAACGAAAGTTTTGAAGATTTCGCGGTAATCGTCGGCGAAGATGGGAAGGAGAGGATTCGCTTCGGACTTTCGGCTATCAAAAATATGGGATCGGTAGCGGCTCACGATATTATCGAAGAGCGCAAACGTAGTGGAAAATATACATCGCTCGAAAATTTTGTGGGGCGAGTCGAAACCAAAGATCTCAACAAACGCTCTCTCGAGGCTCTCTCAAAAGTAGGTGCGCTCGGAGCATTTGGTGAACGCAAGGAACTTCTTGAAAGTCTCGATGCGATTATCAAATACTCAAAAAATATGCGGGAGCGAGACAGTTTGCATGCTGCCAGCCTTTTTGGATCAATGCCACTTCCCGCTGCCAAAATTCTACGAGCGATTACTCCCCCAGCCGCGAAGAAAGAAGTCCTCACTTGGGAGAAAGAGCTCCTCGGACTCTATGTCAGTGATCACCCAGCTGAAGCATTTCGTGATTACCTCAAAGCACGCTGCACTCCAATTCATCAACTCGAAAAGGAACCAGACGGCAAACACGTAACGATTGGTGGCGTGATTACCACCGTAAGAAAATCGCTCTCAAAAGGTGGCCAGCCACTCGCATTTATCGGACTCGAAGATCTTTCGGGAAGAGTAGAATTTCTCGTGTTTGGAAAAACCTTTGAACACAATGAGGGTCTCCTCCGCGAAGATGAGCTCATCGAAGCAAGACTCAAAGTTACTCATCGTGATGGAATGCTCCGTCTTTCGGCAGACAGTATCGAACGCCTCTCGAGTGAAACCGTCGCTCAAGCCAAGAGAGTGGTCGCCACACACGCGAAATACCGAGAGGAAATTCCCAAGGAAGCCGAAAAGTCAGAGGAACGCTGTAGTATTATCTTTGAAAAAGAGGCTCCTCCAAAGTCTATTGAGGAACTTTCGAAACTGCTCAGATCTCTCCCTGCTGGGAAAACAACGGTCGCCGTCCGAATCTTTGGATCAACCATCAAAACCAGTTTTCGCATTGATCTTACTCCCGAAATCATTGAAAAGCTTGGGAATCTCCCCGGTGTTGACGAGGTAAAATGTCCGCTCAAAAATGAGTAGGCTCATTGCCAAAAGACGATGATTCCTCTATACTCGCTCGACATGTCAAAAGCCACACCCAAACCATCTATGTTGTTTATCCTCGGACCGACTGCCTCAGGAAAGTCGGATTTAGCTATAGCCCTCGCTCGAAAAATGAATGGGGAGATTATTTCCGTTGATAGTCGTCAAGTCTATCGTGGTATGGATATTGGGTCAGGAAAAGTCACCAAACCCGAGCAAAAACTCGTGCGGCATCACCTCATCGATATTGTAAGTCCAAAGGAAGAATACAATGTTTCCCATTTCCTCCGACATGCAGAAGCAGCCATTTTGGATATTCGAAATCGCGGAAAATTTCCCATCCTCTGTGGTGGCACCAACTTTTGGATCGAAGCTCTCATTTTCGGTATTCCCCTGCCATCAGTACCGCCCGATGAGACCTTCAGGGAAAAGTGGGGTGCCAAAGATGCTCCCGAACTTTTTGCCTATCTCAAGCGTCTCGATCCCGAGCGAGCGAAAACGATTGATAAAGATAATAAAGTGAGACTCCTCCGCGCACTCGAAATTGCGAGAGTGCTTGGAAAAGTTCCACCGCTTGCCCCAGGAAATACACGTACCATCGCCAATAATGTTACCTTCATTGGTCTCAATCCTCCCGTCGAAGAGCTCAGCGAAAAAATTAAGACTCGACTGAAAGCGCGCTTTCGCGAAGGAATGATCGACGAAGTAAAGCGACTCTACCTCGAAGGAGTTTCCTTTGAGCGTCTCGAATCTTTTGGTCTTGAATATCGTGCGATAGCACTTTTCCTTCAAAATAAAGTAGCCCGAGAAAAAATGGAAGCAGATCTTCTTCTCGACAGTATCCACTATGCCAAACGCCAACGCTCATCCCTCCGGAGACTCGAGCGAAAAGGAATCACTATCGAGTGGTTTCCAAATAAAGAAGCAGCCCTCGAGAATTATTAACTCGAGAGCTTTTTGAGAAGAATTTCTTGAACGATTGTTGGATTGGCCTTCCCTTTCGTTTCTTTCATCATCTGTCCCAAGAGAAATTGGAGAGCCTTTGCTTTGCCGGCTTTGTAATCAGCCACCGACTGAGGATTTTTCGCTACGATCTGCTCGATAATGGGTTCGAGTTCGCTGACATCACTCGTCTGAGCAAGATTTCGCCGTTCGATAATATGTGACGGATCGGTATCTCCGTCACTCCCCTTGAGCATGAGGTGAAGTACTGTCTGAGCTGCACTTGAATTGATCACTCCATCAGCGACAATCCCGACAAATTCTGCATAATTTTCAGCCGTCACGGGAAGTTCACTCAAGGTTTTGTTTTCTGCCGTCAGAAATTTTCGCACTTCGGTGAGATAATAATTGGCCGCGAGTTTCACCAGTCTTTGAAGATCGGATTTTGTTTCGGTGGTTTTGACTTTGGCCATGAGTTCGCTCACGACCGCATCAAAATATGCCGCTTCTTGCTTATCTTCGGTAAGGGTCAAGGTATCCGCCAATGGCAAACCGTATTCGAGCATAAACCGATTGACCTTGGCATCCGGAAGCTCTGGAAGTGTTTCCTTGAGACGAACGATATCAGCCTCACCAAACGTAAAGGGGGGAATATCTGGCTCAGGAAAATAGCGATAATCATGTGCTGATTCTTTTTTTCGTTGAGAAACGGTCACGGCACGGCCCTCATCCCAACCACGAGTCTCTTGGATAATTTTTTCTCCTGCATCCAGAGCTTCTGTTTGGCGGAGAATTTCATAATCGATAGCACGCTCAACTGTCTTGAAGGAATTGAGATTTTTGATTTCCACCTTCGTACCGGAAAGCCGCTCTTCACCTTCTGGGTGGAGCGAAATATTTACCTCGCAGCGCATCTGACCCTTTTCCATATCAGCGTCTGAGACTTCAAGATACCGAAGCACTTGGCGCAGTTTCTGACAGAAGAGTCTTGCCTCGCTGCCGCTCCCAAAATCTGGCTCCGTCACAAGCTCCATAAGTGGCACCCCGGCACGATTGAAATCCACCAAGGTATAATCTGCCCCAGCTGGGTGAGTGAGTTTCCCCGTGTCCTCCTCAAGATGAATTCTGGTTATTCGAAACGGCTTTCCCTCGATCTCCATCGTCCCATGTTCGCAGAAAGGCTCGTCGTATTGTGAAATCTGATAGCCCTTTGGAAGATCAGGGTAGAAATAATTTTTTCGATCGAACTTAGTCGAAAAGCGGATTGCACAATTGAGCGCCAATCCAACTCGCTGTACTGATTCAATAGCTGCGGCATTGGGCACGGGAAGCGCTCCAGGTTGTCCGGTACACACCCGGCAAATATGGGTATTCGGGACTTTCCCCAGTTCACCGTTATTTTCGCAACGACAAAACATCTTGGAGCGAGTCTTGAGCTCCGCGTGTACCTCCATGCCAATAACGGGAATGTATTTCATCGTATTTTAGTGTAAACCAGTGCTGCCAAATCGTCCATCTCCTCGAGTGGATTCCTCTAGTTCTTCCACCTCCTCAATAGTTGGTCGTTCAACTTTTTGAATAAGCAGTTGGGCAATTTTTTGGCCTTTTTGTATTTCGAAGTTCTCTTGGCTCAAGTTAACCAGCCCAACCAGATATTCCCCTCTGTACCCACTATCTCCAACACCACCGAGTGTTTTAATACCATATTTATGCGAAGGCCCACCCTTATCCCATATAAGACCAACATAGCCATCTGGAATTTTGATAGCTAATCCCGTGGCTACTGAGTGTCGATCTCCTGGTTTGAGAATAAGATCCTCGACTGAGAAGAGATCCATGCCGGCATCCCCGGGATGAGCAAAGACTGGAATTTTCGCATCAGGATTCAATTTTTTGACGGATATATTCATAGGATTGGTTCTATGGTTTTCCAAATTTTTTCATGAATAGTTTCGGGAGAGAGAAACGTTTGCTTCTCAAAACAATCCACTTTAAGAAAATGTTTCTTTTGGCTGATAAGCTCCAGTGCATACTTACGAGACAACTCTTGATGGAGTTCACTTCCCTCCGCCTGATCCTGCTTCCCTTTCCCGAGATAAACTTTTTTCAGCCGATTTCCTTTTTGTTTCAAGAGTCCACGACTGACCGAGTACGGGACATTCAAATAGAGCGTCAGGTCAGGTCTCGGAAGCTTGAATATTTCAAAGTCCATCTGTTCGAGCCAAGCAAGAAATTGCTTACGCTTCCTCGTATTTTGGATTTTACTTCCCTGATGAATTTGATTCGCACTGACATACCGATCGAGAACAACAACAAAGCCCTGCTCCAATGCCCGCACCAACTCCACACGTGACTCCCACCGATCAATATCATACACGATTGAAGCTATATACGGACTGAGCGCGAGAAAATCCCCGTGTTTTCCACCAAGGCACTCGCCAATAAATTTCCCAAAAAAATTCGATTCGTATCGAGGAAAATCAAGCGTTTTCACACGATATCCCGCCTTATTGAGACGAGCTACCAAGAGCTTCGTTTGAGTCGCTTTGCCAGATCCATCTGCCCCATCAATGACTATCAGCTTTCCTTTTTTTGCCATGGCTTTCAGTGAGGGACGAACTGTTCAAGACATGAGCATCCCGCTCCACTCCATTTTTCAATTATTACATTTCTCGAGAGAAGCCGCAGGCGTTCCCGTATGCTTATCACAACCCTCATTACACATTTTCTTCGGGAGTGGTGCGGCGATGGCATACTTTTCCGTGCGGATCAATTTTCTGGATAAGTTCGTCAATCTTCGTTTGGAGTGCCACGAGATCTCCCTCATTATCAATTACAAAATTGGCTTGCTGCTTGAGAGAGTTAATGGAAAGCTCCGTTTCACGCTCATGATCGTGCTGAAACTCCTCAAATGTTTTGGTCGCATCATCAGCATTTTGACGCCTTTTGGTAAGTCGTTCATACCGAAGCTGCATCGGGGCATCTACGAACAAGAGTTTGAAATGAGGTTCGTTTTTCAGGAGAAGAATATCCGAAAACCGCCGTACACCATCTACCACAATAAAAGCAGCGTCCGACTCTTTGATACGCTCATGCACCACTCTTGCTACCAAGTCGTCCCCAAAATTTTGGCGCAGGATTTGCGACATCTTGGATATCGCTTCCCGTGTTTCTGAAACAAAGAGCATCCGCAGGACATCCCTGAAAATATCCGAGGTTCGAAACTGCACTGCCCCATATTCCTCAACGAGGTATTTCGCCACTGTATCCTTCCCCGACGCGATCTCCCCAGTAATCCCCAGCGTAATTCGCTCCATAAAAAAATAAATTAGTTTTTCTCTAAAGTTAGATAGGTAAATCGGTATTCTCCTTCTGACACTTGTTCTTCCGAAAGTATCCGCGGGAATTTTTCCTCATACGCTGGGAAAAAAGTGTCCGCCTCAAAACTTCCATCTACGCGGGTAATGTAAAGTCTATCAGCAAGATCAATAAATTCATGGTAAACCCGCGCCCCACCGATGACGAACACTTCTTCACTTTCTTTTTCTTGTGCAACTTCGAGAGCCTCCTCTTTTGAGTGTACCACGAGGCATCCTGGAGCGACGTAATCTGATTTATCAGAGAGCACAATATTGATGCGGTTTGGGAGTGGCCGCCCAATGGAGCGATAGGTATTCTCGCCCATGATGACAGCGTGCCCAGTGGTCAGCGTCTTGAAGTGACGCATATCATCAGCAATATGCCAGAGGAGCGCATTGTTTTTTCCAATCGCGAGATTTTCAGCCACTGCGGCAATTATTGAGAGACGTGGAGTCATACAGGAATTACCATTCAATATTTATACCGCAATAGGGGCTTTGATAGCCGGGTGTGGATCATACCCCTCGAGCGTGAAGTCCTCCGTTTTGAAATCAAACAAGGTTTTAACAGCAGGGTTGATGCGAAGTGTAGGGAGCGCTCTTGGTGTCCGTGAGAGTTGTTCCTTCGCTTGATCAAAATGATTATTGTAGAGATGCACATCACCGCCCGTCCAGACAAATTCACCAGGGTCAAGTCCGGTGACTTGTGCCATCATCATCGTGAGGAGTGCATAAGATGCAATGTTGAACGGCACCCCGAGAAACGTATCACAACTTCGCTGATAGAGTTGGCATGAGAGCTTTCCATCGGCCACATAAAATTGGAAGAGACAATGACAAGGTGGGAGTCCCGACTTCGCCATCGCTTCAATATCAGAGGCATTCCAAGCACTCACAATCAAACGCCGAGAGTTCGGATTTTTTTTGATTTGCTCGACAACCTCGGCCAATTGATCTATTTCTGTTCCATTCGGAGTCCGCCAATGTCTCCACTGGTGTCCGTATACTGGGCCAAGGTCCCCATACTCCAAAGCAAATTGATCATCGGTTTTCACTCGCTCGACAAACAGAGTTAATCCTGTTTTCCATGCTTCTGATTTCGGATCAGGAACGGTTTGTCCAGTTTGGAGAAGGTATCCTTTGTATGGCCACTCATCCCAAATGTGGTTGTCCGCCTCGATAAGGGTTCGCAGTCGAGTATCCCCCGCGATAAACCACAGGAGCTCGCTTACGATGAGGCGGAACGGAACCTTTTTAGTGGTGAGCAGTGGAAATCCCGAAGCAAGATCATAGCGCATTTGATAGCCAAACACACTCTTCGTCCCGGTGCCGGTTCGATCGCCCTTTTGGATTCCCTTTTCCATGATATGACCCAAGAGGTCGAGATATTGTCGCATAGCTTTTTGATTCTCTCACGCCAACTACAGAGAAGGCAAATAACCAAAAAAAATGGCTTCAATAAGCCATTAATGGCTATTTCAACTTCACGGTTCCTTTTACTTTGACTGTGCCTTTTACTTGATTACGATCAGGGACTGTCTGCAC
>CAZABS010000035.1:0-8724 GCA_964483635.1 uncultured Bdellovibrionales bacterium
TCAATCGTGGGAATTTTTTGAGGATTTGAAAGTGTTGAAACGGAATCATCCAATGTGTACTGTTCAATCGTTTCTGCCTCATTTGATGCTGATGAAACCCCCGTCTGAGTCAGAGTATTATTTACTTGCACTGGTGGACGTGAGAATTCTTGTTGATGGTTTTGATTTGAGGGTACTGGGAGAGATCGTTCGCTCAAGGCCTGCATTGGAATATGCTTCGGCTCTGAATACATGAAAAAAATGCCCAAACCCAAACTCCCAACAGCGACGATTGCGAATCCGAATACAATGAATTTCTGCATAACTTTGGAAGTATATACACGATACACTTTCTCGTCTATTTAATTTCTTCTTCGATATCGACGATTTCTTTTTCAACCGTTTTTTCAACAGCGTCAAGATCGCGTTTGAGCCAAGCAACGATGCGTTCTTCTTCTTCCGTCAATGTGCGCTTCGTTCTTGCGGCTTCAAACATTTCAAGACGAGATCGATTTTCACGTAAAGATCCAAAGGCTTGATGAACCGAGGATTCTGCTTCCAGCGTTTCCTTTTTCAAACGTGTCCGAGATTGGACGAAGGCTCGCCAGACAAATCCCAGCGCGACCAAGATCAGGAGTCCAAACACTCCCGTTGCAACGAGTCGACGATCAATTGATGGATGCTTCACTTCAATCGAAATTTTTTCTGATGAAGGACTTGCGAGGCCACTTGATCCCCTGACTTCTGCCCACACCCGATAAATTCCTTCAACAACAGGTTTCCCATACGTAAAGACAAACCGTCCATCCGCATCGCTGGTAAATTGGAAGGCTTCTTCGTTGCTCCGTCCACTTTGAACCCATACCGTAACAGGACTTTCGGGTAGGGTAAGTCCGTGAACTATGAGTTGATCGCCAGTTTGTAGTTCTCGAGGATATTCAGTGAGGAGCGGGGCTTTGGGTGGACCAGCCTCAGGAAGTGGTCGCGGGTTGAGTGTATAAATGGCGCGACTGCTCCCCTGGTAAACATCGGTTCCATATCCGTCATTGGCGCGGATTGAAACTGCGGAAAATGTCAAAGTTGCTTGGCCTTTATTTTTCACGCGAAAGAGAATGCTCAAAATCTGTCCCATGTCGCCAGAAAAACCAGGAGTTGGAACGCCAGCTGTGAAGGTGATGGTACCAAGTTCGTTTGAAAATTTCGGAGCCCCAACCCAAAGAGAAAAAACAGAATGCGTAGCCTCGACTGAAATAACTTCGAGAAGGTCATTGGGAAATCGAACGACCATGTCAACATTATTGACAGCAACACCCTCGGTATCAACGAGGACATCAACAGGAATTTCTCGGTCAACGAATTCGCCAGATGCGGGACCAAAATACGCCGTTGCTCCTTGGGCAACCGGAGGGATACTTATTCCAAACAAAAAAATAAAGACGAGAGCGAGGATTTTATGTTTGGCGTTTTTTGTGTTTGCGCACGTAGCGAAATAATCCATATATGAAAACAGCGGTTACCAAACCAAGCGTTGCCCATATCCAAAGACGAGCAGTGGCTGTTTGAGGTGTGAGGAGAACTTCGCTTTTATTTCCAGCCTTATCGTAAGCGAGTACTCGTATTTTCGATGATTCGTCTTGGTCTTGCAAGACATATGTATTACCACTTCGTATCGCAGGAAGATTTCCTTCGGCTACTTCGAAATGGTCAATCCCTGATTCATCATCAACGGCCGAAATTGAAAGAAATTTTTTCCCCTCAAAAGCGAACTGATCTTGTCCAATAACCACCTCAAGATTTTGTGGCGGCGCTATATCTTTTGAGATGATTTCAAGCCATTGGTTTTTTTCTGTCCCACGAGGACCTATTGTGAGTGTAAAGGATTTTCCGTCAACTGGAAAAGCAGTTGCTTTCCCATCATTCTCAAATGCTCGAAAGTTTTCTGGAGTAAACACCACTTTCCCCTCTTTTTGAGCCTCGACTACCATTTTAAATATGAGAGCTGTTTCGTCATTCACGCCACCTGGTCGACCACCAATGAATGAGATGAGCTGGGCATCATCCAGAGAGGGAGTTTTGAGCCAGTTTGGGAAGGCAGAATCAGCAAGCGTAAAATCTTTTAACAAAATTGCTGATTGAGGATCTTGCAATTGAACGCTCCCCTGTACTGTATTGGGTGCTTTTCCATCAGTATCCAGGGCGATACTCACGAGAATGGTGTCCCCGACACCAATCGTTGCGTAATCCGCCAGAATCGAAACCGTGGCCGCCCGGACAGCTGAAGGGATTCCGATACTCAAAATGACTCCGAAAGTGAACAACCAGGAAATCTCATTAAGTCTTTTGGAATACATAGGTTATTTATTCGTCCCCCACTCGTACATTAAGATTGAAAAATCTGCGGAATCGACATTTTTGTCTGAGGTAATATCGACACACTGGTTACGGAATGGCCAACCAGTTCGCCAGAACGAAAGGAGGATGGAGAAGTCAACTGAATTAACACTCGTATCAAAGTTGAAGTCAGCTCCACTACATGATCCGCTTCCAACTTGGTTTTGCGGAGATGTCGACGAGTTTTTTTCATCAGAATCACCATCGGAATCTTCTCCCCCAGAGCTTGATGAATCCACAGCATCACCGGTGGCAGTGAAGACTCGGCTCGCGCCAGAACTTTGAGCGCCATAGAATACAAGTAGCTTGAAATAATAGGTACCAGGATTCGAAACGGTTGCCGTAAGGTTTGTATTCCAGTCTTCACCAACATTAATGTACTTAGCAGCGGTCGCATAGTAAATGTCATCGGTACCATCACAGAGATCACTTGCATTTTGAACTACGCACCAGCGGTACTGATACTCATAACCGGTAAGTCCTTCATTCGTAATGGTAACATTGGCACTAATTGTTGGAACAGTGGTATCAGGAATAGAGTTAATAATAACCTGCGCTGGTGAACCCGCGACTTCCCAATAATCATTGGTTTGGATAGTTTTGCCTGAATCCACTTGTGTCGAAACAACTGACTCCCATAAACCTTGAGATGCAGCACCTGGAACTGAGTAAGAATATTCGTAAACTCCAGCACTGAGATTGGTCATAGGAACACTCGAGACCACGAGATTTCGATCAGCATCATACAGCGAAATTTGGGGAGCAACGAGAGAGTTGGTGGGAACTGATTGATAGTTTTCGAGAAATACCTTGGCTCGATATGTCTTTCCTGTGAGTGAGCGATCAACATCGGACATGCTGACTGTCCAGCCAGCTTCTTGGGCTGCTTTTACGGAGGTAACATCCGTCCAGGCAATGGTATCCGTCTTGGTTTTGATACCCGTGACATCAGTCCAGAGGATTGTGTCTGTTTTCGTTTTGATAGCAGTAACGTCCAACCAATTGATCGTATCAGTTTTGGCTTTGATCAATCCCTCTGAAGTCACTATGCTCGTGACGTCGCTCCAATTCACCGTATCCGTCTTGGTTTTGATAGCGGCGATGTTTCCAGTTCCGACTTCGGTGATGAGGGTGGCTACATTGTTTTTGATGGTCGTCACGTCGGTCCAGTCAATCGTATCGGTCTTGGTCTTAACACCGGTTACATCCGCCCAGCTGATGGTGTCAGTTTTCGTCTTGATAGCAGCTACATTCGTCCAATCAATCGTATCTGTTTTGTTTTTGATAGCGGTGGCTGAAGTGACGAGACCGCTCACATCCGCCCAACTGATGGTATCCGTTTTGGTTTTGATAGCTGAAATATTCCCGGTCCCTACCTCAGAAAGAATAATGCCAACATTGCTCGTGAGGGTCGAAAGGTCACCCCAATTGATAGTATCGGTTTTCAACTTGATCCCGGTGACATCCGCCCAATTGATGGTATCGGTTTTCAACTTGATCCCGGTCACATCTGACCAACTAATCGTATCGGTTTTTGTCTTGATTCCGGTCACATTCGTCCAGTCAATCGTATCAGTTTTGGTCTGAATTGCGCCCGTAGCGGTAACAATACCGGTAATATCAACCCAATCTATGGTGTCAGTTTGCGTTTTGATCGCTGCAATATTACCGGTTCCCACCTCCGTAATCAGCGTGGCAACATTGGTACGAATCGTTGAAATATCAGTCCAATTGATGGTATCGGTTTTGGTTTTGATGCCCGTAACATCTGCCCAGCTTATCGTATCGGTTTTGGTTTTGATGCCCGTAACATCTGCCCAGCTTATCGTATCGGTCTTTGCCTGAATGACGCCCGCTGAAGTAATGATACCGGTGATATCATTCCAATCGATCGTATCGGTAGCGGTTTTAATGGCAGCAATGTTTCCCGTTCCAACTTCGCTGATAAGAGCGGCAAGATTTACTCCCAAAGAAGTAATATCTGCCCAAACAATCGTATCGGTTTTTGCCTTAACACCGGTTACATCGGCCCAGCTAATGGTATCTGTTTTTGTCTTGATAGCGGCTACATCACTCCAGTTTATAGTATCGGTTTTTGCCTTGATGAGTCCGTTTGAAGTGACAATTCCCGTCACATCTGCCCAGCTTATCGTATCAGTCTTCGTCTTGATGGCAGCAATGTTTCCCGTTCCAATTTCGGTGACAAGACCTGCCACGGTCGTTTGGAGTGCCCCCACATCGCTCCAGTCGATAGTATCCGTCACGGCCTTGATACCCGTGACATCAGTCCAGAGGATTGTGTCTGTTTTCGTTTTGATAGCAGTAACGTCCAACCAATTGATCGTATCAGTTTTGGCTTTGATCAATCCCTCTGAAGTCACTATGCTCGTGACGTCGCTCCAATTCACCGTATCCGTCTTGGTTTTGATAGCGGCGATGTTTCCGGATCCAATTTCCGAAAGGAGAGTACTCATGCCCGTCTCAAGGGTTGCAAGGCCACTTAAATCAAGCGTGTCTGTTACGGCTTTGATCCCGGTGACATCCGCCCAATTGATGGTATCCGTCTTGGTTTTGATACCCGTGACATTGGTCCAGTCGATCGTATCCGTCTTGGCCTTGATAAGACCTTCCGAGGTAATGATACCGGTAATATCTGACCAAACAATACTATCCGTCTTGGTTTTGATAGCAGCGATGTTTCCAGTTCCGACTTCGGTGATGAGGGTGGCTACATTGTTTTTGATGGTCGTCACGTCGGTCCAGTCAATCGTATCGGTCTTGGTCTTGATTCCCGTGACATTGGTCCAGTCAATCGTATCGGTTTTGGTCTTGATTCCGGTTACATCGGCCCAGCTAATGGTATCTGTTTTTGCTTGAATATTTCCTGTTGCAGTGACGATTCCAGTAATATCACCCCAGCTGATGGTATCCGTCTTTGTTTTAATCGCCGAAATATTCCCAGAACCGATCTCTGAAAGAAGCGTGGTGATATTGGCCCAGCTAATCGTGTCAGTCTTGGCTTTGATGTCTGTCACATCCGCCCAACTGATGGTATCCGTTTTGGTTTTGATTCCCGTGACATTCGTCCAGTCTATCGTGTCGGTTTTTAGCTTGATCGCACCCGTTGCGGTCACTATACCCGTGATGTCATTCCAATCTATGGTATCCGTCTTGGTTTTGATGGCAGCAATATTCCCACTTCCGACTTCTGAGATGAGCGTGGCAACATTAGTTTTGATAGTTGTCACGTCAGATTGGAGATTCGTTGCCTGAGTCTCTGAGGCTACTTGGGTCACAAGAAAGCTCGAGCTGACTCCAGCAATATATTCACCCGCACCGATTTGGCGTGAAGTCAGGGTTCGTGAAGCGCTCGACCAAACGGATGTAGAAATATCCGAAACAAGCGAACCAAAAGACGTCAAAGTTCTGGTCGGAGAACTCCAAACTGAGTTCGCAATTGAAGTGGTTGATACGCCCGTGTACCCAACACTAAATGTCTTATCGAGAATAGAGAGATCCGATCCAGCAGTCCCGCACTCCATCGTGGCAGGCCAAATACCCTCAGTACTCGTTGGCGTAAATTCTTTAAAGTGACGACCATTTGTCACATCCTTATCCATGGTAGATCCCCCCGGAATGGTAAATGGGGTTCCATCTGGTTCATATACCGACAGAGTACAGTCGCCCGTATAGGGAGTGAAATCGTCGTTTGAAACAAATTCACTCACCGTAACCGCATCACCTGGAGCAAATTTTTCGTACGCAGCCAAAACAACATCAAATGACGGGAGCGCTCCAACAAGAGCGACCACCAGACTCCTCCAGAGAATATTCCTCACAGAAACCATGTCAATACCGCTTAGGATTGATTATTTTCATTTTTCTTTTTCGAGCGGTTCAAGTATACGGAAACTACAAAGAGAAACAGCACCACTCCGACGAGAACGAGCACCTCTTTTATACCGAGCCCAAACATAGGATTAGGTGTTAATGAAATTATGAAGCTTCTAAAGAAAATTGGTGACGCTGCTGTCGTTGTTCAACCACTGAATTGATTCGAATAGTAATTTCGTAAATCACCAGCAGTGGAAGAACCATAATGAGAAGCGAAAGGCCATCGGTTGGCGGGAGAAAGGCAGTAGAGAGGAACATAATAGCAATAGCGTGTCGCCGTTTTTCCCTAAGAAATGTCGAAGAGATGAGCCCCATTTTTGTTAGAAATGTCAAAATGAGTGGGAACTGAAACAACATCCCAAGGAGCGCAGAGGTGAGAATAATCTGCATGAGAAATTTTCCCACATCCCAGAAATTTTTTATTCCTAGACCAATATTATAGGTAGCAATGGAATCGAGTGTAAAAGATAGGATGACAAAACAATAGATAAAACCGCCGAGAAAAAGTGCAAAACTCAGCGGAAGCAACACGAAAAAGAATTTTTTTTCACTTGCATTCAGACCGTCTTTGAGAAAGCTGTAGAGATGATAAATAAATAGTGGTGTTGAAAGGATAAGTCCCGTATACAAACCAACACTCATCGCTAAGTCAAGAAATTGAAACGGGGAAGTGATTACCACATCAGCATTCTCCAATTTAAAAGTGTGAATAATCCATTTCAGAATAAAGCCGGAGTTTAAAAGTCCCACTAAAAAAAAGAAAATAAAAAAAAGCACCACTTTGTAGAGTCGTCGTCGAATATCCTCAAGATAAGGATAATATCGTGGGAGTTTTTTAACTAATCCTTCCATATCTGAGGGTTGTTCTGGAAATTTAGATCGTCATTCGATGAAGGCTGAGCCATTCGGCCACTGCATCGACGCCATCATTCCATGAGTTAAATGATCGTGTGGCAGAGCCTGTATTCCCCACGTTTCCTGGATTATTGGTCGTTGCACCAATGCCTTTTGTCCCAAAATCGGAATCGTTTTGCATGATCGCCACGAGAAGTGCGAGATCAATAGAAAATTTTTCAGCGCTTGCAAAAACCATATCACCAGTAATGGGGCTCCCGGGCGCCTTGTCTTGAATATAGATGGTAGTCGCAACCTCATCTGCAAAATCTGGCATGGCATTCAAGAGTGTTTGTATCTTTTGTTCATACTGAGCATCGGTCGCATAGGCTGAGAGATCATAACCGCGAATATTCGCCATAGCTGAAGGTCCTTGCACCGAAGGTACTACCACCTGCACCGCTTCGATTCCACTGGCCACCACTTCCGCATGGGTCTTATTGGTAGCCATCGCAGCCGAATCAATGGTAAGCAGAAGTTTGAGCTGTGAAAGTGTATTCTCAACACCAAGAATCTCTTCCTCGAGCGATGTGATGGTTGGTAAATCTCCGGCGTTGAAAGCCTGGATTTTGGCATTATTCAAAACCACAAGCTTATTATTGAGCACCTGGATGAGATATTCGACATTCATAGAGAAAGCATTAGTAGAATAAGAGTTGTTTGAAACATTCCTGGAATGAATGGCGGTTGACCCAGAGGTACTTCAAACCATCTGCCGTTTCAAATATTTCCATCCGGTTACCCACGATAGCAGTACCAGCAACATATGGGTACTGCGATCCACCGTGAATCTCAAGAGTGACGATATCGAGATAGTAGACGCGTTGGGTTACTTGCGGCGTGAAGTAAATCCGATCCTCTCCGTCATACGCGTACATCGCACCCGTTGTCAGGACTTCGTAGTTCGGCGTTGGAGTGAGAAATTCCCAGAAATCGTTCTGCAAATTCAGACGATCAAAACCAGTCACACCGCCGCCGCGAGCCTGGTACAGGTATTGCCCTCGCTTGGTCCAATCTTTTTGTCCAAAATTCCAGAGAAGGGCTGTCCCGAGACCACGGTTTGGCTGCTGAAATATTACATACGCCGTAATACCGGTAAGCGGCACCACGGTCGTAGTGACATAGGTGAGTATGCCTGTGGTCGTAGAACCAGTAATCGTTGCTTCTACATAGTTGAAAGTAGCTCCAGTCGTATAGCGAATTCTCCGACCAAGCCATTGGTTCGTAAACCAGAAGCTAGCAAAGACGTTGGCATTCACCAGAGGGGTCGTCGGGGTTGAAGAGACAGTAAAGGTAGTCGCACTGGTCACCGCGGTTACCTGTACATTGGTGAGTACCACGCCACCATTTTGGACGAAGGCACCCGTTACCGGGACGGCGACGTTCCCTTGTGCGTTCTTAATGTTATCGACTGAAAGCACTCCGAGATACATCCCCACCTAGAGACCTTGTGTCGTAAATCCAGATATCGTGACCGTGTTTCCCGAGCTGGAAGCGGTTGCCAAAAAAGTAAACGTGGTGCTACCAGTTGTGCCGGTCAAAGATCCTGAAAGTGTTACCACAAGT
>CAZABS010000036.1:0-8558 GCA_964483635.1 uncultured Bdellovibrionales bacterium
AGATCCATCAGTTCACGATCGAGAGCTGATAGGAGCGCCCAATTAACCTCGAGCTCGCTCGTAGGTCTCACAACTCCCTCACATTCCTCTACATCCGCCACTCGGAGCTTATCCATCCGAGTAGCACGACGATAGCGATCGATGAGAAGATTGTGGGCAATTCGGAGTAGATAGGTACCGAAAGAAGCATTTTCTGTATGGAAAGCCGGGAGCTTTTCGAAAGCCCGAAGAAAGACGTCCTGCGCCATATCACGAGCTACCTCTCGATCATGATTCACCCGAGCCAAAAAATAGCGCTCCAAGTAAGGAAAGTACTTCTCATAGAGCGGCGAAAAACGATTCGGGTTTGCCTGAGCTCTCTCTACGAGGCGAGCGTCATCCATTCGGTACTCGTAGAGCTTACGCGTTGGTTCAAGTAAAAACTCTTCGATGCCAGCGAGTCCCAAGAGAGAAGTCTTCCCTTCTCCCCCAAGCCAGCGACTAAGCCACTTGGTCAAATTGGTTCCACTTTGTTTCTTCGGAGCAAAAACCTTTTCAAACTCCTGCTTGAAATTCTGGTGAGTTTCCGGTGCGAGATGAAACGGCGCAACAGCGATATAATAGGCTGGTTTCTTTTCGTTTCCGATGAGCAGCGCGAGTGAGAGTTCTTCAAGATATGCTGTTCCATTTTTTCGATGGTTCCGAAATGTGGCTGTGATTAGTTTTCCCGCTCGAAGTTTCCCCCACATATCATCATAAAAATCCCTCGGCATAGCTCCACCCCAAAGACTCCCCGGCTTCGCACCGATCGTTTCAGGATGACGAAAACCAGTACGAGCCACCATTGATTCACTTCCATAAACAATTCGTCCCATCATATCCGTGATGACAAGTCCGCCACGCTCAAACTGAACTGATTTCTCTGACATATCCCTATTATACCAAGAACTGTCCATTCTGTTTCACCCTTTATTATCCGGGTGATATTTCGAATAAAAGGCTTATTTGAAGTATTTTTTTATCGCCCATCATCGGATTCTCCAGAAATAATACCTCCACTGGATGAGGTAAGTTCGCTCAAAAATGAAGCCAGTAAATATACCATTTTTCAGAAATTCGCCAGGATAAGCCTTGCTTTTTTGAAATACGGTGTATAATGGCTACTGTAACCTCTAAATAAGGAAAGTATGGCTAAAAGCAATAGCGCTTTTATGAAGCCGATGACTATCAGCCCTGAGCTCGCAGTTGTCGTAGGTGTTGGTCCAATGCCGCGTTCAGAAGTGGTGAAGAAACTCTGGGTGTATATCAAGTCGAAGAATCTTCAGGATACCGTAAACAAACGCAATATCAATGCCGATGAGGCTTTGAAGGTTGTGTTTGGCGGAAAGGAAACCGTCAGTATGTTTGAAATGACAAAGTTGGTTTCCAAGCACCTCTCCTAAAGAATCTCCGTCCGCTGAGTTGAAGGATCGATCTTCTCTCAAAGGATTCAAAAAACGCCCCGCTCGGGGCGTTTTGTTTTTTACGTGAGCGCGAGATGTTTCAGGACGGCGCTGAGTGAAAGTGTGGCCACTCCAATCACCCGGTCTGCTCCTCCATAGTAGAGGAAGATTTTCCCTTTCCTGAGGACAGCCCCACATGGAAATACCACATTCGGAACTACTCCGACACGTTCGTACTCCATTTCCGGAGCAAAGAGCGGATATCGACTCCGACCAAGTACGATTTCTGGTTTTTTGAGATCCAGGAGCAGTGCGCCCAGACGATACCCTCGATCCTCCTCAGAAACTCCATGATAAAACACGAGCCAGCCAGCCTTGGTTTTGATCGGTACCGTATTGATACCAATTTTCTTACTATCCCACATTCCCCTCCGCGGAAAAATGAAGGGCTGATGGGTCAAAAATTTCGTTTCGCCATCAAAGTTGAGCTCGTCAAAATAGTTTATATCAATTGAAGGTTGTATTCGATGTAAGAGCACATACTTGCCCCCAATTTTTTCTGGAAAAAGACACGCGTCTTTATCGTCAATTCCTGGAGGTGAAATAAGAACTGGCTGAGAAAAAAATTCAAAGCGCCGGGACTCAAAATGTGAAGCTGCAATAGTCGTCATCGCTACCCGAGGAGGATTCGCTGCATCGACTGCGGTATAGAGCATGCAGTAGGTATCCTCAAATTTCGTTATGCGTGGGTCTTCGCAGCCAGAATTTCCTGGAGAACGTTTTTCTTCAAAGAAAGCTCTTGGAACATAAACCGGTTCTTTATCGCGACGAGAAATCTTGAGGCCATTTTTGCTTTCAGCATATCCGAAAACCGAGCTATCATCTTCCGAACAGGCTCGGTAGAATATCCGCACACTTTCCCCTACCGCCACCGCAGCGGGATTCAGGACCGCCTTGGCTTCCCACGGATGTTTCATGAGCGGTGTCAAAATCGGATTCTTTGGTCCCCGGACAAATTGGATTCGATCTTCCTCTCTGGTTGTCAGCTCTTTGAGGAGCGCCTTGAGACTTCCGGTAGCAAGACACGTCGTCGTATCTGCTGCGCCATAATACAGCGAATATTGATCACCCCGTACCACCACGCCCGACGGAAAGACAATATCCTCTACTTGGCCATATTCTTCATATTCCTCCTCTGGAACGAGGAGTGGTGCCACGGTGTGGCCAATAATCTTTCGTGGATCTTTCTCATCGAGAAGTGCTGCTTCAACCGTAAATATTGGGCTATCGGAATGATAGTTTTGTATATAGGAATAGAAAATCACCCAGCCCGCTTTCGTCCACACGGGAGGGGCGCCAAATTCAACATGATCTTCGGGACGACGGAGGAGCGGAATCGTATGTTCGTCGAGCTTGTCATACCACTCTTGCCATTGTTCCTTGTTCCAGATATCCTCTTCTTTCTCAAAGAGAGCTACAGCAATTTTCCCAGGAGGAAGATCCGTATTTGCCGTCAACATCATCGCCATTTTTCCATCTACCTTTTTCGGAAAGAGTGCGGCTGCTTTCGCATTGAATGGCGTTACGAGATGACGCTCTCGAATTCGGCGGAAATCATCTGTCAGAGCTACCGCCACCTTGATGCCATCCGGACCAAAGGGAAAGGTTGAGAGTGCTGTATAGAAAATATAGTAAGTCTTGCCAAATTTGGTCACTCGTGGATCCTCTACCCCAAAGCGTTCCCACTGCTCTACCGGACTGATGAGTAAGCGGTGATTCTTGAAGTGCACGCCGTCCGTGCTCGTCGCGTGACCAATTGAACCAATAGAAATCCATTCTCCAGTTTTATGAAACAGTGGCTTTGACTGTGCTCGATACACCATGTGAATCAAGTCTCGGTGACGTACGGCTGATCCATTGAACGCCCCCTCCGATTCCCAGGGGAAATGACTTTCAGGAACGAGCACTGGATTTTCGAACGAGCGTTTGAGTAAAGCCATACAAACAACAGCGAAAAAAATTAAGCGACGTTTTGATTCTCAGATACACGGCTCAGTGTTGGCTGACGATCAGAAGTCAAATCAGCGAGAAAATCAGCGAGCGGTGCAGCAGCGACCGCGGCGGCTCGATCGGATGCTCCATAGTACACAAACAGGATATCGTCTTTCACAACTGCTCCACAGACATAAATCACCCCCCGTTTATGACCGTTGTTTTCGTAGGGTGCCTCTGGTTCCAATATTGGCCGCTTCGCACGATGGAGAATCGTCTCAGGATGATCGAGATCGAGGATCATCGCTCCGACCTTGTACTTGCCTGGATCGCGAAAATCCATCGCGTGATAAAAGACGAGCCACCCATGCTCGGTTCGAATTGGAGGTGCCCCGGCTCCTCGGACGATATTATCCCAGTGCTTGCGACGTTCTGGCTGGATATATCCCCGACCACCATGAGATTCGAGACTCTCAATATACTTTCCATCGCCTAAATCATCGAGACTCTCGACGTATTCGATTTGAACTTTCGGACTTATCCCATGAAGGATAGCGAACTTTCCATGAATTTTTTCTGGGAAAAGTACCCAGTTTTTCTGAATAGTTCCTGGACGAGAGATAAGCTTGGGCGGCTTCCACGTCCAGCGTTTGGCTAAAAAGTCGTCCTTGGCGATGGACGAGAGGGCTACCCCTGGTGGACGTGCTCCGTCAAAGGCAACGTAGATGAGATAAACCGTATTTTCAATGAGAATTAATCGAGGATCTTCGCATCCACCATATCCACCCCCAGAAACATAGGGAAACGGATGAAGATCAGCAAGTTCACCACGTGTATCAAAATCTCGAGAAGAAACAAAAACTGGGCGCGTCGAACGTTCACAAACGTGAATGCCATCGTGACTTGATGCGTATCCCAAAACAGAAATTCCATCATACCCTTGAGCCCGATAGAGCAGGTGTATTTTCCCATCAAGATGCAGCGCTGCTGGATTAAAAGCAGCAAATGACTCCCAGTAGTTTGTGGTGACTGGTTCCAGGAGTGGATTTCCAGCAAAACGGACGAGTTCCGGAGAAACAAACGCTTCGCGCTTCCTCTTTACGACCGGCTTACCCGTAAGCTTCGGAAAGATTCTCGTGCGAATTTCTGGCAGAGTTACGACCTCGATTCGACCATCGAGCCCTTCGAGATACAAATGTCGCTTCTTTCCAAAGCGGGCAATGCCAATGATACTCGGTGGGGTTGGAGGAACAGAAAGCGGCGCTTCCCAAAGTGGAGCACCACTTCGCCAGAGCACTTCATCTGGACGGAGTGTATCGACAACCAACGCCCCAATCATCGGGAATCCCCAACCATTGAGCGCACTGTAAAGCACAAGAATGCCCTCGTCTGTTTTTTCAGCGGAGAGTACTGAAAGCGGAGCATATTCACCCCCCTTTACGAGCCGTGCGACGGGACCAATCGTTCGAAAACTGGTGCGCCCCAAAGTAAGCGTGGCCACAGTAAGTGTTGTTTGACCACTCGTAGAGAAAACAAGGAATTTTTCACTCTTCCCAGTTGATGGAATTGAGACGAGAACGGCTGGTTGTTTTATCTCAGAAAATTCTCCTCGAATTGACCACGAGTGACTTTTCTTTGCCTCAGCCACCACAAGCCCACTCCCTCTTCTTACCCAGGTTATGAAGGCCGTTTTTCCTTGATCACTCGACCGAAAACCAGAAGACTCACCAAAAGCCATCTTGTTTCGTTTATATGAAAGCGTGAGCGGCTGAGAGAGATATTTGAAACGTTCTCCATCCTTACTTTCAGCGAGAATATAGCCGAGCTCTGGGCGCTCATGTGACTGCAAAAGACAGAGTTTCCCTCCCTCCTCAAAAACAGCTACTGTTTTTTTCAAATGAAAATGAGACACACTTTTTGTTTAAAGCCAAACGATACGAGAAAACTCATTTCGATTGGACGAATGCACAAAGCGCACGGATCGACCATGCGCTTCTATTCTATCACAAAATAAAGATATCTTCTTTTGCTAAATGTACAGGGCGCTCCGATTTCGGGGCGCCCTTGTTGTTTCGTTGGGAATCAGTCGTTGGCAGCATTCCAGATCGCACCAACGAACGGATTTAGTGTCCCGTCCGGTTGGAAGAGGTTGTTCCTCTCCTCCCGCTGGAGTTGCTCCTCCTTAGCCCTTGCCGCGTCTGCTTCCTGCGACGTCATGGGTCGATTTCCGACTCTCATGTTGGTACTAAGTGTGGTACCCATTACGCCCTCCTTAGGACGATAAACATTGGGAGACGCCTGGCACAACATTCCCATTATACACCTTTTTCACTGTTTTGTCCAGCCTCAAGACCCCTAGCAGAAGGTATTCTTCAGTCTTTTCTCCTTCTCAAAGCGCTCGAGTGCGAGCTCAATCAGACGAGTAATAAGTTCTCGATAGGGAACTCCGCTTTCTCCCCAGAGACGTGGGTACATACTGATTTTCGTAAAACCAGGGAGCGTATTGATTTCATTCACGAAAAGCTTTCCCTCTCCTGAAAGAAAAAAATCGACTCGAGCGAGACCTTCGCAGCTAAGCACCTGAAATGTTTGAATCGCTAGAGCTTGAATTTTTTTGGTCAGATCTCCTGATATTTTGGCTGGAACTTCAAGCAAAGCCCCTGCCTCATCAAGATACTTCGCTTCATAAGAATAAAACTCCCTTTGGGGAATAATTTCTCCGACGCAAGAAGCGCTTGGGTGTTCATTCCCTAAGAGAGCACACTCTAATTCTCTCCCCTCTATGTATTCTTCAATCAAAATTTTTGTATCATACTCAAAGGCCATCTCCAGAGCCGCCCGAAATTCCGTTTCATTTCTCACCTTGCTTACTCCAATAGAAGATCCGAGATTGGCTGGCTTGATAAACAAGGGTAGACCAAGTTGATTTTTCACCGTTTCATAGGCGATGGTATCGCCAGAAGTAAATACTAGAAAGTCCGCTACCGGAATACCAGCATCACGGAGAAGTCGCTTCATCACGTCTTTGTCCATTCCCACTGCTGAGCCCAACACACTCGCCCCAACGAAAGGCACACCCGCAAGCTTGAGAAGCCCCTGAACGGTTCCATCTTCACCAAATGGGCCATGTAAAATAGGGAACACCACATCGACACTACCGCCTTCACCCGGATGATTCAATCTGGTAAGCGCTCCGCTGCTTTCGGGAACCAGAGTAACATTTTCTCCCTCACTTTTATTGAGAGCGATCGTCTTCGGATCATCAGCATGGAGGAGAAACTCGGACTGACTTGGAAAAAGCCAATGCCCGGATTTATCTATGGCGATAAGCGAAACATCAAACCGACTGCGATCAATCGCGTCAAATACATTTTTTGCTGATTGGAGTGAAACTTCGTGTTCTGCCGACTTGCCACCAAAGAGAATTCCCACGCGTAATTTTTTTGGAGTTTGCATAGAGGTGTTGCAAAAAAAAGAGCCTAGCGCCAGTATATCAGCTGCCCTGAAGGGAAGATAGCCCGTTATTTTTTATGAAAGAAGCGCCAAACCCGCGGGTCAGCGCTTTATCGACAAGAAGCCCAGTGGGGCATCATCGAAAAATACTGGTGCACTATGAAGATATGTCTTCCACTCATATCTCCACTCAATTCATTTCTTCGTGTAAACGATTTCTCGAGCAGTCAGTTGCTGTGTCGTGGTATGCGGGATGACGATTGTGTTCCTCATGCATACGAACGTGATCACCAGATTCTCGTCAGACCCTAACTCGTGATCAGACCATGCGAGACTTGAGAATCCTTGATAGGCACACTCGATGAACCTACCCCCGGATCGCAGAACCCTTTTGACTTCTTTGATGATGGTCAATTTTGATTCACGAGTACATCCACGTTGTAGGCCGTACTGTGCATCATGCCAGTCCATCTCGGGTAGAGAGAACACATCCGAAAGAACGACGACATCGAAGCTCTCATCAGTGAAAGGAAGTCTTAGTGCATCGGCCTGGACATAGAGAAAAACACCTTGCACTAAGTCCCGACAATTATTTCGTACGAACAAGCTGCCTTTTTGCACTTGCGAATAAGAGTGATCAACACAAATATATGTGTTCCCCTCTCCGATCTTCGCAAATTCTTGCTTCAGCGGTGTGCTCTCAGATGAGTTGACTGAGAAGTGGTCTTGGCGGACAAACCACGGATACAGCCCAGCACCGATTTCTAGAATGTGCATTTGTAGCCTCCTCGATAGGCGGAAAGAACCGGAAAAAGGATGGTACCCGAGAGAAGTCAGCGAGTCAATGGGTTGTACCGTTTTCCTCTCAGGATACAAAAGCAAGACCAAGATAAGTCTTGCTATTTGTTGAGGTCCTGACCGATTTTCCTGGGGAGACAATTCTATTAAAGACTTTTCTCCTCTGTCGTGTTGAGATTAACCTTACAAGTAGAAATACCCAAAAGAGAATACGCACCGCACCAACGAAAAAAACCTGTCAGAAACACGATAGTACCAACGATAGCCAACCACCACATCGAGAGATAATACCCAGCCCCTACGGCAGCAACTCCGAACACAAGCCGCACTACCCTATCAAGACCACCCACATTCTTTTGATTCATAGCATTCCTGTTAAATAATTACTCTGTTATGACAAGTTCATTTTCTTCTAACCACAGAGAAAGTTTCTGGGAATATCCCTTTTCGAGAAAATATTTTTTTCCTTCAAATTCGAAAGGTGCGGGCGCTACCATGCCTAGTCCGCCGGACCAGCCAATTTCTTCGGTTGTACTTCCTTTTGAAATCCGAAAATTGTAAACAACAGTTTTCAAAGATGGATTATTTGGGACAGGATACTCACTTATCCCAATGAAGAGCAAATCAAAGTCTGGAAAATGTATTGATTGTTTATCATCATAAATAACACGTTCGCCAAATTGAACCAATTTTAGAGCAGTCACATTATCCACAGGAGAAACATCTGATTTTACCTCATGAGAGAGTCTAACCAAACGGTTCCGATAAAAAAATACACCCACCAAAACTAAGAAAAAACTAAGAAAAATTAAGGCTATCATAAATTGTTTTTTCATATTCAAATTATATCGCAAAAGATTCTCACGACCTATTTCGGTATAAAAAACCAAGTAC
>CAZABS010000037.1:0-8136 GCA_964483635.1 uncultured Bdellovibrionales bacterium
CATTGGATGATTCCGTTTCAACACTTTCAAATCCTCAAAAAATTCCCACGATTGATGGGCAAGAATACTTTATTGTCGGGCTCCCGAAAGCACATACCAGTAAGTCACCAAGAAAAATTATTTTTTCGCTTCCGGGACATGGGTCTACCGCAGAGCAAGATTTTGAGGCTTGGAAACCCCAAATCGTTGACAAAGATTATGCTCTGGCGAGTTTGAATTGGTGGCATGGGGGCGGAGAAAAAATTACTGATTACTACGCTCCCGATGCTGTATTAGCTCAAATAAAGGGGTTTTTGGAAACGTATGGCTATACTGATGCAGACTTTGTTGTGCTTGAGGGATTCTCTCGGGGCAGCGCTAATACCTATCCGGTGAAAGCCTATGATATGACGAGCGGCACCCAAGTTATTGATGCCGTTATCTCTGCCTCAGGAAAATACCAAAGTGATTTCCCGCTTACACCCGAGCAAACAAAATACCATAATGGGAAGCTGTACGCGGGTGTCCCGTGGATCCTTGCTTGTGGAGAAAAGGATCCCAACCCTACTCGTGACGGGTGTGAAGGAATGAACGAAACGAAAGACTATCTCACATCTCAAGGCGCCTTTGTACTCAGAGTGCTCTCCGATCCAAATGGGGGTCATGGAGCTTTTCATAAAAGCTCACGTAACCTTGCGAGCCAAGCACTCGGACTACTTGACGATTTTTTGTCGACGCAAAAATAGTACTCATTGACAGAAAAATTCAAGAGGAGTACACAGAAAGTGTGTTCCACGAATGTCCGTAGAGGAGGGATCATGTACGAGATTCATCTGCTCGACGAAGTAGAACCAGAGCGCCCGAATCCAAGTATGCTCAAGGGCTTGCATCCGCTCGTCAAGACGGCGGTGTGCATATTCGGTTTCCAGTTGAATCCGCCGATTGGTCACGACCAGTACTGCTGGCTGTGGCATGAAGCGTCAATCGAAAAGCGTGAGGCGGTACTCGCCACATTGTGGGGGTACCCGTACGTGCGCGAGTATCTCGTCCGATTTGGGGTGATTACCGGGACCGATCCTGCCGAACAACGCGAATCGTTGGTGAATCACGCTTCGCTTGATTACGGCAAGCTTCCCGAGTCCATACGCTTTCTCACGGTGTATGCGAATGGCGATGGTGGACTTCACCAAAACCATGTTCGGGAACATGGACTCTTCCTGTTATCGAAGCAGGAACTCGCCGATGCGATTCTCCCAACCAACTCCTGTCACGTCACCCAAACGGACACTCATCCGCTCGTCGTCAACGCAGGATGGGCTGAGAATTAGTGCAGCGTATTGCTGCAACCGTAGAACTCGAGCGACCCGGCGGGCCGCTCCTTCTTTTATCTTTTCGAACGGAGAAAACTAGAGTATACTAAAAGCATAAAAAACAAATTATGCAAAAGAAAAAATTGCTCGGGGTTGTGCTCGTTCTTGGTATCGGGGTGCTGCTCTGGTCGTTCATACTCACCTTTTATACCAACAAGAGACTTGATGATGCCGCGTCACAGGTACCCGCTCAACAATCGGTTGAACCAAAGTCTGAAGCGACTCCACCTGTTTCCTCTCCAGCACCGGAAACTCAAACCTATCAAAAACCTGAGAGCACTCGAACGACCCATTCATCGTAGAGAAAAGCCGACGGATAACCCGTCGGTTTCTTTTGAGCCAAGACACCGCACGACCGCTTCGTTGTATGTTTGAACTCATCGGAAAAGAAGTTCATCAAGAAATCATGGCTACCGATATTTATGTCGGTGTTTTAGGTGATGAAAAAAAGATTTCGATGATTGAAAAGGATATTGATGAATGTTTCGACCTTTTCAGGAATTTTGAAACGAGGTTCAGTCGTTTTCAACAGAATAATGAACTCTCAGTATTGAATTCAAGACAGGAAAGCACTTTTTCCATTAGTCCTGATTTGATGGAGATGTTGGTACTCGCGAAAACTTACCACGAACGCACCGGAGGAATTTTTGATATTACGATGCTGCCGCTCCTCGAGCAAGAAGGGTACACGAAAAGTGCCCTTCAGGGATTTACGCACGAACCGCAAACGCAGCTCAAACCGTCGATCGTGGGAATAGAAAAAGTTCTGCTTGATCCAGAGCGTCTTTCTGTTACCAAACCGCTCGAGCTTCGAATTGATCTCGGAGGACTTGGAAAAGGTTTTATCGTTGATCAGGTTGCTGCGATCCTCAAAAAGAAGGGGTATACGGATTTTCTGGTTGATGCAGGAGGAGACCTCTTCGCCGCCGGGCAAGATCTCAAACATGGATATCCGTGGTGGGCTATCGATGTTGAAATTCCCGGAAAATCACAGCAGGACTCGCCCAGTTTAATGCTCTCATATGTTGGAGTGGCGACCTCAGGCACCAATCGACGGCATTGGACGAAAGATGGTCAAACAAAACATCACCTCATCGATGTTCGCTCTGGTAAAAGCGCGGAAACAACGATCCAAACCGTAACCGTCGTTGCTCCAACTGTTGTCGAAGCCGATATTTGGGCAAAGTCGCTCCTCATTTTGGGCGTGACTCTTGGATATGAAAAAGCTCGTGAACTCTCGATTCCAGCACTCTTTGTAGATCACAATAATAAGATTACGCTGACACCGGCACTCGAACCATATCTCTGGAAACCTTCAGCAGAAAAAAAGAACCCCATCGGTTGAGGACGGGGAGCCGGAAACTCGTACGGCACATTAGAGTCGGTACTCAAGCCAAGGTTTCGACTTTTTTGCCGTGTACCCAAAACCTTGAAAAAGTTTCTGAAGAAGTAGGCTTCGTTTGTCGGGGTAGAGTGGATAAACGTGCGTAATTCCAGCCCTTCGAAAACGGGTGTGGCATTCATCGATAATGTGTCTTGAGATGCCCGCCTCGCGAAAGGGTTTGTCAACGATAAGATCCCAAACTATGGCACTCGTGAAAGATGCTCCAATGAGGAGTTCATAGGAGATCATTCCCTTAACGGTGGTCTGAGAAAAACGATCCCCATTCGGTGCCTCTTTCACCGCGTACGAACACCAAAGGAGTGTTACTCCGGAGTCGCGAGCATATGGGATGCGTCCAATACCTTGGATGCGCTCACCGAGGATCCTTCGGTACTCATTGACGCAAGCTCCAAAATTCCTTGCAGGATCAATTTGGCGTTGGAGCTCTCGAATTTGTTCAAGCGTTGGATCTTCCAGAGCAAGGTATCCCTGAAGTCCAATCACCTCTTGAAAACGATGGCGGATCGGTATGAGGGACACGATGGACTCCTTCGAGATCTGATGAGTGAAAGGTACGATTCGCCTTGACGCTATCATAGGAAATACGGCGCTGTCAAAATGCCCTCCCTCTTGCCAAAGGAGATGAGAGGGTGATAGGCTGTTCCTTCACCAATATGCACTGGAAATCATCTCTAGACCTCATAATCAAGGCAAAAAATGCTCTCAGACAGCATGTAATTGACTCATGGGGTACAATTACGTCCCTGCATAAAACAGGGATTCCTAGGCGATTTTGGCTCGGATTCTTCGTTATTGGTTTTGTGCTTGGGTTCGGCATAAAAGAAATAGCTCAGGGACGATTTACGATCGGTTACGGGGATTATCGTCTCCCTCCTAAAGAACGACGTTTTGATCTCAACGCGAGCCGTGATACCGCTTTGGCAAATGGATCAGAATTGACGGAACCGAAACAACAAACGGAATACCCCCATTGTCTTCTTGAATCCGAATAACTCCCTTTCTATGCCATACCAAGCAGTGTTCAACAAATTGTTTGCAGAACCCGCATCTCCTCGTGAGAAAAATCTGATTGCCACGCTTATTGTCGTCACGGGACTGTTTTTCGGAAGTCTGTCGGTAGATATGATTCAGCTCTACACCGGAGCGGGTTTTTCTGGACACGTCATTCGCGATTACGATCTCCTCGAAGCAGGCGGAAAAACCTGGGTAGCGTATACCGAACCGAGAGTGCCCTTGCAAGTAATAACCGATGAAACGTGCGTTGATTGCAACCCTGATGAGGCTCTTGTTTGGCTTCGAAGAATTGTTCCGACCATCGATGCCCAGCGTGTAGAGGCCAAGAGTTCTGAGGGGCAAAAACTCATTACGACCTATGGACTAAAAACACTTCCCGGATTTCTCTTTGGAAAAACAATCGAACAAGCAGACTTTTTTACCGAAGCAGCTCCACTTTTTCATGAAGTGTATGGGCAATACGTATTTGATATGAACCGTCTCGGACTGCCTGTCGGGAAGTACCTCACTGCACCTGAGATTTCTGATCAAGATATTATTCTCGGGAATCGTGATGCTCCCATCAAAATGATTCTCTTTACCGATTTCGAGTGCCAGTATTGCAAAACATTTCATGCTGAATATACAAAAATCCTTGCCGAGTATGGTGATCGAGTAGCCCTCGTCGTGAAACACCTTCCGCTCCCATCACATACCCAAGCAGAAATTGCCGCACAGGCTACTCAATGTGCCAATGATCAGGGGAAATTCCTCGAGTATAGTACCCTCCTTTTTGAACGACAAGCGGAATGGTCAAAACAGCATAGTTCGATGTCCATGAAAAAGTATGCGTATCGTATTCGAGGCTTGAATGCACGCGAGTTCGCTCGTTGTCTTGATACTTCAAAGTATGTCGATAAAATTGCATCAGACATTCAAGAAGCACAAGCATTTAATATTGGTGCGGCACCAGCCATGTTTATTGGAACCGAATTTGTGAGCGGTTCAGCGCCGTTTGAAGATCTCAAATCCATCATCGACGCCTTATGAGAAGCGTCAGGGGAGAGCCTTTGAAGAATGGACACATTTTTGCTAGGATAGAAAGTAACCGAGGATTTCTGGGAAAAGGTTATTTTGCCGAAAATTTGCCGATGTAGCTCAGTTGGTAGAGCAACGCACTCGTAACGCGTAGGTCACCAGTTCAATTCTGGTCATCGGCTCACAATACTCTATGGAAGAACTGAAACGTCTCTTGGAAGAACTCCACACCAAATACCTGCGTCTGCAGGACTATCTTTGACTGGGATACAAAGAAGGTACGCATCCAACAGCTCACCACTTTGAGTGAGGCTTCAAATTTTTGGGATGTGCCCCAAGAAGCCGCACGAGTGATGCAAGAACTAGAAAATCTCAAGAAAGAACATCTTGAATTTCTTGATCTCGGCGAACAATTAGCAAATATTCAAGAATTCCTCGATCTTGAAACACTCTCATCCGCAGACACCACCTCACTTCAAATAGAACTGGCCGCACTCGCCGAAAAACTCGCGCGCTGGGAAACGCAGCTTCTTCTCAGTGGTCCATATGATGCCTGTGGTGCCCTCCTGACGATTCGAAGTGGCGCCGGAGGAACCGATGCTCAAGATTGGACGGAGATGCTCCTCCGGATGTATCTCCGATATGCCGAGCGCACTGGGTATCGCACAAGTATTCTCGATGAATCCCGCGGAATAGAGGCGGGTATGAAAAGCGTGACCGTTGAACTGAGTGGAATGTATGCGTATGGATACCTGCGCGGTGAAGCTGGAGTACAACGACTCATCAGACTCTCACCGTTTAATGCGGATCATCTCCGTCAGACTTCTTTTGCTTCCGTGGAAGTACTTCCCGTCACACCCGATGCGGAAACCACACCTATTCGAAGTGAAGATTTGAAAATTGATACGTTCCGAGCCTCAGGAGCAGGGGGGCAGCACGTCAATAAAACGGAAAGTGCCGTACGGATTACCCATCTTCCAACAGGAATGGTCGTGCAAAGCCAAAGCGAACGTAGTCAGCTCCAGAATAAAAACCAGTGCCTGAAGATTCTTCAAGCGAAACTCTTGCAGCGCACAATGGAAGAGCGTGCCCTCGCAGAAGCCAAGCTTCGTGGCAGCCGAGTCGAAACGGCTTTCGGTAGTCAGATTCGAACGTATACACTGCATCCGTACACCCTGGTCAAAGATCATCGCACCGGAGAAGAAACAGCTCAAACCCAGTCTGTTCTCGATGGTGACTTGGACAAGTTTATCCTCTCTACGCTACAATACCAGTACACCAAAAAATAAATTTATGACAGAGGCTCAGGAAAAAAAGCCGATTGTTCGTTTTGAGAGCGTATCAAAAAAATATTCCGAGGAGATGGTTGCCGTTGATGAACTATCGTTTACCATTCTTCCGGGAGAATTTGTTTCTCTTGTTGGAGAAAGTGGCGCTGGGAAATCAACCCTTCTCAAACTCATCTACGCTGAAGAACAACCCACCGCCGGAACCGTTTATTTCAATGAACGACCAATTAAAGGGATCAAGCAGCGGCTCCTTCCTTTTTATCGTCGCAACATTGGGACCATATTTCAGGATTTCAAACTGCTTCCCCAGAAAACGGCTTTTGAAAATGTCGCCTACGCCCTTGAAGTAGACGGACGAAGCGCCAAAGACATTGGACAGGAAGTTACTGAAATTCTTGATATTGTTGGCTTGAAAAGTAAAATGAATAATTTTCCACGTGAACTTTCTGGTGGAGAGCAACAACGAGTAGCGGTTGCGAGAGCTCTTATACATCATCCGAAAGTGATCTGCGCCGACGAACCAACCGGAAACCTTGATCCCTTTGCCACCAAAGAAATGTTTGATCTTCTCCTGGAGATTAATTCGTATGGGACGACCATTATTGTCGCCACCCACAAAAAAGAAGTGGTCGATGTCCTCAATCGGCGCGTGATTACTCTGTCTCGAGGCAAACTCGTGAGTGATCAGCATCGTGGCAAATATGTTTTGAAAAATTAGACTATGCAAAAAACACTGAAACTGTGGCGCACCTTCAAAGAGGGGATGACCAATTTCCGCCGGAATGGCTGGCTTTCCTTTGCAACGATTAGTGTTTTGACGCTCTCACTGTTTGTAATGGCTTTTGGATTTCTCATGAGTCTGACCGCAAACTCCGTTCTCACGAATTGGGAGCAAAACATCAACATTGTGGTTTCTTTTGAACCAGATGTCGACGAATCGAGAATCCTCGTTATTCGGGACGAGTTAAAAAAGTATCGTGAAATTGCCAAAATAGAGTACATTTCCCGCGATCAAGCACTGGATGACCTCATCCGGAACCGAGGAGACCTCATCAAAGACGCTGTTGAAGCAATCGGTGAAAACCCGCTTCTTCCATCGCTCTCCGTTCAGGCGCGCAGTCAGGCGGATTACGAAACCATTGTGACAGCGCTCGAACAGTCCCAATTTCACAGCGAAATTCATGGGATTAACTACAAACAAAACAAAAATATCTACGATCGCTTGAATACGATTAGTCATTCCGCGAAAAAGCTCGGGCTTATTTTTGGGATCGCCTTTACCTTCATCGCACTCCTCATTACCTTCAATACCATCCGTATCACCATTTATTCTCATCGTCAGGAATTTGAGATTATGCGACTGGTCGGAGCTTCCAATCTCTACGTCCGAATGCCCTTTGTGTTTGAAGGTATTCTGTACGGTCTTTCGGCCGGTATTTTAACACTTGGGATGCTCGCTGGTGTCTCTTTTGGACTGAAAGCGCTCACCAATGGTTTCCTTTTCCAGGTATTCTTGACTCATATCACCGTATTTGCAATTGGAGTGATTGTGGTTGGTGTGCTTCTTGGAGTCATCTCGAGTTTTATTGCCATTCGAAGATACCTCCGTGTCTAGCGAGTGCTCTCTTGATGGGAACGCTTATTTCAGCTAGGATAGGGGGGGTATTTTTGTTTGTTTTGGGGAGTAGCCCCTGCCAGCGCCCAAGGCGTAGCCGCGGGCAGGCAAGTGGTAAGGTAGACAAACTTTATGACCTGGTTCGTTTATATACTCAAGAGTAAAAAAGATCATGGACTTTATGTTGGGATTAGTCAAAATCCTCAAAAACGACTCATCCAACATAATAGTGGAAAGACCATTTCTACACGTAATCGGAAGCCTTTTGAGCTGTGCCATTCAGAAGCAAGTATTTCTCTCAGTGGAGCTCGACAAAGAGAAATATATTTGAAAAGTTATAATGGTGCAGATGAAAAGAAAAAATTAGCCAATATTGGGGAGTAGCCAAGTGGTAAGGCAGGGGCCTTTGAAGCCTCCATTCGTAGGTTCGATCCCTACCTCCCCAGC
>CAZABS010000038.1:0-7875 GCA_964483635.1 uncultured Bdellovibrionales bacterium
AAGCAAGCCGAGAGAAGCTTGGGGGGATTGGCTGTTATTGAATCAAATCGTCAGCCGTTTCCTCGTCAATACCTTTGCATCACTTCTGCTGGAGTTTGAAACCCAATTCCCATATGCGCAGGTGCTTTTCGTTGTAGTACGGAAGATAGTCTTTCAAAGCTTTCCGAAACACCTTTAAACCATGCCAGACCTGATCGAGACACTCCTTCTGGGGGGTGCGATTGAAGCGTTCAATGTGAGTCTGATCATTACTCTGGCGAACTCCGGAATGACGTTACTTGATGCCCAGTCGTTTCAAATCTGCGTAAACCCAATAGAGAACTCTGACCCATGGTCACTTTGAACCATGACAAAGGGAAAGGGGGCTTTTTCCCTCGCTTGTTCCAAGAAACGAATACTAGGTTCAACTCCAATCTTTTCTACAATGGCCGCATACGCAAACCGAGAATGCACATCGATCAGGGTGTAGGCATAAAACCGTACCCCTTTTGGACTCATGAGATGCACGGTATCCACCTCCAGGAAAGCCCCAGGGAAAGCGGCTTCTGGACGAGGAGTGAAGTCATGAGGTCTTTTCCACACGCTGCGCTTTTTGGTGAGTCCGCAGCGGTCAATGGTTCTCTGGACGGAAGACAAGGAAACCGAGAATCCTTCTTTGAGTAAAGCCTGATGGACAACCTGACCGCACCGGTTCCTGTCCAAGCGTTTGGAAACAATCGCAGAGACCATCTCTCCCGAAAGAGCTCGTGGATGATGTTTTGGTCGAGCACTGTCTGTTGGGATGGGACCAGCGTTCCGAAGTCTCGCCTTGTGTTCCCAGCGCACGATGGTGGACTGAGCGCAGCCGAAATACCGTGCTACCTCACGGCTACTTTTCCCTGAACGGAGAATCTTCACCGCTTGCCAGCGTACCTTCGTTATCTGGGGGTTGATTGTATATGTCATATATTCCTTTGCTTAAACATCTGATTGTACAGGTGAAGCAAAGGTATTGAAACATTACGTGGGGTTGACGGGAAGCAGAATATTTGATAGAGTGTTACTTCGTCCCAGAAAGAAAATCAATCTCTTTGAGACATTAAGAGTCTTATCTTAATTCTGATAACATGTCACTCGCAAATAATTTTCAAGTCTCAATAGAAAAGATCACCCCCCTCTTCCTTCAGTACCGGACGATAGTCCTCTATTTTCTCATTGGTGGATCAGCCGCGATTCTCGACATGGTTGGTTTTTATGTTGGTTATTCTCTTTTTGACCTGGCATCACCTCTTGCCACCACGATCTCAGTCAGTGTGGCAACCCTCTATTCATTTTTGCTGAATTCCTTTATTAATTTTAAGACAGTTGATCGACTCGGGAGCAGGTTTGTGTCCTTTGTCATCGTGAGCGGTATCGGGATGCTTATTTCAATCGCGAGCCTCTGGTTATTGAATGTTCAGCTTGGCTGGAATGGCAACATCGTTAAAATTGGTTCACTCCCAGTTATTTTTTTGGTGCAATATCTTCTCAATAAGAAGATAACTTTTCGGCAATAAAGAGGTTAGATTAATTATTTTTTAATATGGAACAAAAGAAGAGAGTTGCGATTATCGGAGGTGGATTTGCAGGGCTTTCGACTGCCTATTATTTGGGGAAGGCTGGTGTCTCGGTGACGCTCTATGAGAGAGAAGAAACCCTTGGTGGATTGGCTGGTGGATTTTCTTTGCTTGGGATGCCTCTCGAGAAGGCTTATCATTTTTTTTATAAAGGTGATCAACACCTTTTGGGACTCGCGAAAGAACTTGGCATCGGTGAAAAGGCTGCTTTTTATAAAAGTTCTACGGGTACCTATTTTGGAGGCAGGCTCTATCCTTTTATGACCGCTAAGGACCTGTTGACTTTCACACCTCTTCCATTTCTTGATCGTATTCGTTTCGGTGTTTCAGCCCTTTACCTTCAATTTTTGAAAAATTGGATGCCCCTCTCACGAGTGACAGCCTACGACTGGCTTCTGAAGTGGGCCGGTCCGAAAGTGACGGAAGTGATCTGGGAACCACTCCTTCGTGGCAAGTTCAACAAATACTACAAAGATATCGCTATGTCGTGGCTGTGGCGTCGGATTCAGATCCGGGCTGTTTCCAAGGACAAAGAAGGTGAAATGCTTGGTTATTTTCATGGTGGCTTCATGACCATTGTTGATGCACTCGCCGAGAAAATCAAATCATTTGGAGGGATGATTATTACTAAACAGGGTATCGATCGTATTGTAAAAAGTGAAAACGGGGCAATACTTGTTGTCGATGGAAAACGAGAGCAGTTTGATGCTATTGTCGCTACCATCCCTTCCCCAGCATTTGCTCGTTTGATTGAGAATAACGCTGGCGTGACCGAAGACTATACAAAGCAATTACGGAGCATCGATTACCTCGGTGCCGTGGTGATGGTCTTTGCCACCGACCAACTTATCAGTCCGTATTTTTGGCACAATATCAATGATACGACCGTTCCGTTTCTCGTTCTTCTCTCCACCTCTGCTTTGACAGGCACTGCTGCTTTTCAGGGAAAACATATCTACTATATTGGAGCTTACGTACCAGCCGAACACCGCTATTTTAGTGAGAGCCCAGAAACGATAATGCAAGAGTGGAAAGAGGGTCTTCGGACGATGTTCCCACATTTCGATGAGTCTCAAATTCTTGAGGAACAATTGTTCCGTTTCAAGGATGCCCAACATATCGTCGGAACGGATTACATCGAAAAAATTCCTGCCTATCAGTCTCCAGTCCCACATGTCTACCTGGCCAATTTCTCCCAGATTTTCCCTGATGACCGAGGGACGAACTATGCCATTGAAGAAGGGAAAAAAATCACTGAGCTTGTTTTGCAAAACCTCAAATAATTATAAGGAGAGTCCTTCTTGCCCGGAACTGAGAACACATGAAACTGACTGTTTTACCACCAACGTATAATGAGTCGCGCAACATCGCTCCGCTGGTGAGTGCTATTTGCCAAGCTCTGGATCCTCTCTATGCAGGGCAGTATGAAATTCTCTTTGTTGATGATAGTAATGATGACACTCCAGAAGAGATTCGGAAACAGATGGCTCTCTATAAACATGTCCGACTGATTCATCGAGAAAAGTCAGCCCGCAATGGACTCTCGATGGCTTTTGTCGATGGCTTCAAGAAGGCGAAGGGGGAGTATATTTTTTGCATGGATTCTGATTTACAGCATCCGCCAGAGAAAATGCCAGAGATGTTGGAAGTCATGTTTTCAAAAAAAGGAATTGATCTGGTTGTTGCCAGCCGGTACAAGCCAGGCGGAAGTGCCGATGGCCTCGATGGAGTATTGCGCCGTTTCGTTTCTCGGGGGAGCTGTCTTTTGAGCTGGATCATTCTTCCTCCGACCAGAAAATCAAGCGACCCAATGACCGGGTTTTTTTTGGTGAAAAAATCGTTAGTGCAGAAGCTCGATTTTGCGAGTTCGAGAGGATTCAAAATCTTGGTAGACATCCTGGTTCGTTCAGGACGTGATTTACAAGTCGCCGAGATCCCATTTGTTTTTCGAAAGCGGACAAATGATTCGAGTAAAGCGACGTTTAAACAAGGGATAAATTTTTTCTTACAACTCTTGGAACTCCGCTCCCGTTTTTATAAGAGCACCATCAAGTATCACGTGCTGACTATCGTCAAGGAGATTTTGGATCAAACGAAACGGATCGCGCTGGCAAGCCTTATCGTTTTCGTGCTTGGCGCACTGCTCTCATTTGCGCTGACTCACTCTCAAGGAACCATTGAAAAAACAGTGATTATTTTCACGAGTATCCTTTTTATTCAGGGACTCTTTTCGGTGTTTCTCATGTTGTATGCCTGGGAGGTTCCCGATCGCGTCGCACAGAATCGGGCACCGAAAAATTTTGCGAAACCAGACTACTCATTTACGGTCTTGTTGCCCGCGCGTCACGAAAAGATGGTCATTGCAGATACGATTCGAAGCGCTGCAGCTATTCGCTATCCAGAGGAAATGAAGGAGGTGCTCGTTCTCATTAATGACTTTGAAGATGATGAGACAATAGCTATTGCAAAAAAAACTATAGAAGAAGTGGGAGCGACAAATATCAAGCTCGTGACATTTACAGGAAAGCCTATCAACAAGCCGAGAGGTCTCAATGTTGGTTTGAAGAAAGCAAAAAAACAGGTCGTGACTATCTTTGATGCAGAAGATGAGATACACCCGGACATTTTTCTGATGGTGAATACTATCTTTTTACGCGATAAGGTAGATGTCATTCAGGCAGGAGTTCAGCTCATGAATCTCCATTCGACATGGTTTTCTCTTTTTAATGTGTTGGAGTATTTCTTCTGGTTTAAATCATCACTCCATTTCTTTTCAAGTAATGGGATGATTCCACTAGGAGGGAATACCGTTTTTTTCAAGAGAAAATGGTTAAAGCGTGTCGGAGGATGGGATGAAAAGTGTCTTACCGAAGATGCGGATATAGGCTTGAGGCTTTCGCTCCTCGGTGCGAAAACAAGTATTGTGTATGATGAAAAGTATTCGACTCAAGAGGAAACACCTGCAACCGTTTATGATTTTCTCAAACAAAGAACTCGATGGAATCAAGGATTTATTCAGATTCTCTTGAAGGGTGAATGGTTGAGGTTGCCGCGTCTTCAACAGAAGATACTGGCATTCTACGTCTTCTCGTGGCCGATCTTTCAAGGGGTATTATTTCTGATTTTACCGCTTTCACTTCTCGTGGCAGGCACCGTGAAAATGGCACCTTTTTTGAGTGTGTATACTAATGTCCCAACCTATCTCCTGGTCGTTTTTCTCGTGGTGTTTAATTTGGGACTTCACGATTTTATGAAAAACTATTCGCTCCGCTATTCGCCATTGCTTATCGGAAAAACAATCATCTACTTTATTCCATTTTTTGTTCTACTCGGATTGGCGGCGTTTCGCGCAGTGTATCGTCAAATCTTGGGGAATAATATCTGGGAGAAAACAACCCATTTCAACTTACAACGGAAAGAAAAAGTAATTGCTCAAGAAATTCGAATATGAAACAGTTCAATCAATTCGTAGAAAAACTGACATATTTCGGAAAACAATTCCTTTCTTCTTGTGAGGAAGTATTTGCGGATAAGCCGACGACGCGCTTCCTCATCCTCGTTTTTGTGCTGCTGTTCTCAGGGGCGATTCATGCAACTAACATGTTTCACTACCCCTATTTTGAAGGCGACGAAGGAACCTATATTTCTCAGGCGTGGTCAGTAGTAAAAAACGGTGAGCTCGCACCGTATACGTATTGGTATGACCATGCGCCCGCTGGTTGGTATGCCATCGCTGCGTTCGTGAAGATTATGGGCGGAGACTTCTTTCTCTTCGGATCCTCGAATAATATGGGACGGGTTTTCATGTTGGTAATCCATCTCGCATCGGCTTGGCTCATCTTTCGTATCGTCAGCGGTTTGACAAAAAATCCATGGATTGGAGCCGTGAGCGTCGTCTTATTTTCTATCTCGAGTCTCGAGGTTTATTTTCAACGGAGAATGCTCCTCGACAACATCATGATCTTTTGGTCTCTTTCATCCGTAGCTATCCTGCTTTCCAAGAGGGAAAATATTTGGAATTTTATTCTTTCTGGGATGTTTATCGCGTTGGCGGTTTTAACAAAAATTACGGCCGTGCTTTTTGCACCGGCCCTGCTTCTGGCAGTTATCTTTGGGAGCCATAAAATCCCTCGGACTTTTCGAGTAACCCTTTTCGCGGCCGCTGCCGCTATCATGGGTTCTCTGTATGTTCTCTATGCGACGATTAAGGGTGAGTTCGTGCCAACCGAGGGACGGGTGAGTCTCATCTCCTCCTTCCTTTTCCAAATGTCACGAGGAGGCGGGTCCGTTCCATTTTGGAATGATCAGAGTATGTTCATGCAGGTGGTGTATGATTGGATTTTCAAGGATTCTGTTTATGTGCTCTTGGCTGCTTCGATTATCTGTGTGTCGATAGTAGTGAGCTATTTCCGAAGAAATATGTTGTTCTTTCTCTTTGGCCTCGCCATGTATTTGTTATTCCTCATCAGAGGGGGAGTCGTACTCAATTTTTATATCTTACCGATTTTTCCACTCGTTGCCATCTTGGGAGGGTTGATTCTTGATGCTGCCTCGCGTCTTGTTCCTCAAAAAAGCTTTTTCGCTGGGAGTCTCATGGCCTATGCCGCTATCGTCGCCCTCCTCTCTGCTTATGGTCATGGAGGAAAGTTTGAAATTTTCTTTGCTGATGAAACTTCCCAACAGATAAAAGCTGTTCAGTGGGTCAAGGAGAATCTGAATGAAGATCAAGTCATTATTGCGGATAATTATGCCCTGGTTGACCTTTGGGACAAGGCGTATTTTACCCGGAAATCTTTTGTGAATGCTGATTGGTTCTACAAAGTTGAGAATGATCCCGAGATACGCGACAAGAAGTATGGCAATACTTGGAAGAACTTTGATTATCTCTTGGTGAATCACGAAATCATTCGCGAGATCGACAGAAAAGAGTCGCCTCTGATGGAGGCGGCGCTCGTGAATTCGTATCCAGTCGCAAAATGGTTACCGAAAAACAAGCAATCTTTTGTCGATGAGCAGAAGTTTATTAGTACCAATGGAGATTGGGTGATGGTTTATGCTATCAGGGGTGAAACGCAGGTGACTCTTTTGGATGCCTGGAAAAGATATAAGAGTGAGTTTATTCAATCATACGGACAAGTGGTTGATCCAGATACCAAAGCCACGACATCCGAAGGTCAGTCGTATGCAATGCTTCAGGCAGCCTGGATGAATGACAAGGAGGCTTTCAAGGGGGTTTGGTTGTGGACGAAACATCATTTTCAAAATCGAGTAGACGACAAGCTCTTTTCTTGGAAATGGCAAGGAGATTCTCTGAGTGATGCTACGAATGCTTCTGATGCCGATCAGGATATCGCTCTTGCCTTACTTTTCGGATACCGCATGTTTGGCGAACAAGAGTATCTCAGTGCAGCAAAAGAAATCATAAGTGATATCTGGAGACAGGAAGTTCGAGAAATAAATGGGAGATTATATTTATTGCCGATGAATCATGGATCGGCCATGCATCCAGGAGGAGTACTCTTTAATCCCTCGTATCTTTCTCCAGCGTGGTACAAAATTTTTCAAGAAGTCGATCCTGAACACGACTGGAATAGACTCGTGGATGATTCATATAAGATACTCAACGATATAGCTGCTTCTTCTCAACAGATGAAGTTGCCTCTCAATTGGTATATTGTCAACGAAAAAACTGGTAGGCTCACTCCGGCGTATAGCGTCTTTAAGCGGTATGCAGATCAGTATAGCTATGATGCTTTTCGGACTCTGTGGCGTGTCGCCATGGATGAGGAATGGTTCAAAGAAGCAAGAGCCAAAAAATATCTCGCGGAAGTGAGTAAAACCATAACGCAGATATATCAAAAGCAGGGGAAATTTCCCACCGCTATTTCATCGACGGGGCAAGCTCTTTCTTGGGAAGCATCTGTGGCAGTGAGTGTTGGGTATCTGGCAGCTCTCCCTTTTGCTCAAAATTCAGAACTGGCGAAGACTCTCTTCCAAGATGCTTATGTTCAAACATACAATGCCGAAAAACATACCTGGGGAAGTGGCAATTACTATGATTCGAATTGGGCATGGTTTGGCGTGGCATTGTATCACCATGACCTGTTTAATCTCTGGAATGTGAGACTGTATCAATAGGAAAGAGACGAGTCGATTGATGACTCACTTTTTCAAGGAATATCTCGCTGCTTTCTGGAAACGCACCCTTGGTGAACGCTAGCTTGCGAGTCTCGACAGCTTGGGAAAATTTGCTATACTTTGGAGTCCTTCTAGAATGTTA
>CAZABS010000039.1:0-7686 GCA_964483635.1 uncultured Bdellovibrionales bacterium
TCCTTCACCATCGGAGAGATTTTCCCGCTCAAGAAAGCGTTGAAAAAAAGAGTCCGCTGCCAATGGCAAGGGACATTGCAAAAGAAGAACTGCTCGTTCTACTGGCGTTTGACTACAGAAGTACCCCCAAACAGCACCAACCCCCAAACCCGATAACCGCCAAGACGATGCAGTAGAAGAAGAAACTTGAGACCAATCCTCGTGAGGCATCATCACTTCGAACGCGGGTCATCCGACTCTCCTCTTTTTGGTTGTTTATGAATGAGACGCTTCTTGCTTTTCTATTGTATCACTTTTTTGAAATGCACTCGCACAAAAGAAAGAAGCCGAGCGCGCTGCGCCCGGCTTCGATTGTCCCGTTGGGACGGCTGGTTCATCTGTTGCCGGGGGCAAACCTCTCGAGGAATGTGGCCTCCTGCCAGCAATGGATTGCACCGCTCCCCGAGCATCGGACGACGACCCTTGACTCGATCTCCTCGGGGTCAAATGTGCCAGCACTTAGCACCGTGCACTCGGCACTCCCGTGGATTCCCCGGTACGTCCCCTCTGGAATGGTGAGAGCCCCGCTCTCTTCGATCTGGGCATTCACGCCACCCTCCTTGTCTGGTCTTGGTACCTCGTCCTTGGGGCGAAGTTCGACCCGGTAAGGAAAGCGTTCGAGAAAGGCGGCGAGGCTGCACGCGCCACAGGCGATAGTGCCGACGATTCCGTAGCTCACCACATAGTTTCGGAAATCGGGATCGTAACCGATCGTATAAATCTCGGCGACCCACATTTCGCCACGGTAGCAGTCTCCCGCTTTCATTGTCACTCCCTCGAGATCTCGAGGCAATTCGGACGTACTCATTGGATACCCCCAGCTGTTGACGACAAAGAGAAAAGACCCCCAGAACACCCATCACTTGTAACACATACCCCGCCCGAGAGTCAATTACCCACCCATGACATTCCAATATTCTTGAGAATGTTGGAATACATACGAGTTCCTGTGTGAGCTCAGCGAGCAACTATTCCAAGTTGATCGATAACGTAGGGATACCAATGCGCTTTCGTTTGGTCTCTCCTCGAAAGAGGTGTTCCTTCCTTTCTGGAGTATCCCCCCGATCGCCTTGGTGCTGAGCAAATTGATGTGCGAGAAACGATGCACCAAAATGGATGGTATGCTTTCCATACTTCTGACGGACTTCATCAATCTTCTCATAGAGCCTGCGGTATCCATCTACTTTGAGGGAAGCCCCGAAGAGATCTGGCTGGGGATTCACTTCCACGAGTTCCGAGAGTCCAATCATGGTAGCTCGATAGAATACCCCCTCCTGATAGATGTCCTCAAAAATCGGCCTGAGGAGACTGATGAGCTCGTGAGCAAAGTTGGTCGGCCGAGACAGCTTTACTTCTGTAGAGGAATGCTCAAAGCTTTGGGTGCGCAGCAAGAGAAAGACCGTCTTGGCTTCAAGCTTGTAGCCGCGCGCCTTCATACAGGCTGACTCGATATTCTTCGAGAGCTGTGCAAAGACAAAGCGCGGATCATTGGAAGGCGGGGTGAATGTCTTCATCTTCTGAATAGAGGCGTGATCCTTCCGAGGTTCGGTTTGGAGCGCGAGCACGCTTACCCCCCGGAGTTCTGACCAGATTTCTTGAAATGGTTTGGAGAAGTGATGCTTCACCCATGTTTCATCTTTCCTTACGAAATCGAGCGCGGTATGAACCCCAAACTTTGAAAGCAGAGCCGTTGTCTGAGGACCAATCCCCCACACGTTCCCTACCGGAAGATCTACAAGAAACCGATGAATCTCTTTATTCGGGATCGCCGTAAACCCTTGCGGCTTCTGCCACTTCGAGCCGAGCTTCGCAAGTACCTTGGTTGAGGCGAGCCCAATTGAAAACGTGAAGCCAAACTCCCGCGCCAACTCTTCTTTGAGTTTCTTGGCAATATCCTCATACCCCATGCGAAACGGCCGTTGCCACCCCGTGAGATCAGCAAAGCATTCATCTATTCCATACTCTTCGACATCTGGTGTATAGCGGCGCACCACAGCGTAAAAGCGTTTCGAAAGGAGCGAATACGTCTCGTAGTCCGAGGGAAGAAAAATGGCATCTGGGCAAAGTTTTTTTATCTCAGAAAGCCGCATCGCCCGCGTCACCCCTCTCGCCTTCGCCTCATAACTCATAGAAGCAGCAATTCCCCTTTCCTTCCCAGTTATCACTGGCTTCCCCCGGAGATCGGGATTCCTCGCCTGTTCACACGATGCGAAGAACGCGTCTCCATCAATATGGAGGATAGCCCGTGGATACCTCCCGAGAGCGATCGGGGCACTCATACGCTAGTACTTTCTGATAATGGCCGTGACGATCGCCTCCACCCGAAGCTCCTCTTTCGGATAAATGGTCGGGAATTTCGGATTGGCTGGGACGAGGGCGATCTTCCCATCCCCTTGGACATGGTAATGCTTCATCGTCCATTTGTTATCGACACAGGCAATCACAATATCGCCGTTTTTGGGTTGTCTCCCTCGTTCGACGAGAGCCGTGTCACCCGGTCGAATACCAGCATTCAGCATGGACTCACCTTTCACTTCAAGCAAAAACGTCGCCTCTCGTCTTTGAATCAACCAATCATCAAGAGTCATGGTATCGAGGAGCTCTTCCTCAGCCGGAGAAGGAAAGCCCGCCTCTATTCTCCCAAGTTTCCGTATTGAGGAGAAAAAAGAGGCAGGAAGGAGTTTTCCATTCTTGTCCCTTCTGAGGAGCCCCTCTTCAACAAGACTGTCGATGAGCTCCTTCGCCTGGCGCATCGACTTGGTACGTAGGATCTGATCCCGCACTTCTCGAACCGTCGGCATGCGCTTCCTCTGCTCAAAGAAGGATTGAATTTTCTGGAGGAATATTTGAGAGTCCATAGAGTATCTTGCAGTGATATATGCTGCTTTCCACTATATGGGAACATCTGTTCCCTCGTCAAGCGCCAATCGCCATCAACCAAAAACAGCCCCTGGTGGGGCTGTTTTGATTCATGTGAAAAAATATTTACGGCTGAATGTTCGCTTCTCCCGTCGACTCAGTCACAGAAACTGGTGGTGTTTCAATTGGGGAAACAGGCTCTACCGGAAGTTCAGTTGGATTTCCCAGAGGAGTATCGGGGAGTGTGGGAAGAGGAGTCTCTTCCACTGGGAGTGGAGTTTCTGGAATTATTTCCCCTGGTATCTCTATTGGTGCTGGTAATTCAGCTCCGCTTTCTGTTTCGGGGAGCGGTTCTTCGATGACGGGAAGTGTCTCGTCGAGAACTATTGGAGCTGCAATTCCCTGGAGCATACTCGAATCAGGGAGGAGGGTGAGATCGGGAGTGATCACACTATCCGTCCATCCACCAAGCGAGGCGAGAGCATACTCAGCCTGCCAGGCTTCAAATTGAAAGTGAATGAGACAACTTGGCATTATTTCTGTGACCTCCGTTCCATCCGGAATCCAAAATTCGAAGTTCCAGATCTCATCATCTCCTGATGCCAACGTGTTACTCGAGAGATACTGAAAGAGTGCGAGCGCACCAGCATACATCGTCGTCCCGTCACGCTTGGCTTCCACGAACATGATCGAGCAATCAGTATCCTCACCTTCCGCAAGGGCAATGCTGTAGCGAAAATTATTCTTCCCGTGATTCAAAACCGTAGCGCCGTAGAAAATACTCTCCCCCACTGCGATTGGCTGATCCGATGTGGGATTGGTGAGATCAGGTGTCACACGAAGCTCAATACTTCCACCTCGGATGGCGTTTTTTTCCGAGAGCGCCTCTGCGGTAAAGGCAGCCCACACGCTCGAGGAATCAAGTGCCCACATACCGAAACAAACGAGTACGAGACTCGCGAGTATTGTTGTTCTCTTTTTGTGAGCGAACTCCCTTCGCATACGATTTTCTTTTTTACACTATTTTTCTTTTCCGAACCGGTGGCACGACGCTTGGTATGGGGGGTGCTGGCTCTCGTTGTTCTCTCACTCGCTCGGAGAATGTCATATTGGTCGCGAGTGGATTTGCTAGTGGCTCTCCATGCTTCCGACGTTCCCTGATAAGCCGTATTTCACGCACGATTGTTATGGCTTCATCGAGAATGATGAGGAGCGCTGGGAGAGCGATGAGGAAGAGAAATCCTTTTTTCGTCTGGGCATAGGCTACAGGGAACCCAAGCAGTGGGAGCGTGAAGATGGTTTTTCCAATCACATTCTCGCGCACAACTTGCTCCTGATCAGCCTCCTCATTATTGTCTCCCTTGGTAAGATACACTTCTCCAGCCTCGGTCTTTCGAACTTCGACTACCCGGTGCGTGATGGTCTTCTGGTCTTCCTTGGCATCGATGGTGATGATATCGCCCACCCGATACTCAGCGACCGCTCGGACGAAGATGAGACTCCCCGTGTGAATGGTCGGCTCCATCGAACCGGAGCGGACGGTGAAGAGTTTCACCGTCCCCGGAATGGGAAAGAACGAGGCTGCCACAATGAGCACAAACACGATAACCACCCCCGTCAAAAGCCCCTGCAGAATTGAGAGTACCCGCTTCATCAGAGATTACGGTGCAAACGGCGTTGGGTTATTGCGTACCTGCTCGATCTCAAATGAGATATCTCCGACAAACACATCCGTCTGCGCTTCGTTTCCAGTCGTTCCTGGGAGATCCCAACCAATACCGAAGTAATAGGTCGTCGAGCCAACCATGCGTCCGTCTGCCGCCAAGCCATTGCACAGTGTGTAGTTCGTGTGTCCATCTGCGACCGTACAGCTATGGGTAGCATACGCGAGAGCAAGACCCGTCCAAATATTGTGAGTCTCACCCGGAGCGTCTATCTCCCCGGGTGTGACGAGCTCGATTTCACTTTCCTGTTTCACGTTGTCACCTTCGCCTGGATCCGTGCCCTTCCCCTGGAAACCTGGCATCGTTCCTTCATCGAGCCAGATGGAGAAATTGAGATTCTCTCGCAATTCCCCAGGACCGTTTGGTGCTACACAAGCACCACTCTCGGCTACTTGTTCGGAACTCGTGCAGGTATTGTCGATATCACTCGTCACACCAATTTTCATCCGACCCCAGGCATCATTGTCATAGACATGGAGCGACACGGTGTCTTCACCCACATCTCCTGGTTTCACATCGTTGAAATTGAAGAATTTGTGGACCCCGTTCTGGAGATCCGTGAGTGACCAGGTGCCATCACAAGGCGTCCCAACGAGCTCATCACTTTCGGTCGCCGGACAAACGAGCTCATGCACATCGACAGCATCGAGAAAGGTACCAAGAGAATTTTCGGTGCCGAGATCGGCGAATGAAATCTCGGTGGTATTTGCAGTCGCGATGAATTCATACACGTGAGAGGTCCACACAATACTCCCACCACCAGTGCCAGAGAGCGTAGCGAGAAGCGCTCCTCCGGCTTTCACCTCAAGTTGATTCTCACTCAACCCCGTATTGGGGCGGGGTGCAAACTGAAACGAGAGTCGATACTTCTTCCCCGATACAGTCGGAATACTTTGTTTGATCCGGACCGAGGCTGGCTCACCGCTTAGCGGATTGCTCGCCCCAAACCAATCGCTATCGAGCTCAGCGTACTGATCCCCCTCGGCTGCCGCACCGAGTACCCCTTCATGGAGTTCAAGTTTCGCAGTCGCTGGTTTCTCAGCGGGCACACCGGGTGTTACCCACTGGACATCCCAGTCGAGATTAGCGTCACCATCATTAAATATTTGCCACTGAGCACTATCCTCCACCTCTGGTTTTTCAAACCCGCCATTCGCTATCAGGTTCCCACCTGTTGGCGTACACACTCCCGGGAGCTGCCAGGTATTTCCCGCTTGACCCGGCGTACAGATGAGCCCATTGTAGTGAGACTCACTATCTACCTTGAGATCGAGCGCCCCGGCGGTGAAAGTATTTCCCACCGATGTCTCAGTATCAGAAAAAAACGAATATGTCCCGCCTCCAACCGCTGCCGCGACCAGGAGGATTACAAATGAACTTTTCAGTATTTTCCACATATGCGTACAGTATGATTATGAATTAGCGTCTCCTCTCCCCTTCTTTGCGGTTGTCGACCTTTTTACTTTCTTCTTTCTTTTTTTCATCCTTCTTCGGTTCTTCTTTCTTCAGTTTGTTTACATCAGCGCAAGAGAAGCGCTCGTTCCCGCGCTCTTGGAGAGCATAAAACGAAATGTCTGCGGTATAGCTATCTGTCTGGGCGACGTTCCCCATTCCCTCGCCATCACAGAGAAACGCATTCCCCGCAACCGGTGGCGTGAGCGTCCCAGCGCACCAAAAGAGTCCGAGATACGACACTGCACCTCCGGGGAGTGCTCCCCCGATAGTCGAGGCGTCCGCGAGGGCGAGGGTGCCGAGATTACCGAAATCGGTCGTCCCGATCGCGCGTTCACCGGCATCATAGCGTCCATCCGCATCGGTATCCCACCAGGCAAATACTTTGAGAAAGGGTGAGAGTTCTCCCTGGGGCGTCGACATATCACCAGCACTTTGCTCGGGCTCGATATTGGTATTCTCGAGATCCTTCTCATTGACCGTGCTGAGACAGGCCCAGGCTGGGTTACTATCTGGATGCAGTGAAATCACATTCACGCCTCGATCACCCGGCTTCACATCATCGAAATTGAAAAAGGTATCACCAGGACCCAGATTTTTCTCATCCCAGAGACTGCAGTGACTGCGGAAATAATCCTCACCACATTTCCCATCGATCTTGAGGTCGTAAAGAAGGCCCGCCCATTCGGCACCACTGTTCTTCACTACGAAGGTGAGACGATTCGTCCCCTGTACGATATTGGCGCCGATATTGTTGTGAATATAGGTATCGATGTTCTGCCACACGTCGCCCGTCAGAGCCGACCCGAGCGGCGCGCCATTGAGGAAAGCCCGGTAGGTGTCGTCGCCCGAAATGGCGAGATTGAGATCGACGTCCACTGCCGGGCCATACCAGGTGAATTTCTTCTCGAAGGTGTATTCGGTATTGTCGCTCGCCGAGGGCTTGGTCGGCACGCCCCAAATCCAGGTGGCTCCGCCGCTGAGGGTTGTCTCGTCCGCCCAGTCGTCTGCCTGAGGGGCCGGGAAGGCGGCGAAAGGCGGTACGAGGACGCCGTCTTTCTTGATGACGCGGTTGGTCGTATCACTCACCACATGCACACTACAGGTCGCGCAATCAATATCATTGTAAGTCTGCTTGGTGTGGTCAATCTGAAGGTCGATCGCTCCCGCTGCAAAAGTGTTCCCCGGCGAAACCTCGAGATCTGCGAAATAGGCATAGGTCGAGCCTCCCACGGCGACCGCTACGAGGAGAATCGTAAATGCACTTTTATAAACTTTCCACATAGAGAGTTGATTATATTGACCTCATTCCTCCGCCCCACCTCTCGCAAGAAGTGGGGCAAAGTGAGAGGACTCGAGACTAGTTCTCGAAATCAGTTGTCTCTCCATCAAACTCAACCCAATCTACATAACCCGTATCTGCCGCTGGTCCAGGTTGTCCGACGCGGACACCGAACCATGAATCAGTTGAGCGAGTTTCTGCATTTGGGAAAGCAGCAACTATAGCTCCCCATGTCCGATACTCATTCGTGTTCCCATCAGGCCAGGTGTTGTTATCACCAAGTGTTAGGATGTCATCATCAGGTCCCTTAGCAAACCTCGACCATGTCCA
>CAZABS010000040.1:0-2423 GCA_964483635.1 uncultured Bdellovibrionales bacterium
CGGCTGTCTGCTGAGCGAAATCCAAAATTGATCCGGCGCTCATGAATTTCAAGATTGGTCAATGAAGCGGCTTGTTGGTTTGTTGCTATCTCAGTCGTAGGTGTTGTTTTGATGGGTGCGGTCGGAACAAGGCTCTCTTGATCGATCGTTTCCGTTTTTGTTGGAGTAGTTTGGGAATCATCGCTCTTCTCGGTCATTCCTCGATTCTCTCTCATTTCCTCTTGAGTCGCTCCACTGAAGAAAACTCTCTCCGGATTTTCATAACTCTGTTTCACTCCATCACTCGACCAAAAATACACCCCGGCTCCGAGGGTAATGAAACCAAAGACTATCCCAAAAAAGAAAAAACGCTTCATAGAGGCGCCTTCAGTATACCAAAATAATCACCTTTAGTACTTGCGCGTCAGTACGATAAAAAGCGAGGTCACGAGCAGAATAAACACCCCAATAATCATCTGCCCACTTCCAGGAAGTCCAAGTGCTCCACTCATGAGTGTTGCTCCACCAGAGAGAAAAAACACAATGCCCATCCCTAAAAGGAGGAGCCCAAATAACTTCTGAATTGCTTGATTCGTAATTGTTTCAACGGTAGTACTCACTATTGTCGAAAGTCGCCCAGCAAAATCTTCGACGGTGCCAACAGCTCTGTCGAGAAAGGATGGGCTAACCACTTTTTCCTGCGTCTTTTCTTTTTTCACTTGCACCATATACGCATCAGCGATTATTTACTCGAAACTGTGCTGATCGGTTGGTCATCACGGATAAGGCTTCTGATAAGGACCGCTCTCCTCGGTTCACAGAATCGATCCCTTCAGCTACAATCGTTTCCACAGCTTCCGGATTACCTGGCTTCCAACTTCGAGCAATCAGATTTCCCAAAGCAAACGGTGCGAGTTGCAAGTCCGCTTTCTCTCCCTCAAGCAAATCTCGTCGAGCTGCAGGCTTTTTTGTAGCATCTAAATATGCCACCGTTGGATCGTTCTGAATTGGAAATATTTTGGTCGTTCCAGAAAGAGCATTCTGCACAACAAATGTTTTCTCTGGATGAGGGAGCATGAGATACGCTAAGAGTTGCCAAGACTCGTGGGTACGAACGGCCTGGTACTGATCGGTCGGCAACATCTTTATATCACCCGTAGGATTCTGCGGTTGGGTTTTATTCTTTGCAACCGCATAACCCCAATAGTTTGCAAAATTTACCGTTTTTCCAGATGCAAACTGTGGCAACGAAGCCACTCCAAAATTAAACTTGGCATTTTTTTGTCGAATTGTTTGATAATGCCATGAGTAATTGAGCATCATGGCTGTTTTTCCTTCATAGAACGCGTCAATGGAGAAATGCAGGCGTGGATTCCACGTATATTGGGAAGAGCTACTCCGAGCAAACTGGGTATAAAAATCAAAGGCCTCGTTCATCCCAGACTGATTAAAACCTTCGGATCGAATATCTGCTCCTTTTTGATACGCCAACGCCAAGAGAATGTCGGTTGAACGATTTACATTATAGGCTGTTCCTAGGGCAACCGCTGATTGAGTGATGTTTCCAAATTCATCGATCCGAGTAAATCGAGGGATGAGAGAAACGAGTTCCTCCCAGGTCGTCGGAGGACGCGAAATGCCAGCTGCATTGAGAATGTCTTTGTTGTAATACAGTCCAAGAGAATCAACCGAAAAAGGAAGTGCGGCAACCGTACCGTCACTCATGAGAAAATCTTCCGCTACTACATCCACAAAATGATCTCGCAGTATTTTCTCAGAAACCACGGCTCCTGGGGCGGAAACTGTTTTATCACGAAAAGCATCCACCCAGGTATTCCTGATCATAAAAATATCTGGCCCGTTCCCAGAAGCCATTGCATTGACCAAGTCTTCTTTGTAGGTTTCTGGATCTAATTTCCGATACGAAATATTTCCGATAAAGGGGTTCACTTTCTTATACTCGGTAAACAATTCCGAATAGACATCTGAGTCATCAAAAACTCCCCACACCTCAAGATTAATTTTGTACGTAGCTACTGTTTCTTTTCCACACCCTGAAAGCACCACGCTCGTGGCCAAGAGAAATAAAAAGATCCAGAGTGATTTTTTGTTACGCATGGCTATTTTTTCGCAAGATAGGCGTAATGATACCCCCCAACATTTGGCTCATCTTCGATGGTCAATCCGGCAGATTCCAAAAGAGCCCGTACCGTTTCTCGTTGCATCCGAAGAGCTGAATCCGGCCCTACACTTTTTTCTTTTGGATCCCATTCAATCACTAAAATTTTTCCCCCTGCCTTCACAATACGAGCTGCCTCACGCACAATCACTTCCTTCTTTTCGTTTTGAATCAGCACGTCTTTCATCAGAACCCAATCAACCATTCCCGTCCCAAGGCCAGAGCCATTCTCACGTTCAAGATTGACCCGTTGAGGAATCACGTT
>CAZABS010000040.1:2523-7591 GCA_964483635.1 uncultured Bdellovibrionales bacterium
TTTTTCTCGGAAAAGGGCGTATAATAGCGGTAGTTAAGTCTTTACAAAGACCTATGGAGAAAAATGACGTTCTCTTGGGAGTTGGTTCACTGATCCTCGTTCTGGTACTAGTTTCTCTGTTGCCTCAGGGAGAAGAGCAAGAAACTGAAAAGATTCAGGAAGTTCAGCAACCTGCTGTCTTAAATGAAACGGCTACCTTTCGCGGTACCCTCCCCTGTGCCGATTGTCCGGGTATTGAAACAACGCTCACACTCTCAAACGTTCCCGGAATGACCGAGGGAACCTATGTACTCAAGGAACAGTACCTCAATCAGGGAAATACAGAAACGACCGGAAAATGGGTGGCATCTGTTGGAAATAAAAAGAATCCAAAAGCAACCATCTTGGTACTTACTCCAAAGGACAGTACGTCGCTCCGAAACTTCCTCAAGGTGAATGTTCAGGAGCTCATCATGCTTGATAGGAACCGAAATGGTATCCCATCCAAACAAAACCTTACACTCGTTAAACAACCCTAGCTTTATGGAACCAAAGGATCAAAGCGTCTTAATTGTTGAGGACGAAGCAGATCTCCTCGAAATACTTTTTACTGAACTCAATCGCGAAGGATTTGAGGTACTCACGGCTCGAGATGGAATTGAAGGACTCCGAGTGGCTCTCGAAGAGCGCCCCGATCTTATTCTCCTCGATATTGTCATGCCCAAAAAAGATGGCCTCGCCATGCTCCGAGAACTCCGAGAAGACTCTTGGGGAAAGGGAGCGGCGGTTATCCTCCTTTCTAATCTCGATGATAGTGAATCAATCACGGGTGCCCTTCATAAAGGAGCCCTCGACTATATCGTCAAATCTCGCTTCCATACCAAGGATATCGTCAAAAAAGTCAAAGAGCGCCTCATGTGTCAGTAGCGCTCTTGCCCGCCACTTGGCGGGTTTTTTGTTTTCGATATTGACTAGATTACCTCACGCACTACCTTGACCACTTTTTCAGGACTGGTCAGCGCCTTCACTAGGTAAAAACGTGTTTCATATTCCCCGGCTTGTCTGAAAGCCGCTTCACCATCCACATTTGAAAGAATAATCACGGGAATTTTGGCTAGTTTCCTATCGGCTGATAGTTCCTTGAGCACTTCAAACCCGTTCTTTATTGGCATCTGAAGATCAAGAAGGATAATATCTGGATGCTTTTCACGAATAACAGTAAGCCCTTCAGCACCATCTTTTCCCAATGAGACATCATACCCCTCTCGATTCAGCGTGAGCGAGTAGATCTCTCGAAGATCTGGATCATCGTCAATAAGACAAACTTTTTTTCGAACCTGTGTCATATTTTTGCTTTGTTTTTTTGTACTGTATCAGTATTGTATCACAATTTCCTCCCTCCCTTGACGGACATTTCTGGCGGCCACTCGGAAAAACTCACTCCCCGCATTTCCATGGTATCCGCTGGGCGGAGATACCGATTTTGGGAAACCGGAAACAACTGTGTATGACGGGTTGCATCCAGGGCATCAGCCAAAGTGTCGAGGGGAATATCGGTGGTCACCCATTCAGTCCCAAACCGGAACAAATCAAGCGGCCTGGAAAATGACCGGAGAGTTTTTGCGCCAGTCTTGAGATCAAAGTATTCATGAAAATAAGACAGTGCGAGTTCACGGAGTGACCGATAAATGGGATCGCGGTAACGTAAGACCGCGTGATTTGTCTTGGAAATTGCTCCCCAAAGTCCATTCTTTCGGTAGAGTGCCACAACATGGTCATCATCATGCGGAACGGTCTTGAGATCCAGAATAAGAGCCCCTTGTCCCTGAAAAGAAAGTGCAAGTGCCGCGAAAAGCGCTCCTTCGAAGCAGTGTGCACGGCGCTTTGCAAGAACGAGTCGCGGCGAGAGCCAAGTATACCCTGATTCCTCATGATTGTACGGGATACGATCAAGAAAAGTTTGGATTTTCACCGGTGAGGAAAGCCCTTTGACAACTTGGTATTCCTCGGTCGTTAGCCCATATGGTATACGCATAGAAAAGCATTATGTCCGAATGCTCACCTCAGGAATAACTGCCTGAAAAAAATCTACAAGCTTCTGAGTTTCCTCTCCCGAAAAAGGGTGATAGGTTCGAAATTTCGGATGCAGTGTAACTTCTGGCCGAAAAGTTTGGAGATAGAGACGTGCTGCTCCTCGCATGAGCGAACGCATTTCCTGAAGTACCGTCGGCGTGTGGATTTCTCGAATCAGCGTCGTCCGAAATTCATATGGGACTTTCCCACGCTTTAGTAGATTGATACTTTTTTGAATATTTTTTTCGAGAGCGCCCTTCCCGACGAGTTTGGCATATCCGGAAAGAGTCATCTTTACATCAAGCGCCACATAATCTAATAACTCTTCCTTGAGAAGAGACTCGAGCATAGTCGGGTTATTCCCATTCGTATCAAGTTTTACCAGAAATCCCAGCTGCTTTACCGCACGAATAAATTGAGGAAGAGCTGGCCATATGGTTGGCTCCCCTCCCGAAATCACCACGCCCTCGAGAAATCCCTGGCGAGCTCGAAGAAAGTTGAGCACCGGAGCCTCTTCGATAAAGCTTGGTGCGATTTCACGTATTTTCTCCGGAAGAACAAATTCGGGATTGTGACAAAACCCACACCGGAAATTACAGCCCGGTGTGAAGAGAATGCAGGCAGTGTGATCCGGAAAATCCAATAATGTTAATTTTTGGATGCCGGAGAAGCGCATGGAACAAATTCAGAATAAGCGAGAGAAAAATTTGAGTTCGAAGCAGCGATTTCTGTAAAATGCTTGCGTGAGAAGTGCTCTGATTTTTTCCCGATATTGAAATGTGATACCGGCCGATGATATCCCATCACCCGAGTCCAGACTTCACAGTGGGTTCGCTCCCCCTTCAAGATGGTTGGTTCCATAGCTTTATATGGTTACTTATTTTTTTGTTTTTTTACTGCGCTTCGGTTTAGTCGATTTTGTTCGATTCTTTTTTTGAGGACTTTTTGGAGCGGCTTTCACGGCTCTTTCGGTAGTATACTTCGATCGGTATTCTTTGTCGAAACGCTCCCCTTGATAGCCAATTTCCTCGTCACATCGAGGGCAAAAATCAAACTCGCCAGCCAAATACCCATGTTTGGGACAGACAGAAAAGGTTGGAGTGATGGTGATATAGGGAAGTCGAAAATTAGAGAGAATAGATCGAACCAGATTACGACAAGCCTTGGCGGAACTCACACGCTCATTTAAGTAGCCATGAAGGACGGTACCCCCGGTATATTTTGTCTGAAGATGATCCTGGAGTTTGAGTACTTCGAAGATATCGTCACTATATTCCACTGGAACCTGAGAAGAGTTGGTATAGTATGGAGCTTCTTTGGTTCCTGCCTGAAGAATTTCTGGAAAGCGCTTTCTATCCTCTTTGGCAAAGCGATAGGTCGTCCCTTCGGCTGGAGTGGCTTCGAGATTGTAGTAATTATTGGTTTCCTCTTGATAATCCTTGATTTTGTTTCGCATAAAATCGAGAATCTCTTCAGCAAAACGTTGCCCCCACGGCGTTGTGATGTCTTCTTTATCGTGCGTAAAATTCCGAATGGCCTCGTTAATCCCATTGACTCCAATTGTTGAGAAATGATTGCGGAGATACCCCAGATAACGTTTCGTGTACGGGAAAAGGTCTCGATCAATCCAGCTTTGAATCACTTTCCGTTTGAGCTCAAGTGAAGTTTTTCCAAGTTCCATAAGCTCTTCAAGTCGGCGGAAAAATGCCTCCTTGTCGCCACCTGAGAGATATCCGATCCGAGCAGCGTTAATGGTCACGACACCCACCGATCCAGTCATCTCTGCCGAACCAAACAGACCCCCACCCCGCTTCCGGAGTTCACGGAGATCCAGCTGAAGCCGACAACACATCGAGCGAACATCTCCCGGATTGAGATCGGAATTCACAAAGTTCTGGAAGTACGGCGTTCCGTACTTGGCGGTCATTTCGAAGAGTGGCAGGTTTTTGTCATCGTTCCAGGCAAAATCCTTGGTCACGTTGTAGGTCGGAATCGGAAAGGTAAACGTACGTCCCTTGGAATCGCCTTTCGTCATGACCTCGATAAACGCACGATTGACGACATCCATTTCTTTTTGGAGCTCTCCAAAAGTATAGGCAAATGGCTTCCCACCAAGGAGAAGTCGCTTCTCACGAAGATCTTCCGGACAATCCCAATCGAGCGTGATATTGGTAAACGGCGTCTGCGTTCCCCAGCGCGATGGGATATTCAAATTAAAAACAAAGGACTGAATATTTTGGTGGACATAATCGTATGTTTTTTCATCAACATACTTCTGCTTCGCCTTCTTGCTTTGAAACTTCATCCCGTAACGCTTGATATCATTTTCCAGCTCAAGAGAGTATTTCTTCACGAAAGGCGCCATATAGGTATCAAAACTCGAGAATGCCTGAGCTCCAGCCCATTCATTTTGGAGTGTCCCAAGAAAGTTAACCATCTGGGATACCGCCGATGAAAGATGCTTGGGTGGAGCTGATTCAATCTTGTTTGGCACACCATTAAACCCCTCCTCAAGGAGCACCCGCAGGCTCCAGCCCGCACAGTATCCACTGAACATATCGAGATCATGAATATGGATATCGGCATTCCGGTGAGCGTCGCCGACCGCCTTCGGATAGATATGCGAGAGCCAATAGTTCGCAATAACATTTCCGGCAGTATTGAGGATCAAGCCTCCGAGTGAATACCCTTGGTTGGAGTTTGCGTTGACGCGCCAGTCGCTCCGGTCGAGATACTCTTGAACCGTCTTTTCGACTTCGACAACAACATTTTTATCCGCCCTTGCTTCACGCCGCTTCTCCCGATAGAGAATATAGGCCTTTGCAATCTCGGGATAGTCAAATTGGATAAGTTTTTCCTCAACAATGTCCTGAACGTCCTCAACGGCTGGAATCCGGTCAGTAAAACGCTCTTCCAAGGCTACCTGGACATCTTTAGCTAAGACAAACTCGACAATATCATCCTTTTTCCCCACCGCCTCAGCCGCTTTTCCTATTGCCTGCTGAATCTTTTCGAG
>CAZABS010000041.1:0-4214 GCA_964483635.1 uncultured Bdellovibrionales bacterium
TTGACTCCTCTATACTCAAACCATGACAACCAAACCAAAAACGCTCGTCCTCCTTGACGGGAACGCATTAATTCATAGGGCGTATCATGCTCTGCCGCCACTGACGGCAAAGAATGGTGAGGTAGTGCACGCGGTATATGGATTTACCATGACCCTTCTTTCGGTTTTGGAGAAATTTAAACCTGATTATATTGCCGCTTCATTCGATCTTGCGGGACCGACGTTTCGAGATGAAATGTATGAAGATTACAAAGCGACTCGAGTGGCTGCTCCGGACGATCTTTATGCTCAGATTCCATTAGTGAAGAAAGTGGTAGAGGCTTTCAATATTCCTATCTATGAACTTGCGGGGTATGAGGCTGATGATTGTGTTGGCGCGATTGCCAAGCAGGCAGGGAAGGAAGGGGTAGATGTGATTATTGTGACTGGGGATAATGATGCACTTCAACTGGTTGATTCGTATATCAAAGTCTTTTCTATTCGGAAAGGACTCAAGGATTTAGTCCTCTATGATGAGGCGGCTGTTCAGGCGAAATACGGTTTTGGTCCAAGTCAAATTCCTGATTATAAAGGAATTGCCGGTGATCAATCAGACAATATTCCGGGAGTAGCTGGAATCGGAGAAAAGGGCGCGACGGGACTGCTCCAAGAATTCGGGACACTTGAAAATATTTATGCTCACCTCGGAGAAGTGAAAGAGTCTCTGCGGAAAAAACTCGAAGTAGGTAAAGAGAAAGCTTTTCTTTCGAAGAAACTCGGAACAATTGATATTGCTGCGCCCGTCAAACTAGACCTAGCTGCTTGTCTTACCCATGATTTTGATCGAGAAAAAGTAGTAGAAATGTTTTCTCAATTCGAATTTTTCAGTCTCATCAAACGTATCCCAGGTGACCAGGCAGTGCATCCGGAATCTCGGGGAAAAAATTCAGGGAAAAAACGAAAGCCCATGATTATCAAAACCAAGGAAGAATGGGAGAAATATTCCACAAGGGCTTCGGGTGGAGTAGCCGTCTTTATTGAGGAGAAGGCGCAATCACTATTCGGCGGCGGGATTGATCGAGTGGAGCTCGCTATACACGATGCTGATGGGGCGGAGATCGTTTGGAACGAAGAGGCTCAGGTCTTCCTCCAACCATTTCTTGAGAGTCAAGACCAACCGAAGATTTTTTTCGATGCCAAGTATTCGATGCATCTCCTTGCGCGGGAAGGAGTATATCTTCGTGGGATTATTCACGATGTTTCTCTACTTTCTTATCTCCTCTCGGCAGGCGGAAAGAATGATTTTTCCGAACTTATTTTGAAGGAACTTGGTACGGAAGAAATACCCTCAAAAGCAGGAGCACTTTTTACGCTGAGTCATATCTTGTGGAGTCGTCTTGAAACAGAAGCAAAGTCTCAGGAATTTGGCAAAACACTTATTGATGTCTATGAAAATGTTGAACTTCCGCTCATCCCCATTCTGTTTCGGATGGAAGAGCGGGGAATCTATCTCAACACCAAGACATTTGAGAATATGTCGCACGAGTTTCAAGGGGAGCTCGAATCGCTCGAGAAAAAAATCGTTGTTCTCGCCGGAAGGTCGTTCAATCTTAACTCTCCCAAACAATTAGCGGAGGTGTTGTTTATCGATCTCAAAATCCCCACTACCAATATTAAAAAAATCAAAACCGGTATTTCTACCGCTTCGACCGAGCTCGCGAAACTCCGCGCTGAGTATCCGATTGTGGCACTCATCGAAGAATATCGGGAGCTCTTCAAACTCAAGACGACCTATCTTGATGCTCTTCCGACACTGGTTGATCCGGAGTCACGTATCCACACGACATACCATCAGACGGTAGCAGCTACTGGCCGACTTTCATCATCTGACCCAAACCTTCAAAACATTCCCGCTCGGCAAGCCTGGAGTGAGCGGATACGGGGTGCCTTTGAGGCTTCCTCAGGGCACGTTTTTGTCGGAGCTGATTATTCGCAGATAGAGCTTCGGGTGGCTGCTCACCTCTCGGGCGATACCAATCTCATTGAGGCTTTCACACGGGGCGAAGATATTCATCGAAAGACGGCTGCGGTGGTGTTTGATATCACACCCGAAGAGGTGACAGATGATATGCGCCGTCAGGCCAAGGTGTTTAATTTTGGGATTCTCTATGGCATGGGAGCCTTCGGGCTTTCACAAGCGGCTGATATTGATCAGAAGGCAGCTGCCAAATTTATCAAAGCCTACTTCAAAGAATTTGATGGTATTCGAGAATATTTGGAGCAGTCAAAAATATTCGCTCGGGAGCATGGTTATGTCGAAACTGAACTTGGCCGAAGGCGGAGTGTCCCCGAGATTCAGAGTAGCAACATTCAAGTGGCTCGCTCCGGAGAGCGCATGGCGGTCAACATGCCAGTGCAGGGCTTGGCTGCAGATATCATGAAACTCGCGATGATTGCAGCTGATAAATTAGTACGAGACGAATTTGCTGAAGTTGCAGTGATGCTTCTTCAAGTGCACGATGAAATTATTTTCGAAGTGCGTGAGGATATGGCAGTGCACTTTGCTGCTCGTCTCAAAGAGGTGATTCAAAAGGTCTATACCCTCAAAGTCCCGCTCATTGCTGAAACGGCTATCGGAAAAAACTGGGGAGAAATTTAGGAATTGAAAGCGGAAAAAGAGGAAACAAAAAACGACCAAGTGGCCGTTTTCTTTTCTAACTCCTGTGCGGCTTCAGATCCTTCTCGTGTACGCTTACTGCTCAGTACTTTTGAATTTCTCTGCAACAGCACGAACGAGAGCGGGATGATACGAGGAAAAATCAGGATTTTGTTCGATGAACCGACGACATTCATCCTCGGTCAATCTGTCCGAGTCTCCTTCAAACTGTAAGAGGAGTGCTTTTACCGCCTCTCCAAATCGATACTGACTTACGACTTCCGCGGCACCATTCACCTTGAGCTCATGGAGTTTTTCTTCAAATCCCCGGGCTGGGAACTCAACTCCTCTTGGGACTGGCTTATCGTCTTTTTGGAAACGCCGGACACCACCTGCATAGAACTCTCCTCCTTCAATTGATTGTCCCATAGCCTTGAATAGAATTGATTACCTAGCTAGTATACCAGAACAACTATGCCGGAACTCCCAGAGGTACAAACAGTCGTCAATCAGCTGGGTCGGAAAGTAAAAGGACGGAAAATCCTGGGGTTTTGGACGGATTGGCCAAAGAAAGTCCTGCTTCCAGTGAAAAAACTCGAGAAACATGTGCAGGGAACAACTATTCTCGGGACGCGCCGCCTTGGGAAGACCATCATCATTGATCTTGATAACAATTTCTCTCTCGTGATCCATCTCAAGATGACGGGGCACTTGTTGGTAAAAACGAAAGAAAATAGAGAGAGTCCCGCTTTTACGAAAGATCCGATCAATGGGTTTATCCATCACATTTTTCACTTGGATCACGGGACAACTATCGAGTTTTCTGACATGCGTAAATTTGGCTGGATAGATCTCTCGAAAACTACTGACGTTCCTCATCATGTACACATCGAAAGATTAGGAAAAGATGCTCTGGCGAGAGATTTTACCAAGGAATATTTTGAAAGCTTAATTGGAAAAAATTCGCGGCGGCCAATTGGAATCCTCCTTCTTGATCAAGAAAAAATATCAGGAATTGGGAATATTTACCGAAGCGAAGCGCTCTATCGAGGGAGGATTCTCCCACATCGCTCGAGTCAGAGTCTCTCAAAAGAGGAAATCGGGAAACTCTACGTATCAATTGGAGAGGTCCTTCATGAAGCACTTAACCTACGGGGGACAAGCGACGGGGATTTCCGGGATACGAGCGGAAAACAGGGGAGTTTCAAGGAACGACTGTTTGTTTACGGGCGAACCGGTGAACCTTGTAAGCGCTGTGGTACAATAATTGTGCGGAAAAAATTGGGACAACGCAGTGTTTTTGTTTGCCTCAAGTGTCAACACTAACTGAGAATATTATTCATATGAATGGTGCATTGAAAGCGGTTTTTTCGGTTCTTGGAATACTCGTCGTGGCTGCTGGAGTCTATTTTTTCATTGGGAGCAAAAAAGCGGTGAGTCCAATTGATCTCAATAACGATCGTCAGGCGAATGGCGGAGTAGTCGATACCAAGCCAATGAATCCTGAAAACGTGAGTGCTCTGGCTGGGCTCGCCTGCGAGAATAGAAATCGTCGTCCAATTGCGGTGATGCAGCCAGC
>CAZABS010000041.1:4314-7500 GCA_964483635.1 uncultured Bdellovibrionales bacterium
AGGTGTTGAAGTACCCGAAAACAAAGGCGTTGAGAAGTCCGGATTCCACTTGGAAGCCGGACTTCCAAGTTAAGAGATACTCGTATGTTGTATTTTTTCTCAGGAAATGATTGGTTTCGGATGCACGAAGCGACCCAAAGACTCCGTGATGAATTCTTGACGCAGCAAGAAGATGCAGAGGCCTACACGTTCCGTGCAGAAGACTTCCCAGAAAAACTCTCTCTCGTGAGAGATCTTCTTTCTGGTGGATTATTTCGAACTCCAGTCAGCATAGCGATTTCCTTGAATGACGACATTTCTGATTTAGTGAAAGCTGAGTTTCAGAAAATTCTGCAGCCAGCGGAAACAGAACAAACGTCTTTGGTGATGGTTACGACTTCACTCAAACCAAAGAAGGGAGATTTTTTTTGGAAATGGCTTTCCCAGGTTGCGACAACGGAGATCTACAACCATCTTGATGGAGCTGAGCTCAGTGTCTATACTGAGAAACTTTTGCACCAGATTGATCCCCATAAAAAACTCGAGAAGAATGCCCAGCATCAACTCTTGTTGAATACTCGCGGGGAGAGTGGGAGAGTGTTTCATGAGCTCACCAAGCTTTCATTATTGGTTGATGGGACGACCATCACTCTCGGCGACGTCACTTCATGTTCAGAGGAACCTCTTGAAAGCGATGTGTTTGGGGCACTTGATGCGCTCGTCCGGGGTGAGCGTGAGCGAGCGATTGCACTCCTTCGCAAAGAAGAAAAACTCGGGGTACCCGTGGAGCGTACCTTGGGACTATTGGCGTGGCAGCTGCGGCGACTCATCGAAATCCAAGAACTCTATGAGAGTGGAGTGAAGACTTCCGGGGCTATCGCCAAAGAACTCGGTATGAAAAGTGATTTTACAGTCCGAAAAGTGCTCCCGCGACTTTCACTTTTCCCGCTGACCCGACTCAAGCGAGGGATGACCCTCCTGGCTGATCTCGATAGCGCGCTGAAAACTGGCGCTGCCACCCCTGGTGTCGGTCTCGATCTTTTTGTATGGAAGTTTTGAATACAGCGGTCGAACCGCTGTAAACATCTCAAAATGGTATAATATGAGCACTTCACCCTGTTAGAAATTCAGATGTTTTCTAACAGGGCAAACCTACTCACTACTCACTTTCCTACTCATGTCTCTCACTCATTCTCGAGTTACTCAGTACATCGGAATCTTGCTTATCCTCGGCGCTCTAGGTGGGGGTTACTTCTATTGGCAGGCCAAGGCTGGTTCAACTATTGTCGATAGAGCGATTTCTTACAACGCTCTCACAAGTGGCAGCGCTACGACGACTGATCCAGCGACAACTGCCAGTATCTCACCCGGAGCCAACCGACTTATCCTCGCGGCGGTTACTTCGAATTCACTTCAGTCTCCGACCCTCACGGGAAATGGGCTCACGTGGGTTGAAATCGGGGCAAGTCAAGATGCTGCTCGGCGCACGGTGCTCTTTCGGGCGATGAGTGCTGCTCCGACAACCGGTGCAGTCACGATAGATTGGGCGAGTGCTCCGGGGGAGCAACGCTGGGTGATCAGTGAATTCGACAACGTTGATACTTCGGGTACCAATGGGTCTGGTGCTATCGCCCAGTCGGCAACGAACTTTCTTGATTTGACCACGAGCTTCACGATTACTCTCGCGGAGTTTTCTGCACCGGGAAATGCTACCTATGGAGTGGTACAAGCCTACACCGTTGATTCCAATAGCATCTCATCTGGATCGGGATTTTCGGGGATTGTGACGCATGGTACCAATTTCAAACAACAGGCACAGTACAAGCTTGGAAATGATACGACGGTGGATTGGACAAACATCAACAATGTATATTGGCGTGGTATTGCGGTTGAAATTAAGAAGAAAGGTGGCACGAAACTCAACACCGCAATTCGAGACTCGCTGAGTGAGGGTCTTGCCGGCTACTGGAAACTCGATGACGCATCTGGAACGACGGCCACGGACTCGAGTGTCAATGCATACAATGGTACGCTTACCAATGGTCCGACGTGGAGCACCGGACGGATCGGTGGGGCAGTGACGTTTGATGGAACGGATGATGTCATAACCGCTGGGAATAATCTTGATATTGGTACAGGTGATGTCACCATGTCGGCTTGGATAAATGCTGCCAATGCCAATCAGTGCACTACTATTATGGGAAAGCGGTTGAATGGTGGGAGCTATGCCCAGTATACTTTTGCAGCCGGACATTTCAATAGTTCTGGTGTTTGTGTCTCATCGAAAAAGATTGGATGCTTTTTTCACGCGGGAACAATTGTAGATAACAACAATACTCAAAATTACCGAACGACTGACGATATCCTCGATGGGAGTTGGCATCATGTGGTGTGTCGCCGGACGAGTGGCCAAGGATTATCTATTTTCGTCGATGGGGTGAAGCGTCTTCTCACCGCGGAAATCGCCAATACAACCAATGTCAACACGACCAATTCCGGAGCGTTCGCTATCGGAGCTTCAGATGGACCTGCCTTACCTTTCACTGGAACAATCGATGAAGCGCGGCTCTACAAGCGTTCGCTTTCTGATGATGAAATTCTTCGGCTCTCGAGAACCTCTGCTCCGACTAATCCCGATACGCGGCTCAAGGGCTACTGGAGTTTTGATGGCGACAGTATCTCCGGCACGACCGCACGTGACCTTTCGGGAGGTGGGAACAACGGAACACTTACCAACGGTCCCACCATCACCGAAGGTATTCACGGCCAAGCGCTCGCGTTTGATGGAAATAATGATTATATTGATGCGGCATCACCCGTGACGGGGTGGCCATTGACAACAAGTGTGTGGTTTAAGACATCAAGTACGAGTGGTACTTATCGATCCATGGTGAGTAGCGCCTCGGGTGGTTCGAGTGCGATAGCCGTATTACAGTTCGATTCAGGAAGTGCTTGTGGAAGTTCGAGCAAGATGAAATATATTATACGAGATAATTCTGCGAGTAATACGGCACAGATCTGTTCATTGTATGCTGTCAATGATAATGCTTGGCATCATGCTGTTGGAGTAACAAGCGCCGCGAATGATCATAAACTTTACATTGATGGTGTCCTACATGGAGTCTCAACGGTTTCTCTCGGAACAACTGTTTTTAATTTTATGAGGATAGCCGATCTTGCCGCGCAGTCTTATCCTGGTTCTCTCGA
>CAZABS010000042.1:0-6252 GCA_964483635.1 uncultured Bdellovibrionales bacterium
TTTCGGGAAAAAACCAAAAATTCCGAAGGGGTAGCGCAAGACCTTTAATCCCATTATCGTTTCTTTCTCAGGCAATACATCTTTTTGAATATGTGTATCGCGAGTAGCATGGAAAGTCACATCCCAACTTTTTTGTGCAAGGAAGTGATAGGTTTCAGATGTATTTACTTCGATACCCGCCATTACTGGTAGAAAGTATTTCACCACTACGTCAATCTTTCTTTTTTCATTCATAATTCGTTGATTCATTATTTTACTGCCCGTACACCGACGATGAGTGGGACGACTGCTGCTTTTTCTGAAAATTCAAAATCTTTCATGTCTTCAACAGCCATCCCTACCCAGAAAGAGAGTGCTGCTCTACGGTTTCCAAGACTAAACGTTTCTATCTGATTCACTGGAAAAAAACGTGAAAATATCAATTTCGCAGAGGGAGCAGTAAACCGCCACATATTAATCTTGAGATTCCAAGTCGGGCTGAGTGTCGGTAATGTGGCGAGGAGTACGCCGCCCTTCTTCAAGATCCGGTGACACTCCTTGATTGCTGATTGATAATCATCTATAACATTGAAGGTCTGAGTAACAATAATGCAATCGTATGTCTCATCAGCAATAACGCCATGCAGATCTCGGAGATCGCCGTGGATGTTGGCTTTCTGTGTCAAAAAAATATCGAGTGCATCATTCACTGTGGTCTTCCCTCTCCCGAATATTTTGCTATATGTGGTATCAACAATCTCAAGAGTACGCCCACGGACATCGTTCTGGTGTGTACGCAGAAATTCCTCGATATAATAACGATCGACCGGCAATCCCCGATCAAAGCCATACTTGGTACTAAGCGGACGAATAGAGAGACGTGAAAAATACGTCTCTCTCTGCTTCAACGAGCGGACAATGATGGCACGAAAGTATTTTATGCTTTTGAGCAGAAAGTTCATATCGGTCAGATATCTTGATTCTTTGATTTAAACACGATGCTTTCGAAATCGACATGCTCCATCTCAGCAATCATTACTGCTACCTCGGCGACTTGATACGGTGAGAGATAGTCTTTAGCTGAGAGCGAGACGAACGTATTTACTGTCCCCGGCATGAGACAACTGACACGAATGCCAAACGATCGCAATTCCCGATTCAATGCGAAAGAAAATCCCTCGAGTGCATATTTCGTCATTGCGTAGAGTGTCTTGTTTGGTTCAACTTGAGTGTTATGACTGATCTTTGATCCAATATTGATTATGAGCCCCTCTTTTTTGGACTTCATATGAGGGATCACATGTTTGGACATAAGAAAAGCTCCTAGGATATTCACTCTCTCTACCGCCTCGAATTCCTCGATACTCGTTGCCTCAAGAGGCTTGAAGAAACTGATACCAGCATTATTTATGAGACCATCAATACGACCGAAAGTCGTGACAGTCTTTTGGACAATCCTCTGAACATCTGCTTCAAGAGTAATGTCCCCCTTATCAACCGACAGATTTTGTTTCTGACTAGAGAGAATAGCTGTCGTTTGCGCTTCGCCCGATCGAGAAATAGCCACTACGCGGGCACCCCGACTGAGGAGAGTTTCGACAAGCGCCTGACCAATACCTCGACTTGCCCCGGTCACGATAAAGACTTTACCAGCGAGAGTAGTGCGAGTCGGGAGTGACACCGTCGGAAAGATGAAATGTGTACTAATAAATCGTTTAATAGATTGGATCATACTATTTTTTTAGGTGATACTTTAACACAACTGATGATAGGAAAGTACGGATCCGTAAAATCTAATGCGTGCTTCGGAAGCGTTCTCGTCCCCTGATTTGAAAGCAACATCCGTCCAGCGAGAACATTTCCATGTCCAGTGACTGATACAATTCTGTCCGAAAATTCTTTTTCGAAAAGATACGTAACTGCAGCTGGTGAGAAGCCAAGGCAGCTTCTCTCGTTGGAAATGGGAGGAGCAAAAGCAGAAAGCGTAGCCAATATGACGCCTTGGGGCGCGAGGACACGCTTCATTTGAGCCAAAACATCGGCTGGATCATGGATCTCATTGAGAGTATGATTTGCGATGATATTCAGACAAGCATGATCTGGCAAGGCAAGAAGTTCTTCCTGAGTGATCTGCCTAATTTGAGAAAGAGATGAATATTTATTTTTCGTTAGAAAATTCATGCTGAGTGCAGATATGAGAAAAGGCGACTCCTTTTCTGTGACAAGCTCTAAAATCTCTCCCTTGAGCGTCGGAATCTGGGCAGCAAGAAAAATGCCCATGTAATAATAATCAATCGGCATATTGAAGGGAATGTTTGGGTTGCATCCATCGAACCGAACCGTCTTCTCAGCACGCGTATAAAATCGATAATGATGGATACGTGGCTCGATCAAGCGAATAAAACGAGCCCGGAGGGTTTCGATTCGTGGACGAAGATTATTCTGTAAAAATTTGAGCATATACTTAAAAAACTGTTTTTATGATTTTTCGAAATAGTATTGGGAGTGGGGCGATGGCATCATGAAATTCAGAGAGTGAATACGTTCCGTTTACACCAATTCGCGGAAGTTTCCAAGTTTTCCCTCTCGAGATTACGAGGCTATCATCCATAGACAAAGCTGCTTTATAGCCTCCCCGTCGGACGTAGGCTAACGACTGATATGCATACGCACCAAAGGGATAGGCGAAGTAATCAATTGAAAGATCAAGTTCTTTTTTCAGCATCTCGCGCGCATGAATAATTTCATGTTGAAGTGATGCATTATCTGCCCGTGCGAGGTTCTTATGACGGGCACCATGACAACCGATATCCCAGCCATCCTCAGCCAGTGCACGGATATCGTCATTGTACATAAACTGACGATCCGTTCCTATTTCGGATCGCGAAACATTTTCTGTTTCTGCTAAAACAAAAATTGCTGGTTTAATGCCCTCATCTTTGAGGAATGACCTCACAGACAACACATCGCTATAGCCATCATCAAACGTTATCACACAGAAAGGGTGCGGGAGTTCGGTACGCTCACGCAAATGTCTGACTAATTCGCTCAACGATATGAAATGATATCCGTTGCTCCGAAGCAATCGGATTTGCTCCTTAAAATCAGGCGGGGTTACCGCATGAAACCAACCGTCAGTGGAAATCGAATGATAACAAAGAATGATTGAAGGATGAGCCACCCCAAACAACTCGCCAAAAAAAGCGAGGAGTCGATATACCATCCGACGAAACAAGATGCTCCAGGTTGATTTATGAGTAGTCATCCTAGTGTGCGTGAATATTCTTTGTAGACTGTGCTATCTCCCACTGTTCAGCGGTCGTTGTTACACGAAAGAGAATTCTCAAACAAACGAGGATGCTGAGCATACCATAGAGAAAGATATACATCCAGCGCCCCATAGGTTGTCGAAAGAAGGTTCGCAAAACAAGTGTCTTTGGGTATTGATACAGCTGTTCAATCCACACTTTTGAAAATGTATTTTCTAGGATCCGTTTTGCATCAACAAAGCGATGACTCTGTCGATAGTGATCCCGTAGTATTTGAGGTAAGCGAAAGCGTGCTACGGTATCGGCAACATAGCGATACTGAAACCCACGATCAAGCGCAAAGAAATATGAGTATGCATCTTCAGCTATGCTCTCAGGAAATATTAAGTTTTCATAGTATTGGCGAGAAAAAGCGCGCGCCGTTCCATGACAAGTATACACATTCATTCCAGTCTTCCATATTTGAAACAGATCATTCTTAAAATAATACGCGGCTTCGAGAATACGTTCGATAAACGTTTGTGCCTGTAGAGGCAGAAGATTTACAGAAACAATATCAGCCTTCCCGGTAACGATCGGGGTGATCATCTTATCGAGAAATCTCACATCGTCAATGGTTATATCAGCGTTGAGAATAACAAGGATATCACTATCTGCATATCGCAGAATCTGATTCAGTCTCGGTCCAAGACCCTTACGATTGAGATCATTTACCACATAGACCAAGTCTTCATATCCGACGGCTTTTGCTTCGTTCACAGTCCGATCATTGCTTCCATCCGAAACAACAATTATCTTTTTAAGCCACGCTAAGTGAACCTGCTGAAGCAAGAGTTCTTGCAAGAGACTTCCGATATTTGATTCTTCATTGTAGGCTGGTATTCCTACGATGAGAGATGGTTTTGTTTGCATATACTTAGTCTTGACTAATGACTGTGAGAAACTTAGTGCTTGCTTTTTCCCAACTGAAATTCCCCGCCCAGATCCTGGCGTTTTCTTCCATCGAAAGGCGTAGTTCTCGATCGCGAATGATAGTGAGAATCCCTTCAGAAAAAGCAGAAACATCACCATAAGGGAGAAGATATCCAGCTTGCCCATGTTGAACTGAATCTCGCAGACCAGGAACATTCGAGGCAATCACTGGGGTACCGGAGGCGTTTGCCTCGATAGCAACAATCCCCCATCCTTCCATAAAAGAGGGGTTCACGAGTACCCAGGAGCTCTGAAGTAATCTAATCTTTTCGGTTTGGCTCACCTGACCGACAAATTGTATCTGTTCTGATGTAAGGCGAAGATCTTTTGCGAGCTGTTTAAGATTCTGCTCGTCATCTCCTGAACCGGCAATGATAAGCTTCACGTCCGGTCGTTCAGAGAGGACTATGCGAAATGCTTGGATAAGTACATTAATTGATTTATATGATTTCAAGCGACCGAGGTAGAGAATGGTCGGCTTGGTTGTTTTCTGGTAAAAAACACTAGTAAATTCGCTTTGATTAATACCTGGATTGACAATAAAGATACCCGCATTCCCGATTTCATGTTCTTCCATTTCCTCCTTGCTCGATTGGGAAACAGTAATGAACTTGACATCCCGGTAAACAAGCGGCATAATCGTTTTCTCGAGGAAGCTGGCAAACCATGCAAGCGGTCTCGGGAGCGAGTGGAAAAAGACATCTTGGTGGACGTGATGCATAAGACAAAATACCGGCTTCTGCACATAGATAGGGGTAAAGAATGGGATACCGTTTTCACAGTCAATCACCACATCATACTTTCCCCGAAACCGAAAAATGTAATAGAGGAATGCCCACACATAGACGAGGTAAAAACCCCCACGTCGAATAATCTTCACGCCATCAATTATTTCGTGTCGTTTCTCATGACCATCATTTCCGCAAAAGAGCGTGACGTGATTTCCTGCTTTGACCCAATCTTTGGCTATTTCGTGGACATACACCTCAGCTCCTCCAGCAAAAACATGCTTGGTATCACGCCAGTTAAAAATAAGAATTCGTTTCCCACCAAAAATTTCCGGCACCACCTTTGGCAATCCATTTGTAAATATACCCAAAAAATCCTGAAAGCTTCGTTCTATAACTAGTGAAAACCGGTAGAGGATATGAAGCACAGTATATACAACAAAACTTGAGGCGCTCACAATAAAGACCACTCGAGTAATCTCCGTCATGTCCTGATGGTATGTCCAAATTCCATACACAACCATAAAAGACGAAATGAGCGAGACAAACGAAAACAGGTAGTGTTTTTTTGCAAGATGGTAAAGCACAAAGACATTCCCTAGGGTGAAAATCCCAATACCAGTCGTATACATTAGGAGCCACGGAGTAATCGCCTCTGCCTTGATACCAAAGAGAAACGGAACCGTTATTGATCCAAAAATCCCCAGAGTAGTAACTCCAATAAGGATAAGACCAAAGGTAGTAAGAGTGATTATTTTGAGGATTGGAAGTGTATCCTTTCGTAGTCCATCACGACGACTTACGAGCGTGATCATGAAGGCTGATGGAAGCGCACCAAAAAAATATATCATTTTCCCTGCCAACGAAAGGAGGGAATATTGACCAGCAGCTTCCTCTGCAAAGAAATGTTTCGCTAAGAGGATATCAACAGACAAAAAGATGATAACGGAAACACTTGAAATGAGTGATGAAACGAAAAACTTCAGTGGAAAAGAAGTCTCTGCGCGGGGTATCGCTTTTGCACCAGCGTTCCCCCCTTGCTTGACGATATACCATGCTAGACCGCCCGAAACGAAGAGTGAGAAAGGGACAGTCAAATAGACCCATTCATTTTGTCCAGTAGCAACAAGGACTATTGCAAGCAGGAGTTTAAAGATCGCTTCAGTGAGACAGATAATGCCAGTGATAACAAATCGAAGATTTCCCTGAAGATAGCCTTGGGTGGAAAAAGAAACAAAGCCAAAAAGAAGAGCTGGGGTAAAAAATAGGAACGGTGCTGCATTTGAGACATGGAAGAAACGAGC
>CAZABS010000042.1:6262-7225 GCA_964483635.1 uncultured Bdellovibrionales bacterium
GAGCTTGCCATCCACAAAAGAGATATCCCCATCACTATCAAAACTGATTTCCACATATTCGTGAAGAAAAAGGCGTCGCCACTCACCTTACCTTTTCTTGCAAACAGGAATGCGGTTTTATGATTAATAGTAGATCCAAAGGCTCCCGCAAAAATTGTTGCAACATACCAAAGAGTATTCACCAGTGTCACGAGAGCAAGCTCATGAAAAGAGAGCGCTCGACCAATAAAGATGTTGAATAAAAAGTTTATGAAATTTCCTAATATAAATGCTCCTACAAGAAATCCTTTGCTTGAAAAAAGAAATGAGTAGAGTGGCTCTGGGAGAAGTTTCTTGATCCAACCACTCATGATTTCCCATGCGGCAACAAAACCCTGGTTAGCTTTCGCCACCATGGCTTTCAGCATGCCAATGATTGCCTGTGGAACAGCCATCACTCCTCTCAGGAGAGATAAAAGTGTTTTTTGCACAACCATGAATTGGAGCATGATAAATCCTCCAAACGCTTGTACCAAATGAAGGGTCGAAACCCATGCCTGATGTTTTTCTTTCAGAGACTCTGCCATCGCCATCGCCCGCTTGGCAGCAAGATTGGTTGATTTCTTCCTCACCTGAATCTTGGTTGCAATAATTTTAACGGGGGCTTTCCTGGTCACTTGTGATCGTTTGAAGGTTGATCGAAAAAAGAGGATTCCAGTCTCCGACACTTTCCAAAGGCGACTCGCTGTTTCGTGAAATATCAATGCCATCGAACGTCCACTTCGCTTCAGAAAAGTCCCCCTCCCCTTCAGAGATTCTACAGCCTGGCTCCAGCTTGTTCGAAACCAAGAGAGCTGGGCTGTTGCTCCTGTGACGAGCGTTTGTGGTATGAGACTATCTACCCATTTCGATTTCACGTGTTGCAACCCATGGGTCGTTTTCTGCCAATAGTGCGGTCGAACAATGAGTTCATAGAGAGCAATA
>CAZABS010000043.1:0-6060 GCA_964483635.1 uncultured Bdellovibrionales bacterium
AAATTTGATTCCCCACTTCAATCAATTGGATCGTATCTCGAAAAAACTATCGATACCGGTCCACTCCGAAACACTGCTGGATCATATTGGGGTAACTTCGGGTGGCTCGATACTCCCATCCCGGGATGGATGCTTTCTCTCATCATCTACATCTGTGTCATCGGTCTCGTCGGCGCACTCTGGTACATCTTTTCAAAACGAGAGCGCCCGACTTTCCTTCCAGAGCGACAGTATATCCTTTTCTTTCTCGTGACAATGATTGCTCTCCAGCTTGCTATTCGCTTTTACGACTGGCGAATTTTTGATGCCACTGGACAAATCGTTATTGGACAACCGGGACGTTATTTCCTTCCCAATCTCATTGCCTTTCTCGCAGTCGTAGTCACGGGTCTCGGGTTCCTCATGCGGAAGGAACGTCGGTTCATTCTTGTGATGCAAGTACTCGCGCTCAGCATGATCCTCATGCAGCTCCATACAATCGTCAATGTTATTCTCCCGAGATACTATCTATGATTCATTTTACTCTTTCACCGACACAAATACGTTTACTCTTACTCACCGGCTTTATCGTTGGTGTCATAGCCATTTTCGGTACATTTCTCACTCATTTTGGTCTCGGTGAATCGGGTTACAATTTCCTCGGGAAAACTAAGAAAGTCACTCTCGCCCCTGGGATGCCAGTTTTGCAAACCTTCACTGCCAAAAAAGATAATCTTCATCAGGTACGCTTCGTTCTCGGGAATGTGAGTCTTCGGCATGGTGAGCATATCGACCTCGCCCTCATGGATGGTGCCTGCACTCAAATAATCGCCACTGGTGAATTCGATACTGAACCAACGAAACAGGGTGCTTACACTGTATTTTCGTTCACTCCGATCCCTACTTCGCGTGACACGCGCTTTTGTTTTGCTGCCACGTTTTTCTCTGACAACAGCAAAAAAGGAGAGAAGCCTCACCTATCAGCAACCGATATACCAGATCCTATTTTTTCTGATAGAACACTCACCGATAGCAATAAGGGGAAAACTTATGACAACCATACTCTTTTCCTCCGTCCTGCCTACACCAAAGGATCACTCCAAGCTGACCTCGGTTCACTCCTCGAGCGGCTTTCGCAGTATAAGCCGGAATTCCTGAAAGGATGGCCAATAGTGTTCCTCTTCATCATCCTTCTTGTCGGCAGTATTGGCCTCGGTATCCGGATCATTCGGCTTTAACCTTTTTTTTCTTTCAAGAGAAGAGTTACTTTTTTTCCAAAGTCATGTGCCAGCCGGGTGGAATTTTGAAACTAAATGATTCCCCTTTCGGAAGAGCATGAAACTCGGCTACTTGTTCCCTGAAATGATAATTACGGAGTTTTTTGACTTCGTAGTCTTTGGGAACTGCGACAAAGGAAAAACAGAGTATGCTCAAACTAAATACGATTTTTAATACAGTCTTTTTTTCCAAAATGGCCAGTGAGGCAAGCGCCGTGATCCATCCAATAATCGGCAAATAATAGTATCGCCCCGCAGAACCACCCGACATCACTTCCCATTGTGGCTCCGTGACATGCGCTTGCGGAGAAATCAGCGATCCAATAAATACCAGAAATAGAAAGCCCACAAACAGACGGGCTTCGAGTCTCGCTGTACGGAAGAAATACCCCAAGACCAAGAGACCCAGGAGACTCGTGATAACCGGAAAAATCCCGTTTTCCCATAATCGCCAGTCTCGAATTTCATTGGTAAGCTGAGGACCAAGCATACCCTTGAGGAAGACGTTTCCTCCCAGTATAGTCGAAAAATTGACTATACTCACTCCCAATGGGGCGTTCGAACGGGGTGCACCCGTGTCGAGCATGAAGAAAAAACTATACATCTGTATCAAAAAAGTGAGCGCAAGTACTGCGACGGGAAACTTTTTTTCCTTGACGTATGTACAGTAGAGAGAGATCACAAAGATTGGAAGGGCGAAGAAAACAAAAGGTCCACTCAGACCAGCGATGAAAAGACTCATGCCATCAAAGATCTTCCAGAAAAGAGTTTTACCAACTGGCGCAAGAATGACCAAAATCATGAGTAATGCCAAATGCCAATGAGCATTGGTAAGATTGGCATGGACTTCCGAAGCGCCCGGAAGACAGAGATACATCAAGCTCAAGAAAACGCGGTAGGATATTTTTGGGATGAGTGCCTGAAAACGAGAACTGAGAAAAAAAACTACTGGGAGAACGGTAATGAAAATCGCTATACTGTTGAAGATGAGCGGTGCATACTGAATATCAAATGGAAGAGCAACCAGAGCGCCGATACGCGAGATGGTTTGAAAGTAGGCTTGCTTTGGAGTAAGAAACGGAAGAAACCAATTATCACTGTGATACGCTTCGGTATACCAAAAAACACCGTCTTCAGCATAAAATTGAGGATCCGTGATCACCTCCACCCGACGGAATACCGTTACGAATGAGGCGAGCAGGAATACTATCAACAAAAACCAGACTTTTTTTGTAGATACTTTTTGAAGCCACCCCTCGCTTGTTTCGAAAAGTTTTTGAAGGAATGTCGACTGGTAACTTGAGAGATTTCGGTTCATAGTATTCCCTGTTTACCTTGATAGAGGTTTCCGAGTTTACTTCAATGAAAACGCGTGCTCTAAGGCATCAATGGATTGACTCCACGACCAGTTTTGAGCGGTTTTCAAACCATTTGCAGCAAGCCGCTTCCGTAGTTCTCCATCAGCAAGGAGTCGTGAGACCGCTCTCTTCGCACCTTCGATGTCCTCGACGATGAGACAGTTCTCTTCGTCAATTGCATATTCTTCAATTCCCGATACTCTACGAATCACTGGCACACCGCCACATGCCATCATTTCAAGTGGTGGATAGGCAAAACTTTCTACAGTGCTCATCTTCAATAAAATATCACAGCTTGAATAAATTTTAGGCATTTCATCAAGTGGCACACCCTCAAAAAATCTGTCACACCTCCATCCACTTGGAAGTGACCCTCTCCCACTTACAATCCAGAGTTCACAATCAAGATCTCTGATTGCCTGATAGGCATCGGCCATTCCCTTAAAGGGAATATCAATTGGCCCTTCGATCAAAACTCTCACACGTTTTCCTCTTGGTTCAATCGGATCGCTGGGTTGAAATATTGTTCGATCGAGTCCATTGGGAACATATTTTGAATCATGTCTGAATTCATCTCGAAGCCATCTCTGTATCCAGCGAGCCATAGTCACATATTCAAACGGGAGTTCATAGGTACTTCCCACAAATAACTGCTGCACTCTATTCGTATAAAATTTTCTTTCGTCTTGCTGGACAAAATAAAGTTTACGCGCCGCTGGTAGCAAATCTACGGTGGGGGCAGAATTCCATCCAGTTGCAATGAGGATATCAATCCCATCTTTCAGGAGCGTTTCAATTTCTTGAATTGGAATAACGGGCACGTTTTGATTTGAAAACCAAGGAATCGTTCGCTTGAGATCCTGGGTCACAACAAACACCCTGTACCCCCGCTCCTGCAACCGATTAGCCTGCTGGAGGACCACTGCAATCCCACCAGCAATCCATGTCCCAGGAAGTACATACACAATAGTCGGAGAGTCTGGATGTGTACTCCCTCGTGGATAATGAGCAAAAGCTTTTTGGGCAAGTACTTTTTTCTTTTGCCAATCACGTTCATCGAGCGCCCACAGCAGTCGTCCTTTTCCTACGGAATAAAAAAGAACCTTCCGAAGAAAATCCGGGAGGTTATTTTTCTTGAGCTCACGAACAATTCTCTGAAGCAACATATCCACTCGATTTAAGTGATCGTATTCGGAAATCGAAATAATTTTCTTACCTTACAAAGAAACCATTCTCTATGGCGCAAGTCGCTTCACATCACGTGGGTAGAGAATTGCTTCCTTAATCGAAGATAGTCCGAGTAATTTTTGAATGATACGTTCTGATCCGAGGCCCCATCCACCATGTGGTGGTGCACCATAGCGAAAAATATCAATGTAATCTTTAAAAGTATCCGGATCGAGACCACGCGCTCGGATCACCTCCGTTAATAGCTCCGGATCATGAATCCGTTGTGCACCAGAGGCAATTTCGACACCTCGAAAAACCAGGTCATAACTCTCAGAATATTTCGGATTCTCCGGACTTGGGAGCGAATAGAAAGCGCGAACGGCAGTAGGATAATGGGTAAGAAAGACAAGATCGGAACCATACTTTTCCTTCACATAGTCACCGATCAGTCTTTCTCCTTCACTATCAATGTCTTCGCCGTCAGGTATTTCCTTTTGGTATTTACTTTTTAATATCTCGATTGCCTCGCTTAATCGGATACGTGGAATCGGTACCACCGGAGGAATCACGGCATCAAAAAGTGTAAGATCAGCCTGACACGTTGCACTGATATGCTGAAACATGGCATGCATGACCCGTTCCAATACTGCCATTACCTCTTCGACGTTTTCGATAAAACCCATCTCAGCATCTAACCCCGTATATTCTGTGGTATGTCGTGTTGTATAGCTCGGCTCAGCACGAAAGACAGTTCCAATTTCAAAAACTCGCTCATAGGCACTCATGGCTGCTTGTTTATAAAACTGAGGACTTTGCGCCAAGTAGGCATCTCGATCAAAGTACTTGATACGAAAGAAATTTGCACCCCCCTCTGTTGCCGCCCCGAGAATTTTTGGAGTTTTAATTTCAAGAAACCCCAGAGAGCGCATCGCCTCGTCGTAGGCACGCAACAATTCCGAATAAACATGAAAAATGGCTTGAATCTTTTTTTGTCGAAGGGCTAAGGTTCGATAATTCAAGAGCGTCTCAAGTTGAAGCCCCATCTCATTTTGAGATACATCAATCGGTAATTCCATCGTTGGACGGCCAACAACCGAAAGTGCCAACACTTCGATTTCTATGGTATCTGTTGGGTTTACTATTACTGTTGGGTCAGCTGATTTTTTTGTTGGACGGGCTTTGACTTGACCGACAACCGTAACCGCATATTCCGAATGAATCTCTTTTGCTAGTTCTATGAGATCCACTTTTTCTGGTGTAACCACTAATTGTAACCTTCCACTCCGATCGCGCAGCTCGAAAAACACCAGTTTTCCATGATCACGTCTAACATCTATCCAACCAGCGAGTGTTACTTCCTCTCCAATATGCTCTGGAGTTTGATTGATCAATATTCTTTTTGACATAATCTACGCTTTATCATGAAAATAGGCATTCACCGCATCGGCAAGTTCACTCGGAGTTATCTGGGTCTTGAGAAAAGCCTCCGTGACGGTTCCCGATGCACGCAAGGAAGACATCTCTTGTTCATTCAGTGAAGCCGTGAGAACGAACACAGGGGTATCTTTGGTCGCAGGACGCTCCCGAAGTTTCCCGATAAGCTCTCGCCCCTCCATCCCTGGAAGCATCACATCGGTAATAATGAGATCGAAAGGTTCGCGCTCCGCTATTTCAAAAGCATCAAGACCATTCCCCTTCACCGTAACCGTATACCCTTCATCAGCGAGACGCTTACTAAACATCTCAGCAAATATTTTTTCATCTTCTACCAGGAGAATCGATTCCCTTTTTGAAGCAGCCACTGGCCCGGTCGTGCGCGCTTCCCCTGATTCTTGCTGTGTCGCATGCTTTGTCTGCTCTGAAAACTGTTTGAGATATCGTTTTACTTCATCAACAACCTGGCTCGGAGTAAATTCCGTCTTTGAAATAAAGCCGTCTGCCCCCGCCTTTACGGCTTGGCTACGATCATCAGCACTACTCAGATTGCTAAAAACCACGACTTTGTAATCTCCTGGATATTCCGCTGGTTTCCCTCGAAGTTCCCGTAAAACATCCATACCACCCATCTCGGGGAGCACCAGATCAAGCAGAATGAGGTCGTAGGGCTTCTCCTGAACCCGTTTGAGTACCTCGCGGCCAGTTACCGCATTATCAACCGAAAACCCCTCTCCGGTGAGTTTTTTCATGTAAATCTCAGCAATGAAGACATCGTCTTCGACGAGAAGAATATTGTTCATATAAATTGAGAATACCAGAGTTTTTCCCCCAAAACAAGC
>CAZABS010000044.1:0-5874 GCA_964483635.1 uncultured Bdellovibrionales bacterium
TCCTTCACCATCGGAGAGATTTTCCCGCTCAAGAAAGCGTTGAAAAAAAGAGTCCTCTGCCAGTAGCAAAAGACACTGTAAAAGAAGAGCTCCTCAGTCCTACTGGCGTTTGACTAGAGAAGTGACGCCAAGCAATACCAACCCCCAACCCCGATAACCGCCAAGACGATGCAGTAGAAGAAGAAACTTGAGACCAATCCTCGAGAGGCATCATCACTTCGAACACGAGTCATCCGACTCTCCTCTTTTTGGTTGTTTATGAATGAGACGCTTCTTGCATTTCTATTGTATCACTTTTTGAAATGCACTCGCACAAAAGAAAGAAGCCGGGCGCAGCGCGCTCGGCTTCGATTGTCCCGTTGGGACAGCTGGTCCATCAGGTGACGCGGGTGAATGCCTTGAGGAATTCCCCCTCCGGCCAGCAATGAATCGCACCGCTCTCCGAGCATTGGATGACAACGCTCGACTCGATCAGCTCGGGGTCAAATTTGCCAGTACTCAGCACCGTGCACTCGGCGCTCCCGTGTCTTCCCCGATACGTCCCCTCTGGAATGGTGAGAGTCCCGCCCTCTTCGATCTGGGCATTCACGCCACCCTCCTTGTCTGGTCTGGATACCTCGTCCTTGGAGCGAAGTTCGACCCGGTAAGGGAAACGTTCGAGAAAGGCGGCGAGGCTGCACGCGCCACAGGCGATAGTGCCGACGATTCCGTAGCTCACCACATAGTTTCGGAAATCGGGATCGTAACCGATCGTATAAATCTCGGCGACCCACATTTCGCCACGGTAGCAGTCTCCCGCTTTCATTGTCACTCCCTCGAGATCTCGAGGCAATTCGGACGTACTCATTGGATACCCCCAGCTGTTGACGACAAAGAGAAAAGACCCCCAGAACACTCCTCACTTGTAACACGCAAACTCGTGAGAGTCAATTACCCACCCATGACATTCCAACATTCTCAAGAATATTGGAATATCTGAGTAGAGAGAGAGGGAGAGACGCTCAAGGAAAACCAAAAAGGCTCCCAAGAGCCTCAATATCCAACAAAGTCCCCGTGTGAGCTCATCGAGCGACTATTCCAAGTTGATCGATAAGGTAGGGATACCAATGCGCTTTCGTTTGGTCTCTCCCCGAAAAAGGTGTTCTTTCCTTTCTGGGGTATCTCCCCGATCGCCTTGGTGCTGGGCAAATTGATGTGCGAGAAACGATGAACCAAAATGGATGGTATGTTTTCCATACTTCCGACGGACTTCATCAATCTTCTCATAGAGCCTGCGGTATCCATCTACTTTGAGTGAGGCCCCGAAGAGATCCGGCTGGGGATTCACTTCCACGAGTCCCGAGAGTCCAATCATAGTAGCTCGATAGAATACACCCTCCTGATAGATGTCCTCAAAAATCGGCCTGAGGAGACTGATGAGCTCGTGAGCAAAGTTGGTCGGCCGAGACAGCTTTACTTCTGTAGAGGAATGCTCAAAGCTTTGGGTGCGCAGCAAGAGAAAGACCGTCTTGGCTTCAAGCTTGTAGCCGCGCGCCTTCATACAGGCTGACTCGATATTCTTCGAGAGCTGTGCAAAGACAAAGCGCGGATCATTGGAAGGCGGGGTGAATGTCTTCATCTTCTGAATAGAGGCGTGATCCTTCCGAGGTTCGGTTTGGAGCGCGAGCACGCTTACCCCCCGGAGTTCTGACCAGATTTCTTGAAATGGTTTGGAGAAGTGATGCTTCACCCATGTTTCATCTTTCCTTACGAAATCGAGCGCGGTATGAACCCCAAACTTTGAAAGCAGAGCCGTTGTCTGAGGACCAATCCCCCACACGTTCCCTACCGGAAGATCTACAAGAAACCGATGAATCTCTTTATTCGGGATCGCCGTAAACCCTTGCGGCTTCTGCCACTTCGAGCCGAGCTTCGCAAGTACCTTGGTTGAGGCGAGCCCAATTGAAAACGTGAAGCCAAACTCCCGCGCCAACTCTTCTTTGAGTTTCTTGGCAATATCCTCATACCCCATGCGAAACGGCCGTTGCCACCCCGTGAGATCAGCAAAGCATTCATCTATTCCATACTCTTCGACATCTGGTGTATAGCGGCGCACCACAGCGTAAAAGCGTTTCGAAAGGAGCGAATACGTCTCGTAGTCCGAGGGAAGAAAAATGGCATCTGGGCAAAGTTTTTTTATCTCAGAAAGCCGCATCGCCCGCGTCACCCCTCTCGCCTTCGCCTCATAACTCATAGAAGCAGCAATTCCCCTTTCCTTCCCAGTTATCACTGGCTTCCCCCGGAGATCGGGATTCCTCGCCTGTTCACACGATGCGAAGAACGCGTCTCCATCAATATGGAGGATAGCCCGTGGATACCTCCCGAGAGCGATCGGGGCACTCATACGCTAGTACTTTCTGATAATGGCCGTGACGATCGCCTCGACACGCAGTTCCTCTTTCGGATATATGGTCGGGAATTTCGGATTGGCCGGGACGAGGGCGATCTTTCCATTCCCTTGGACATGGTAATGCTTCATCGTCCATTTGTTATCGACACAGGCAATCACGATATCGCCGTTTTTGGGTTGTCTTCCTCGTTCGACGAGAGCCGTGTCACCCGGTCGAATACCGGCATTCAGCATGGACTCACCTTTCACTTCAAGTAAAAAAGTCGCCTCTCGTCTTTGAATCAGCCAATCATCAAGGGTCATGGTATCGAGGAGTTCTTCCTCGGCCGGAGAAGGAAAGCCCGCCTCTATTCTGCCGAGCTTGCGTATCGAGGAGAAAAAAGAGGCAGGAAGGAGTTTTCCATTCTTGTCCCTTCTGAGGAGTCCATCTTCAACGAGATTATCGATGAACTCCTTCGCCTGGCGCATCGACTTGGTACGTAGGATCTGATCCCGCACTTCCCGAACCGTCGGCATGCGCTTCCTTTGCTCAAAGAAGGATTGAATTTTCTGGAGGAATATTTGAGAGTCCATAGGTACCTTGCTGTGATATATGCTGCTCTCCACTATATGGGAACATCTGTTCCCTCGTCAAGAGACAGTCGTCAACAACCAAATTTTGGTTTATTTTGAACAGCGTTTGAATGACCAGTTCTTTTGGAGAAATGAGCCAGACGTTTCACGATTCAGCACCACATCCAATTTCTGAAACGTCGTATCAACGACCTCGTTTCGTCCAATATAGCCAGGTGCCGAAACAAAAATGGATGGTATTGGATCGCCAATACTCCGAATTTCATAATACCCACTCTCGTTTGTAATCCCCTCTTTGTCTAAGGCGCGTATCTTCGCATTTTTCACTGGACAAAAATATTCATCCTTAACTACTCCATGCACGACATTCGGAGAATAATATTCTTTGACGATTGATACTGCTGGCAATGCATCCCCATTTTCTTTCCAAAGCTGCGTTGATCCGGTTGTATTGACCCAGTAATTCACTCCTTCGAGATCTCGCACGCCCAAAAGTCCTTCGAAAACAGCTTTCAACCAATGAGCTTGATCGGCAACTGTCATCGTTCTTTCTTGAGCATCGTTTGAAGGTATACCAAATTCACCAAGAATGACTTTCCCACCGCTACTCTTTCCCATATCTTCAATATCTCGCGCTATTTGCTGCGCATCACTAATATGATGATCAATAATGACAAATCCCCCAAGAGAGCGCGTGGTTTCTTTATCCATAATAAGCTTTGCCACGTCACGATTCGAAGGATAGAAGATCTGTACTTTTTTATTCATTTGAGAAAACGCTGCTTGTGCGACTTGATATTCCTCGGTAATAAATCTTCGATACCCTACCACGTCACCTGTTTGACGTGGGTCACCAGTACCACCATTTTCACATTCAGGACATGGAGAAAAAATATCTCCGTCTTCAAAAATATCTGAATTCTTTATAATAAAATCTTCCGTTTTTTTTATGTGATTGGCTCTGGTCAGATTCTTGGGATAATCAAACCAACCTTCCCAGCCAGACCAATTCCCACGAAACCAAATATTCAGATGATTCTCTCGAGCTGCGCGCACCCAACGGCGCAAAAACGGAAGAAATTCTTTGTCATATGGAGTACCAAGAGCAATATAATTCGCTCCTGTTTCGGCAATCGCTTTCACTTGCCAAGCAATTTCGTTATCAAAAGCAGTGTCATACGCTTTTCCTCGCGCTAAATCACGCGACTGTTTCATCGTATCAATAGATTGGATCTTCCAGATTGTTTTGCTTGGGGCATCGTATGAAACAACTTTTTCAACTTGTGGTGTCTCATGATACCGAGCTGTCACGAATAACCCAAGAGCGAGAACCGAAACAAAGACACTCACCATAATCAAGATCTGAAGTACTATCTTCAAAACCCTAGAAACAAACGAAAGAATACTCATGACCTATGGTTCAATTTCTGAAGATGGTTGTCCGATGATTCTATAATAAACAAACCATTCATCCTCATGCACTAACTCAAACTTCTTCTGCAGGAGATTCTTCTCCCAGAGTTTCGTGGCAATATAGTCCATCGAATTTTTTTTATCAGCAAATACCCACGTGGCGTACTTCGCGGGATTTTTGATCGACTCAGTCCAGTACCGACCCGACCCCTCATAGATGAATTGCTTGATGGGGAAACCGGACTGAAAGATAATCGGGTCATTCGCCGCCCCAGAAATCAGGATTTTTTCATCTGGATTCTCCACATTGTCCCGCAGCCAATGAGCCGCCGCTCGCAAGTCTTTTCGCGCCATTCCCTCCTTCGCGTCTTGGAGCGTCACTGGTTCATATGAAAATGGATAGACAATCGCCGCAAGCACGATGAGCGAGAGAGAGAACTGCCACAATCTATTGCGATACATGAACAGGAACGGGATCGCGATCGCAATGAACGGCAGTGTCATGACACCATAGCGGACATTGAACCAACCAGTCCCCAAGACGCCTGGCATGAAGAGAATCGTGTGTCCGAGATAAAGAGAAAGAATGTTGAAGAAAAACGGTGTGATAAGCAAAAGAAATGCAAACTTCATTTTCCATGAAATCTGCTTCTGGATGAAAAGCACCATCATACCAAATGCTGATAAGAGAACGAGTGGAAAGCCGGTACAAAACATGACGGCAATTGCATAAATCTTCCCTGAGAGTAACGCGTCATGCTGGGTAACCAAGAGCCCATTCACGGAAAAGTTCTCCTGTTGCGTATGAGCCGAGAAAGGGCCAAAAGCGAAATAGAGCGGATCGCCAAAGATTGCCCAGTTCCAGATTACCCAGAGGAAGATACCAAATCCACCCAAAAAACAGAAAGCGAGAACGCTCCCCTCTGTTTTCCGCCAGCCCTTGTCTCGCCATGTAATTATGAGTAAGGCAATTGATTCAAAGAATAGCAAGATCCATCCCTCATACCGCACCAGCGTAGCCAGCATAATCCAAAACGCAGACTTTATGAGCGATATATCAGTTTGATTTTTGATCCAGAAAAAGAAATAATAGGCACTCGCCATCATGGTTGAGAGAAGTAAAAGCTCAGTCATGGATGTCGATTGGAGATAGAGAATATTTGGGTTAAGCGCAAAAATTGCCACTCCCGCAATTCGCCCGAGTACTGGGATATTGAGTTCTTTGAGAAGTTTGAAAATTAAGACTCCAGCAGTCACATAGGAAATCATGCTCACCAGAGCGCCCGAAAGCCCCGAGTGCCACATGAAATCACTCCAGATAGTAGGAAGCATCAGAAGATGCGGAAGTGGAAGCCAGATACTTCCTATCTGAGCAAAACCAGGCGTGAGGTTGTCGATGATACGCCTGGCGATGTTGAGATGCGACTGTGAATCACTGTAGGCGAGCCCTAATCCGTTTTGGTAGTAATACCAAAACGCTCCCAGAGAAAGAAACGTGA
>CAZABS010000045.1:0-5587 GCA_964483635.1 uncultured Bdellovibrionales bacterium
CATAGTATTTGTTTTCTCCAGTATACCGTTTTTTGTTCTCTGATTCTAGAGGAGATCATGAGGATTGTTTCAATGGGCGATAAGCACAAGACTCCTCTTTTGCTATGGTTACAAGAGTGCGCTCATTATTGCAGACAGAGCCACTGATGTTCAAAGATACTCTTTAGGGTACGAAAAATTTTATCACTCTCAATTATTAAACTCGTTTGTTCAGAAAAAGACATGATGCCGATTTTGTTCCGACCATAGAGATTGATTTCGACGAGGAGCGGAAAGGCCTCAGCATCAATGAGTTTGGTGCGCCGGAGAGAGACTGAGTCTTCGCCTCGGTACTCTTCCATGTAGGGGAGTCTGGGGGCAATGGCTCGAACCCAGATTTTTTTCTCAATTCGGCGAGGGAGGTAATACCCGTTTAAGAATTCGAGGTCGAAGGCAGAAATAGCTTCTTCTGCCACCCACGCTAAGAGTTCCTGATCTTTGTACTTGAGGGTGTCTTTATAGACATCCTTGATACCCTCCTTTCCTTCATAAAATCTGATCTTTGGCTTGTTATCAAGGAAGTTGGCGATAGAGAGGAGCTCGGGGAGCATTTTTCTCAGAGTTTCCTTCTTTTCTTCTAGTTTACCCTCAAGAGTGCGGGGATCTTCGGCAAAATAAAGGGATTTTTTGCTTTTTTTTATACTGCCAACCAAACCCGATGATTTCAGGCTTTCGACCACATCATAGAGAGTAGTGCGCTTAATAGTGGACTTTTTGGAGAGTGCGCCAATAGTTGCCTCCCCTAGCTCAAGGAGAGCGAGGTAGACGCGAGATTCTTTTTCCGTGAGACCAAAGGCCTCAAGATTTCTTGATTCCATACTTTCAATAATATGTCGGTAAAAAGGTCGACAAAAATAGTATAGCAAATAGAAATAAAAAAGTCAATAAATAAAGCAAAATATAGTAATGTTTCATCATAAATAATGAATACTATGACCCAATTATTGACACATTGTGAAAAATCAAGTATACTGTGTCGTTACCTTGAAAGAGGATAACAAGTTCTTTCAAACCTATCTGGCACCTGCCACACCCGCTCCTCGGGGCTTTTCTGGGGATGGAGAGAATCATGAAGATTCTGGTTATCGACGACAGCGCGGTTCACCGCGTCACTGCTCGGCAGACGCTCGTCGGTCACGACGTGACCTACTGCGCCACGCACGAAGAGGCAGTTAGCTTGCTCTCGGTGCAGTATGACGAAGTGCGCAAGAGGATGCTGTTCGACCAGTACAAGGCGGACGGACTCGAGTTCAATGAGTACTATGACCGGGCGATGAATGAGACCAAGCTCCCGTACTGGGACGTGGTCCTCACAGACCTCCTCATGCCGGCGGGCCGGATGGCACAGGGCGGAGTGGGGCTTCAATACGTCGGTCAGGAAATGGCTGTCGGATGGTCCCTCGCCCTCCAGGCGGCCAAGAATGGTGCCAAGTACGTGGCGGTGGTGACGGATACCAACCATCATCACCACCCGGCGAGCGCCATGCTTGACTGCTTCAACCGTCACTTCTTCACGATCGACGGCGCCCGGGTGCTCATGACGAACTATGTCGGCTTGGTGGGCATCGCGGGCACGGAAACCACTTGCACCAGTTGCGGTGGATCCGGCAAGAAAAACCGGACCGATGGCACTGAATACCAGTGTTATGACTGCAACGGCACCGGCCAAGACTTCGCCAAGAAGGGCAAGGACTGGGGTGATATCCTCAAGGATCTGCTCAAGGGTTCCAGCCAGGAATGACCGGCGACAGGTAGGCAGTTCGGGCGACGCAAGTAACACTGCGCGTCGCCCCTCTTTCAAAAGATTGTTTTATAAAAATCTTTTGAAGGGGAAACCGTCATTCGACGGACCCGATGTTCTTTACTAGGAGCAAGTCATGAAAGTTCTCATCGTTGAGGATCAGGAGCTCCCGCTTGAATATATGAGTGAAGTGCTCATGAAGCACGGAGCGGTCTGTACGGTCGCTAAGTGGTATGACCAAGCTGTAAGCATGGTCTGTTCGGAAGAACGATACGATCTCGTATTCCTCGACCATCGCATGCCCAAGGCTGACCCGGGCTGCACTGATCTGAGTGACTTCGATCGTTTTTGCGATCAGTTGCACAACGTAGGATATCGGTTGGTGACTCTCATCCGTGAGCACCAGCCCCAAGCGGTCGTCATCGGGACGTCATCGCTTCAGCCAAGTGAAATCCATGCCAGCGGATGTATTCCTCCGGACCGGCGAATCGACAAGACGAACCCGTGGGAAGAAATCCCGAGAGTACTTGGAGAGCTTCAGAAGTAGAGCATTGGCGAGGCGGAAGTTTCTTCTCCCTCGCCTTCCTTTCAGAAATTTCTTCACCAAGAAGTTTGTGAAAGGGAAAAATTCCCGAGAGTTCTTTGTTATCTAATTATGCGATTCATTCGCAACCCGCTCCTCGGGGTTTTTCTGGGGATGGAGACAGTCGTGAAGATTGAGAAGAATGGTTTGGAGTTTCTGCCGCAAGCCAATGGGTTTGTGTGCACGAGTCTCCGGAATCTCGGCGATGTGTTCGTACAGACGAATGACGCTGGCTTCGTGAGGGGGGCGATCGACAGCTACGTTGGTCTTCTGCGCGAAATGGCGACGGCCGCGTATCCCAACCAAGCAGCACGTGATGCTGTGCCGGAAGCGGAGCGCGATGCTCTCGGCAAGTCGACCTTCGATTGCGTTGTCGCAACACTGAAGAGTGAAACGGCCGCCCTCGGGCTCTTCGAAAGCTTTTTCTTCTGGCTCAGCCTGTGGTGGTACTATCACCCGGAACTGACGCGGAAGGTGAGGTTTCCGGACCGGGTCGCTATTCAGACAGGGATCAAGACTGTCCTGACCACATTTCTGCTTCCTACTTTGCCGGAGTCAATCCGACGGACGGTGGCGGGAATGGAACTGTCGGCAGTGGCCAGCAACTTCGGCCACTTCGCACTACTTTTTGTCGACGAAGAGAAACCGGTTCGGCGTATTGTGACCGATACGGGGCTCTACGAACTCCACGGCGTGGGAGGATATCGCTACCTCGACATCACCAGGGAGGGTTTGCCGGTGGCGCGGTCCACCTGTCGGCGTGGCGGTGACCGGGCATTTTTCGATGGTATCCGACTCATGAGCCACGATCGGTTTCAAACCTGCGCTCCCGCGACCGTCATGATCGATGGTGGTTACAAGGTAAATTCAACCGAGTGCACTATCGTGAATGGTCAGCTGTTTGACCTCATAGATGTGGACGACAAGGTATCACATACCACAGGCGCGTTCCTGGGCATGGTCGACTTCAGTCGCTACGACGCAGCCAACGCGATAGAAATCGCGAAGCGGTCGGCTCAGTGCATGCGGGTGCAGGACGGCGTGGTGACGAAGGACGGCGGAGTCTTGCAACCGAAGGGGGTATTTCAGCCCTCGCGCGTGACCTTGCTTGAAAGCGGGTTCGCGCTCTATCAGTGGTCGGAATTCAACGAGACTCTGCAAAAGTGATTCCGTAGTGCGGCGATATTGTCGCTCTGGGCTCGTACGAAACAACGTATGAGCCTTTTCTTTTTTATGAAACTTTTTGAGCTTCTGTGTGAGGGGTCGGTAGAGCTGGCTTGTGGGCAGCGACAGTTATTTTTTGCATCCCCTCGGGATACAGTTCACTTGGCTTGGTGATCCAGCGGAGAATATGAATATCTTCGAAGCCGGCGAGCTTGAGGAGAAATTGGATTTCTGTTTCGTCCATGAGGTAGGCCATATAGCCATGCTCGGCATCACCATACCAACCATCCTCGAGACCGGGATTGGTACGAGCGGGTTGATCGAAGATGATGGTACCACCATCCCTCAGTGTCTCATGAGCAGAGCGAAGCGAAGTGAGTGCATTGCCAAGGCCGTAAGCTTCGAGGAAAGAGTGCCAGCCATAGTAGACAGCATCATAGCTACTTTTTTCTACCACATCACGATAATCAATGATATCTCCTTTGGTGTAGCGGAGGTTTTTGATTTGCCCTTTGGTTTCTTTGGCACGCTTGAGGAATGTCGAACTTGCGTCGATACCAGTGACGTTAAATCCAGACTCGGCGAGAGGTTTGGCGAGTCGGCCATAACCACTGCCGACATCGAGGATTTTTTTGGCGCCGATTTTTTCAAAAAGAGACTTGAGAAGGGAGAGTTCTTTTTCGGTATCGGACGTTTGTTCGGATCGATTCTCTATCTGATCAACAACGGAAGCATAGAATTCTGATTTATTGCGACGGAGTCTCTCGGTGGCGACTGATGCTGGACTGGTACGAATACGCTTGGCCAGAGCAATGAGCGCTGTCAAATCATCAGGAGAAAGTTCTGCGAGGGCAGCATCAGCACCTGCTTCAAGCATTGCATCTTGATAGCGTCTACTTTTTCCGACAGCGACAATGAGTGGTTGGAGGAGGCGCTCTTCGGCCGCTTCATTTTCGACATTTCGCAGGTATTCATCTTTTCGCCCATCGATAATTTTTTTAAGAGCAGTGAAAATAGGCTCAATTCTTACTGTCTCGTTTGATTCAGTTACTTGTGAAAATTTCTGTACAGCATCGGCGAGGGATCGGTGATAAGCGAGGTAGTCGGCTTGATCGGTAAAGCCGTTGGGATCTGCATCTCCCAAATTATCTAGGCGAAACCGTTCCAGTTCCCTCCTGGGTGAAAACTTGCCATAGCGGTCGAGGGTCTGGCGAATACGACCGGGAGTTACTACTCGGCGTAATTTACTCTCATCACCCGTGCGAGCATACACATCAAAAGCCTTACCAGAGAGACCCCAGTCATGATCGTTTCGGTCAAAGAGACGGCTCGCTAGATAACTCACTACGAGTTCATCGGTTATCTCATGCTTTTCAAGAGACAAGAAAGCGTAGGTTTCACCGAGAACATGAAGGTGCAAGAACTCTTCTTCCCAATCGCCATCAAGGCGTTCGCCAGAAGGGAAATGGTGATAGAGAGTGGACTCCGCTGCTTTGCGAATAGAGTGCACGGTCTGGACTTCGCTTTGGATATAAGAGTGAGCGAGGTCACTTTCTGGTTCGCTATCAATGTAGCCAGCATCGCCGGAAACGACAACGAGATCGGGAAGCATATTGGAGCGTACTTCTCCGTAGTGAGGGAAAGCATCGGAAAGAGCATGGCGCAGATCTTGTTGAGGAAGAACCGTCACCTTAGTAAGGGGGTGGTCAACGTTTCTGCTGGAGGGATTGGGGGTGGCGCGCAATGCTTCAGTATCAGGCGATGGAACACTCGTATACTGAGACATTTGCGTTTGAACCATCCACACATTGAAGTCTTTGGGTGCCATTTCATGACCGACGGCCTGCTCATAACGCTTGCGGTCTCGATCAGCGAGAATCGGTCGGATTTCGGTAGGTTTTTTTTCTGGTATAACGACGTTGGAAGGGAGCTCCCAAACATTTTTTGGCATAACCTCTTGATCCTTTATAACATTTTTTCTGGCTGATCGTGTGGCACTGAATAACCGAGATGTTTGTAGCCTTCCGGGGTGACGACACGGCCACGGGGAGTGCGCTCGA
>CAZABS010000046.1:0-5316 GCA_964483635.1 uncultured Bdellovibrionales bacterium
CGTTCGAAATACCCTTTCCGCCCTGCGCAAGCTCGGCGGTTTTTTTATCTCAATTTCTCCGCGAGTCAAATGAAATCAAAGGTGGCTATCCAGGAATTGCTTGAGTTCAATAAGATCTTTTTTCGAATTATCGTAATAGTAAGAGACTATACCAACTGACTGGGCACTTTTCACCGCCTCGGGATTGTGCTCAAAATAGACAACGTCATCTTGCGTCAGATCAAAATGATCCAGCATTTTTGTGTAATATGACGGGTCCGTTTTCTCTGGATTATGCTTGAGGGAAAAGACTTCATACTGTACTTTGTCGAGCCCAAACTTCATGAACTGCTCGTCATTGGCCCCCGTAAGGACGATCTTGCGATTCGGATAGGTCTCAAGCATGTCATACATCTCTTTGAAAACACCCTCCCCTTCTATTACGAAACAATCCACCGCATCTACTAATATCGTTTTCATACTTTGAGAATTAGTGCTCATATAAAATATACCAGATAATCCTCCCCCCGCGAGTCAACCCAGCACCAGCCGATGGTGCTTGGGTCAACCTCGGCCGAAGGACGGGTCAAATGAAAAAGAAAAAGACCCGCCATGCAGTTGCACAGCAGGCCCGAGTATCACGCAAGTTCGATCCGGTTACGCGACCTTTGGTTTCCGGAAATGAAGGAGGTGCTCATTGAGACTCAAGACGGTCCGATAGTGCCGATGCCACAGTCCGCCGAAGAGAATCCTGGCTATGACTTTGAGGAGGTGCTGTTCCCTCTCATAGTCGACATCTTGCGGCGGTTGACCAATGCAATCACCGACCGTCTGCAGGGAGTATTCCATGCGAATCTTCGGAAAGTTGTTGTAATCCCGAAAGAAAACCGCATCTCCCGTCACGTTTTCGATAAGCCCCTGGCACCACATGCTGTCGGTTGCCTCAGGGATAGTCGTCAGCCGGAGAAACACTTTAGCATCCCCATACGAGCCGACCGGTACACCCTTCTCCTTCCTACAAGAGACGAAATTCCCTACGAGATCGCCCCCAAAGTTCACGTTCTCCCGCCACTTGAAATGCGGGAGGTACGTGCCCATAGCAGTCATTTCCTCCTTGAGATCAAGTTCGCTGGTCCGCTGGTGAGGAATCATCCGCGGCCCAACGGAAAACCGGTAACTCCGGACAAATGGCCAGAGTCGCCCACTGTTACTCAGGGCCATCTCCGACAGCACCGCCCCCATCTCCTCGTGAAGATCGCCCTTGCTGTCTGCACAGCGAAGTGCAAGACAGGATCCGTAACGCAGGATCGAGAGTGTCGCTCCCGTCACGCCCAACACCGTCTGTTTCCCAAACATCGACCTCTCGATCTCTTCGATCGGGAGGTTCTCAGCGCCGACGAGGCCGTTTTCCAGCTTGGATGGATCTTTGAGGATGCGCAGCATCCGATCCTTGGCCTGTTCCGGCTTCATCCGTTCGTATGCCATGCGGCAGGCTTGGAGTAGCGCTTCTTCCAGCACTCTCGGATCATAGACGCCATCGCACCCCCGAAAAGCAAACGGCAGGAGATAGGGATGATCCATGAGCTCGATCGTCACACCCAGATCGTACGGTTCGCCCACTGGAGGAGACAACCACTTCCTGACATCAAGTTGAAGCGACATAACGAGACTCCTTGTGAAGGTTCTGAAGGTGATCGCTCACCAGCCCCTCGGTCGCCCGATGGGATAAAGCAGGACCGGTCCCGCTCTACCATAAGACTCTCTGAGAGAGGGCCCGAGGTAGGCACGACCAAGCTTCACGGGAGTATGCCAAAAACTCCCCCGCGAGTCAAATGAAAACCGTCCTCCAAACGATTTTCATTGAGGACGGTTCCGGTTCCTGCGGTAAAGGTAAAACTGAACGAGCAGGATAAGCGATAAGATGGCTCCAGGCGTTTGCGACCAAATAAGGAACTTGTCGCCGACTGACCAACCATAGACACCCCAGGTAGTGTAGGCAGCAAAGGCCGAAACAGCCAAGGTGAGGTCAATGCCATCGCAACTCTTCCGTTGATAGTTCTTGAAGATCTGCTTTGGAAAGCCGACGAAGACCAAAAGCAGCGATACACCAGCAGCAATGTACCCGAGACTTTGCATGGCGACCCTCTCAGATGAACAACAACAGAATGAGATCTTACTACCAAACTCCCCGCGAGTCAATGGGAAACTACTCCTTCACGAGGTGCTGGGTATAGCCGAGGGCGACGAGGCGCTCATAGGCAGTCCAGACCTCATCTGGAATTTCCTGGGGAATCTGAAAGCCTTTGGCGGGATAGATTTTGATACGCTGGAGATCCCCCACCGTGATATTGATGAGAAGTTCCCTCGTGATTGTCTCGTTGGGATATTGGGTATACGAGAGCTCGGGCGACGTCACCACAAACTCCTTCTCTGGCCAACGCATTTTGAATGTGGCATAGGCTCGGCGTTCCATGTACGGCTTTTGGACGAGGATAAACGTCGCCGGATCCATCCCCTTTTCTCTGAGAAGCTCGCGCGTGAAATCAATATTTTCGCCCGTATTGGTGGAGCGGTTTTCGATGAGGATCTTCTCTTGCGGCACGCCCATTTTCTGGGCCATATCAGCGAATATCTCGGCCTCGGGCTTGTGAAACATGCTTTCCGTCAGCCGCCCGAAACCACCGGAAAAAAGTATGTACGGCGCATACCCCTGGAGCCAGAGCCCTGCCCCATGTTCCGCCACCCGCGTGTCGTTGCTCCCCAACACCAAAATCATATCCGCCTTCTCGAGCGGATGGTGCATATGGTGGTAGTCCCAAATAATCTGCGCCAGTTTGTCCACTTCCCCTTGTTCTTCTTGCATATCTTTACTCTATCTACCCTCCACCCCGTGAGTCAAATGAAAAGCCTTATTCTGTTGTTCCTCTATCCTTGAAGAAAATACCAGCTATCCCGCCGGTGATCAAACCCCACAGAACATGGTTAATCACAAATTGCATTAAGAGACTTAGGATAATTTTTAAAATCCAACTAACTCCTGGGGCTAATAATACAATTAGAAAACTCCCAAAATAAGCGATCGTTACAGGAATCTGCAATACTTCACTATCTAACCATTTAGGAACGGGAATTCCCAATGTATTTTTGCGAAAGCCCATTATCCCAAATGCAAGAGTATTTATTACTATTCCAATGATTAGCTGGGCACCGATAGTCATAAATGTTGGATTAAATATTTCAATTTCTTCAAGGTTATTTATCTAAAAACTACTCTTCCGGCACAGAAAGTCAAATAAGATAAGGGGTCGACTTACATGTACGATATCTCTTTCGTCATAGCATTCTTCATAGCAGATCTATTCGTACATTCTCCAGTCCCGCTACTGATGTATTCTAATGCTAAGTCATACACATTTAGCAACGGCCAAGCCTTAGGATAAAGCCGAAAAACTGTGTGATATTTTTTCGAGTTTAATCCCTCGAAACTGATCACAAAAATTGCTGCGCCTCTTTTTTTAAGATCATATCTAGATGGGTCTGTGCTCCGAGGGAAAAGACGATCTATAAATAACTCAAAGGTGTGACTGTTTGTATTTTCATAGAGTTCGGCACCACCATTTGGGGTTTTTACTTCAAAACCAACTTCACGAGGCTGATCCGGACCCAAAATGAAATTTGGCTCCCTAAACGAAAAAGAGTAGGTGAAACCGTCAACTTTTATAGAGCGTATAACGATATTATAAGCAGGGCCTTTTCCAACATTCTGTATTTTAAGAATACTAAATCTGTCATCTGAATTTTTTTTGAGATATAGATTCAAGATCGGTTTTTCTTGTATCTCATTACTCTCTTGCGCCTCTACTGTGTAAATCCATACCATCCATGCAGTAATAGCCAAAATGACAATATTTCCTACATCACCTAAAGTGAGTTCGTGTTCGATCACTGAGATGCTATCAAGAAAAAAATATAAAAGCAGAAGGCCGACGATAAGAGAAATCAACAACAATAAATTCTTCATATTATTTATTCCATTAAAAAACAAACGCCATTCAAGCGCCTGTTTTTAAGGTTTACTAGTTTCAATAAACGCCTAAAGAGGGCAAAAGTCAAATACCAAACCCAAACCATGGGTCTGGGTTACGGGTAAAAAAAGAGAGGCAAGGGAAGGGCCTTGCCTCAAAGACTTCAGCAGACTACCACTGTTCGATGACTGTGGTGATTGGCTGAGAGATGATGCCCTGGGCTCCAGCCTGAAGCAGCGCCGGGATGAGAGCATTCAAACTCTTCTTGGAGACCACCGAACTCAGAGAGACAAATCCTTCTCTCGCGAGGACAGCGATAGTGGGCGAAGCGAGCGCTGGGAGACGCTGGAGCACCGCTTCCCGATTGGCTACCGGGACATTCATGAGAAGGAGAACCTTGTTCCGTGCCTCGAGCGCCCCCAGGAGGAGGAGCTTCAAGACATGGATGGCTTCAGCCTTCTCTTTTACCCGGAGCGCTGCCTCGTTCACGACGAACACCGCACTCGAGGTCATAAGCGTTTGGACGCTCACGAGATCATTGGCCGAGAGACTCTCACCCGACTCCTTGAGCGCCACTCCGAAACGATAGTGTGATGGCACTTCGGCTTCGGACGAACCCGGTGATGCTTCGATCACGACCGGTGTGTGGATCTTGGCAAAGAACTCCCTCGTGAGTGACGGATATTCCGAAAGTACCGTCGACCCTTTGGGGAAATGCTGGATGCACCTCACCGGATCGTCCCTGTGGGCATAGAGCACGACCTCGGCGTAGGCATCGCTCGCGCGGTTGTACACCAACTCCGTCGCAACGAGCTTGGTCAGAAGCCCCCGACTGAGACTTTCTTCCCGCAAGAGATCGCTCCCGGTAATGCCAATATCGAAATCGCCATCACTCACAGCCGAGATCACTCGCTTGGGGTGGATAAACATCCCACCGACGAGCGGTTCGTACCCATCAAACTCGATCGAATAAACGCGTGGACCCGGTCGCACGATACGAATCCGTGCTTCCGTAAAGAGTTCCTCGGTCCGTCGCCCCAAGTTGTTCCCACTGGGAAAAGCCATGCGCAGCATGATGAAATCTCCATTTGGAAGGTACAACTGAAAAAACAAAAACGAGCCCACATGCAGGGCTCGTTCTTAATATTCTTGTGAAAAGAAAGTCAAAAACCAGCCCTTAACATGAGCTCGTTTCTGTATGATTGATACTGTTGGTGAATGTTATCATCATAATCTTCTGCGGTTAGTCCTAATTTATGCTCTTCATGTTTGTTGCTTCATTACTTCGTCGAGAGTCACCATAGAAGCTTCT
>CAZABS010000047.1:0-5263 GCA_964483635.1 uncultured Bdellovibrionales bacterium
AATTAAAAAATATGTCAAAAATTCTCGGAATAGATCTCGGTACCACCAACTCGGCTATGTCGATTGTCGAGGGTGGATCACCGACAGTTATCGAAAACAAGGAAGGGGCGCGGACCACTCCCTCCATGATTGCGATGTCGAAGACTAACGAGCGTCTCGTAGGACTCCTCGCCAAGCGTCAAGCCGTCACGAATCCAGAGAACACTCTCTCCTCAGTAAAGCGGCTCATCGGACGGCGGTTTGAGGATGAAGAGGTTCAACGTGACCTGAAGACGCTCCCGTACAAAATCGTGAAGTCTGAGCACGGCGTGAAAGTCCTGATGGGTGGGAAGGAGTACACCCCACAGGAAATCAGCGCCATGGTGCTTCAGAAACTCAAGACTGATGCCGAAGAAAAGCTCGGTGAAAAAATCACCGATGCGGTGATTACTGTCCCAGCCTATTTCGACGATGCTCAGCGCAAAGCGACCAAGGAAGCAGGGGAAATCGCTGGCCTCAATGTCCGGCGCATCATCAATGAGCCAACCGCGGCCGCGCTCGCCTATGGCTTCAACAAAAAGCAAGATGAAAAAATTGCCGTCTATGACCTCGGTGGCGGTACATATGATATCTCCATCCTCGAAGTTTCGAGCGATACCGTCGAAGTCCGCTCTACCAATGGTGACACACATCTTGGTGGTGATGATTTTGATCAGAAAGTGATTCACTGGATTCTCGATGAATTCCGAAAGCAAGAGGGTATTGATCTCAGTAAAGACCCTCTGGCGCTCCAGCGTATCAAAGAGTCGGCCGAAAAAGCCAAGATTGAACTCTCGACCGCCATGGAAACAGAAATCAATCAGCCATTTATCACGAGCGGAGCTGATGGCCCCAAGCACCTCGTCATGAAGCTGACTCGGGCCAAGCTCGAAGAACTCGTCGGTGACCTCGTCCAGGCGACGCTTGAGCCGATGAAGAAAGCTCTCGCCGATGCCAAGCTCTCGGTTTCGGATATTGATGAAGTCGTGATGGTTGGTGGGATGACTCGCATGCCGCTGGTTCTCCAGACCGTGGAGAAATTCTTCGGGAAGAAACCAAATATTAGTGTGAACCCAGATGAAGTAGTGGCCATCGGTGCCGCGATCCAAGGCGGTGTGCTCGAAGGCAGTGTAAAAGACGTGCTCCTCCTCGATGTGACACCACTTACCTTCGGGATCGAAACCCTCGGAGGAGTGCGGACGCCTCTCATCGAGCGCAATACCACCATCCCAGCCCAGCGAAGCCAAGTCTTTTCAACCGCCGCTGACAATCAGCCAAGCGTTGAGATTCATGTCCTCCAGGGTGAGCGTGAAATGGCCGCTGACAACAAATCGCTCGGTCGTTTCATCCTCGATGGGATTCCACCAGCGCCGCGCGGTATCCCACAAATCGAAGTCTCCTTTGATATTGATGCCAGTGGAATCCTCTCGGTAACTGCCAAGGACAAAGCGACGAGTAAGACGCAGTCCATCCGCATCGAAAGTAGCACTGGACTTTCCAAAGAGGAAATTGCCAAGATGCAAAAGGATGCCGAACTTCACGCTGAGGAAGACAAGAAGAAAAAGGAGCAAATCGAAGCCAAGAACCTGGCCGATACACTCGCCTACACGACGGAGAAGGCCCTCAAAGACGCTGGTGCCAAGCTCACCGATGATGAGCGTAAGCCCGTCCTCGAGAAGCTCGAAGCCCTCAAAGCTGTGAAGGATGGCAATGATATTGAGGCCATCAAGAAGGCCACCACCGAGCTCTCTGAGGCCGCCCAGAAAATCGGCGAGAAGCTCTACAAGGCTGCTCAAGAAGCCGAAGCCGCTAAGAAGGCTCCCGAAGGTGGCACCGCTGGTGCTGGTACTACCGAAGCCCCCAAAGAGGCTGAAGTAGAAGATAAGAGTGGTGAGCCAGTCGAACCAAAGAATTAAGTGAAGAAAGGGCGGAGGTTTTTCCTCCGCCCTTAACTTTATTGTTTATGAATTCAATTGTTGTCAAAGAAATTCGAGAGTTTGATTCTCTAGATGAAAGTTTAGATAGGTTTAACTATAGACATCTTGGGGCACACTTGCTCAAGTACATAATGGATAGAACATGGCCAATATCTGTTGGTATCTATGGAAGATGGGGAAGTGGAAAAAGTACTCTAGTAAACTTTCTTTCAGTATATGCTAGAAACAAAGGCGTCACAGTTTCTATTTATGATGCAGTTAAATATAGAAACGTATCAACACAGCTTCTAATAAAAAAGATTAAGAAAGACAACCGAGTTTTTGTTTTCTACTACCTCCCTTACATAATTGGCTTATCTTTTTTTGTAGCCGCTTATTACTTTGTTAAACCTAAACTAATCCTATTTGTTGGAGTTCCCGTATTAGTGCTTCGTGTTATTGTTGAATATTGTAGCAACCACCTTTCTTGGATAAATGATTTTGTTAATACCAGATATGTAAACTCAATATTTTTTGGAAAAAATATTGTTATTATAGATAATTTAGATAGACTGCTTCCGGCACAAGCTATATCTTTTCTTGAACAATTAAATTCAGTTTTGTTAAGAGGGGAGAATCTTTTCTCAAAAAAAACAGCATATATAATTCCATGTGATTTTGAAATTTTACAGGAGGAAATCAGGAGTCTATACAAAAATAAAAAGATAGATGCTGCTGACTACTTGAATAAACTGATAGAGATACCATTTTACCTACCGTCTATACAGGCTTATATACCAGATTTTGTGCGATCATTACTTTCAGATCAAGTTTCGAGCGAAGAAAAAGAAAAGATAGTAAAAATTTTTCCGAGTCGATCAATATTTGTGGATACTCCACGGGATATAAAAAATTATCTGTTACAGTTAGACATGATATGTCTTATCGCCGAATCGAGAGGGAAAGAAGAGACCTTCTTAAAAGAAAATCTCGCTTCAATACTTGTGGTACAAATCATTAGGTCAAAATTTAAATCATTTTATGATTTTCTTTGGGTGAACGGAGAAAGATTCATATCAAATGGCGAAAGTCCTCGAAATTTAAGATACTTCTTTTATAGAGCACACATTTCACCCGGTAATTCTCTAAGTGAAGACAAGTTTAGAGAACTTAGTCCAAAATTTGGCAATAGCGACGTATCTGAAAAATATGATGAGTCAGAGCGTTTATTAGAGTTAACACACTTAATGGAAGGTAGGGATGAGAGGCCAGGCTTATTAATTTTAGATAAAAAATTTATGGAAATAGTTGATATTGTTGGTTCTGCTTCCCAAGCTCACCAAGTTAAGTTATCAGAAGGGGGAATTGGTGTCAGCTCAATTGGCCTTGCAAAAATTGGGACATAATAACAATGGCATGTTCTTATGGAAGTTCAGATTTTGGCCTAAAGGCGATTTTTTGCAGATATTTATAGTCCAATTACTATTGATTTTGATCAAATAATGACTGGCTTATAAATGTCGTCTAAGTTCGCATTTCTGTGGATTATCTGGAAAATAATTGCTGTCTATCTAATTTATCAAATAATTATTTAAAGAGACGTTCTATAAGAAAATGGTGACATTATTAATTGATAAATGATCCAACCGAAGTAACCATTGCCGGAGAATGCCAATATGAATTTCATCATCATTTACATCACGTACAAGAATATACGGGAGGCGAAGAAAGTGGCCGAGAAGCTCCTCGAGGATCGGCTTATCGCCTGTGTCAATTACTTTCCCATAGAGTCAAGTTATTGGTGGCATGGCAAGGTTGAGACAGGGAAAGAGATTGTTTCACTCGTGAAAACTCGGAAATCCAATTGGTCCAAGGTAAAGAAGGCCGTCGAGGCCATCCATCCGTACGAAACGCCGTGTATTATGAAACTGGACGTCTCGGCTAATGACGCTTACGCTCAGTGGATTCTTGATGAAACAAAATAAAAAATTGGATACGAAAAACCCCGCGGTGTGACCCGTGGGGTTTGTTCGCAAAACGTTGTTGCGAGTTGCTAGTACCTGATAATAACGTTGGGATTGCGATGATCGAACACTCGGGTGATCCACGCCTCCCGAATACTTCTGATGGGGAGGACGTTCTTGGGAATCAGAGCATGGAGTTCGGCATCGGATGGTACACCCCATTCGAGCAGAGCTTCGACCGCTTTGTCGATGTTCGACGTAGCCTCGATGCTTGGATAGGCGAGAAACTCACCACCACCGGCTGCGCCTCCGAACTTGACCCCTACTGGGATCCAGTCACCAGAACCGCTCTCTTCGAGGGTGACGATGACCGCCCCATGGTTGATGACAGCATCTCGGCGCAACTCCCGTTCACCGAAGCGACTCGGCTCGTCCATTTCGAGTGCGGTCATGAATGGTCCATAGCCGCGGCGCTGTTGCAGGTACGGCAGCAAAATCGTGTAGAAGAAGTTGATCACGATTGCGGCGGAATACGGAAAACTGAAGGTACTCATATCCGATCTCCCAGTAATGGAAGTGGCAGATCCGCGTAGAGCGGCTTCTGGTTGGCAAGAAATTTACCAACGTTCTATTATAGCACAAAATGACGATTTAATCAAGGGTGGTATAATGGCTTTGTAGATATGTAACAAAGCACCTATATGTTGGAAATGCCATCAGCTGAAAAAGCGTTGGAGGAGCCAGAGAAACCACGAGAGCCTCTAACTGAGAATGAATTGTTAGAGGGGATTGTGGGTGGAATATTTAATTATAAAGACAAAAAGGATGTTAATGACAAACATGACGAAAATGACGCTCAAGGAATTGCCGCAATCGCTCACGCGAACGTGACTTTCGAAGCGTGTCCATCATTACTCTTGTCGGAGAAAATTGAAAAAGCGGTAGTTCACCGTTTGCAGTTTCTGGTCGGTAATGCTCAAGCGAATACAAATAAAAATGAGATTGCATTTCTCGATAAACTTTTTCGTTACATCCAAGACGCGAGACGCCAAGTGCCTCAAGCACCATCAGAAAATTAATTTATTAATTCATGTCCTATGGACAAAGTAAAGATCGAGAACCATAGTTTCACCGGGTTCTCATGGTTTGCGGGCTGGCTCTTCACCATCGGTTTTCTCAACCTGACATTTGGGAAGGGTCTGGTGGCCATTCTCCTCTGGCCCTATTTTATCGGTCAGTATGTGAGCGCCGTGGTCGGACGTTAGATAAACTTTTTCAAAATAAAAGCCCCGCGGGGAAGCCGCGAGGCGAAGGGGCAAACGTGGTTGCGGTTGGCGATTACGGCAGTCCTTCGGGAGCGATCGA
>CAZABS010000048.1:0-5158 GCA_964483635.1 uncultured Bdellovibrionales bacterium
TTCGTATTTACTTTGAAGCGCTAGTTCAGATACGGATAGGCAGCTCTTGGCTCTTTAAAGTCATCTTTCACTCTTGACGGAATTGACTAACTAAGATATACTGTTACCTTCAGTTGCTTAACATTTTATTGTTGCAACAATCTTAGTTTGTAGTTTTCGTCGCGAAAGGAGCCAGGATGACGAAAAATGTGGTACCGCAAGGGGCTGAAAGCGTGCCTCTGTGGACTCAGCTTGGAGTATCCTTCGGAGCAGTCATTTTGCTCTGTGTGATATTCCATCTGAGTTTCTCAACTATGACTACCCCGAAGTGGCAATCAGCACAACCGGTCACTTCCGTTCCTATTACAACGAAGAAAGAGGAGAACGCTACACCTGTGGTTCGATCAACCCCACCGGTCTCTCAGCCGACGACCACACAACCCACTCCGAGGAGTGAGAACTACGTCATTCGCCCAGGGGATACGCTCTCCCGGATCGCCACAGAGCTTTGCACGACGATCGAGCAGATCCTCGATACGAACAATGGCAATCCTGCCATCAAGTCCCGTGACTTTATCATTGCGGGAAAATCCCTCACCATCAACAAAGGTGAGAAGTGTGCTTCTCCGGAATCGGTAGAACGAAAAGTTCATCCGGAGAAGTCCATCGTAGCTGGTGGAACTTCCCGGGCAGAATTTTTCGTTGTACCTCCTCTGGCGAAGTCGCCGACCACTAGTTTCAGGAAACCTGTTTTCCTTCACGATTGTGATGCCGTCGCCGCACATGCAAGCGGGCGCATCGTCATCAAGGGATGGTCTCCTACGACCAAGCAGGTCCTCGACTGTATCGAGACACGTTACGGCGATTTGATTCGCGAAGCGGCTCGATCGGTTGGGCTTGATCCCAACCTCATCAAAGCGGTGGTCTATGTCGAGTCTAAAGGAGATTCGTTCGCAGTTTCGCCAAGTGGCTGTCTGGGGCTGATGCAGCTCCTGCGATCAACGGCGGGAATGTACCGCGTCGATCTCAATCGGATTTACGATCCGAGGGAAAATATCTTCGGCGGGGCGCGCGTTCTCGCCCACTACCTCCGCTCATATGCGAGGGGGGATATCGATTGGGCACTCGCTGCCTACAATCTCGGTCCCACAGGGGTATCGAGGAGAATTTCTTCCGCCGGGTTTGTGCCCTCGGAAGCGAGCTACGTTCGAGCCGTGAGGAGTGCCTTGACGCTCCAGCGGTAATTTGCAACAAAGAAAAAATTTCGGGAGCCCCGAGTGGTTCCCAAGGCATCCGTCTCGTCATTGTACGAACGGGTGTTTTCATTTTCTCTCGTAATGCGCTCGGGGCAATTTGGAGCTCTTCGACCAAGAAGCAGTGTGATAGTCTGTTACTATGGACTATCGCTATTCGGCTATTATCCTGAAGAAACGCGAAGTAGGGGAGACCGACCGTCTCTACACTTTCTATACGCGTGAAGCGGGCAAGATTCAGGCCATGGCGAAAGGGGTACGCAAGTCCGAAGCGAAACTCGCGAGCGCACTTGAAACGTTTTCGGAAGTTGATCTCATGGTGGTGCGTACTCGAGGAATCGGGAAAGTGGCAGGGGCAGTTATAGAGGAAAGCTTTGCGGCGCTGCGACAGGATTACATTCATCTCTCAAATATTCTCGAAGTCATTCACGTGTTTGATGGATTGGTGGATCTTGAGGAACGCGATGAAATCCTCTATCAGAAACTCCGGTGGTTTCTTCAGCTAAGTGATGCGTGGATTCGCCTCGGGCGAAACGATCGGGTTGCACTCCTTTCCGAAGCTTTCCTTTTCCAGCTCTTTGCCCATCTTGGGTATCAACTCGAGCTTGGATCATGTACCTTCTCAGGGATAAAATTGACCCCGGGGAAACGACACATCCTCAGTCCGAGTGCAGGAGGAGTCATCTCGCATGAACACGCGCAGGGAGTGCGTGACGGACTCGCGGTTTCGGAAAACATCATCAAGCTCTTGCGATTATTTGCTACTCAATCACTCGAAAAATTCGAAAAACTGACGGTTTCTGCTCATGATCTCGGCGAACTTATTCGTTTCCGGAAAATTTTTTTCCAGTGGATTCGAAGATAAAATCGCTGAATGGCACTGATTTCGAGCTGCACGCTTCTTCAGGATTTGCTACAATAGAGCCAACAGTATGCCACTCGAAGAACTCAATAAAAAAATTTACGATCGTCAGTATCAAGATGCTGATTCGGGGAAAGAAGTTCCGTTTACTCCAGAGCACCAAACAGCAGATGGTGTTGTTCCACATGCACCACAAGAAGAAAAAAATGAATGGACCGAAAGTAGCATTCCACAGGAAGAGCGCCTGGTACTTCCGGCAGTGGTTCGGGGACTCTCCCGTGCGAAAAAAATCGCACTCGTGGCTGGCGGGATCGCTCTCCTCGCGCTTCTGGTTGGTGGATACTACAAAGTTCGCAGTCTTGCTTTTGCCAATGAAAAGGTGTCTGTAGAAATTACGGGACCTCAAGCAGTCGAAACGAGTCGAACGGCACGTTTTGTACTTACCTACACTAATCATAATTTTTCTGATATCGAAAATGCGGAACTGATCGTCAATCACCCAGAAAGTTTTCGTGCAGAAATTTCAAATGCATGGAAAACAACTGGTACGCGTATCGAAATTCCTGTGGGAAAGATTAATGGTGGCGAGACTGGTACGGTGGAGTTGACGGGCGCATTCCAATCTACGGGAAGTCGTTCAGTCGGGATACAAGCTGTTCTGCACTTTCAACCAAAAAATTCTTCGGCACAATATAAGGCTTCGGGGCAATGGACGGGTTTACTGACCGGTCTTCCATTGACCCTTGAGATAGTCGCGCCACTCCAGGCTGCTGATGGTCAAACGGTAGAGTATGAAATTCGTTGTCGTAATGAAGGATTGAACGCGTATGATAATTTGCGAGTTACCCTTGAATACCCTGATGGATTTCAATTTACCGAAGCAACACTGCGGCCGACTGATGGAACAACAGGTTTTTATATCGGTGGTCTCCAGCCTGATCAAGAGATGTCCTTTCGTGTGACTGGGACGCTCAACGGGGTGCGTGATGACGTGAAAAAAATAATGGCTCGAATCGGGAAAGTCCAAGGAGATGGAAGTTTTGTAACATACGGAGAGGCCGAGGAACAAATCCGCATTGCAACCTCGCCATTTTCTATCACTCAAAGTGTGAATGGTCAAAAGGATGTGGCAGTTCGACCGGGTGATGCGCTCGCATTTCGAGTGAATTTTCGCAATGATGGGGAAATCGGCTTACGTGACGTGCTGCTTTCGGTGACACTTGATCCGACTTACCTTGATCTTTCGACGGTGAGTTTGGATCGCGGGACCTACCAACCAGCTACTCGCCAGATACTCTTCAAGGCCTCGGATCTTCCGGCATTGGCAAGGCTCCAACCTGGCCAATCCGGTTCCGCTCAATTTTCAGTGAAAGTAAGAAGTGATGCTATTACCGTCGCTATGGGAAAGAAAAATGTTACGTTTGAAACCATAGCACGAATTGATAGTCCAGATGTCCCAACGCCGATTGGAGCCAACAAAACGGTGGCGAGTAATACGATTCGAGTCAAGCTCTTATCAGAAGTTTCAGTTGATATGTTTGGAGTGTATACAGATACGGAATTTCCGAATACCGGACCTCTGCCTTTGCAGCTCGATCAGGAGACAACCTTCTCCATTCATGTGAAAGTAGCGAGCGATCTCAATGATATAACGGGAAGCCAAATGATTTTCCGAATTCCCAGTGGTATCAGGTATATTGGAAGCTTGGTTGGTGAACGCGAAACCGTTCGCTGGAATAGCCGCGCGGGAGAATTAGTGTGGGAAATTGGAACATTACTTGGGGGACAGTCAGCACGGAGAGAACTGGTTTTTCGAGTTGGTCTTACTCCAAATGTCACCACGAAAAGTGGATATCATCAGTTGATTTATGGAGGTTCATTTCTTGGGAAAGATGAGTTTAGTGGACAAGATTTCCGTATTGAAAAAGATCCAGTAAATTTTGAAGCTGCTCTCTTAGCTCCGGTGGCGGAGGGTTCAACGACCCCACAATAACTTCATGCTGACGATTACGAAACAGGTTGATGCCAAGAGATTTGGCACCCTCTCGACTCCTTCTGGCGTTCTCGTGACGCCCTTTTTTATGCCGGATGCGACCAGGGGATCGGTCCGTGGGGTATCGGGTAGAGATCTCGTGCACGTTGGTATTGAGGCAATGGTGGTGAACACGTATCACCTGATGCTCGAGCCCGGGGGAGCACTTATCCGAGAGGCTGGGGGAGTACATCAGTTTATGCATTGGGATCGGCCACTTCTTTCAGATTCTGGCGGGTATCAAGTGTTTTCGCTTATCCATAAAAATCCAGAGCTCGGGAAAATTACTGAAGAGGGAGCACATTTTCGGTCTGTGCTCGATGGATCGAAACACCTCCTCACTCCTGAGCGAGCTATTCAAATTCAGTTTGATCTGGGTGTAGATATGATGGTGTGTCTCGATGATCCTAGGCCGAACAGTGCTCCCGAGGGAGAAGTGGCTGAGGCAGTGGAGCGGACGCTCCGTTGGGCGAGGCGTTGCAAAGATGAATATGAAAAGCAAGTAAGTGCCCGTGGACTCGGCGAGGAAACGAGGCCGCTTCTCTTTGGAGTCGTTCAAGGGGGAATGTTTCGAGAGTTACGCAAGCGCTGTGCACTTGGTTTGGCTGAAATTGGTTTTGATGGGTATGGCTTTGGCGGTCGGCATATTGATGAGGAGGGAAATTTCCTCGAAGACATTGTTGGGTATACTGCAAGTGTGATTCCCGAAAAGAGTGTGCGCTTTGCTCTCGGTATTGGAACTCCCTCAGATATTGTTCGCTGTCACACTCTTGGCTGGGATATGTTTGATTGTGTTATTCCAACTCGTGAAGGAAGGCATGGGAGGTTGTTTCTTTGGAAAGAATTCGAGGGGGATCTCCAGGTTAATAATTTCTACGAGGCGATCAATATTGCGAACGAACAATTTGAAAGAGATTTCTCTCCGGTTGATCCGACCTGCAGTTGTGAGCTGTGTACCAAACACACCAGGGGTTATCTCAAACATCTTTTCAAAGTAGCTGATCCACTCGCTGGGCAGCTCGCAACTTTGCA
>CAZABS010000049.1:0-5027 GCA_964483635.1 uncultured Bdellovibrionales bacterium
CCGAGATGTTTGTAGCCTTCCGGGGTGACGACACGGCCACGGGGAGTGCGCTCGAGAAATCCAAGTTGGAGGAGGTATGGTTCAACCACGTCTTCAATGGTTTGCATTTCTTCTCCGGTGACGCTCGCCACTGCCTGAAGTCCGGCAGGTCCGCCCTTGAATTTCTTGATAATAGTCTCGAGGATATGACGATCAGCAGGATCAAGGCCGAGTTCATCAATTTCAAAAAGGGTGAGAGCACGTTTGGCAATATCAAGCGTAATGACACCAGTGCCGTGTACTTCAGCATAATCTCGCACTCGCTTTAAGATGCGATTCGCAACTCGAGGAGTTCGGCGGCTTGCACCGGCAATTTTGGCGCGTCCAACAGGATCTATGTCTACCCCAAGTATGCTGGCAGAACGTTCGATAATTTCTTCAATTTCTTCATTGGTATAAAATTCAAGCCGATGAGTTGACCCAAAGCGATTGCGGAGTGGATTGGTGAGTGATCCAAGACGCGTGGTAGCTCCAATGAGTGTGAACCGAGGAAGATCAAGCTGGATTGTACGTGCTGCTGGACCCTTACCAATAATAATATCGAGCTTGTAATCCTCCATGGCGGGATAGAGCACTTCCTCGATAGATTTGTTGAGTCGATGAATTTCATCAATAAAGAGCACATCTCCTGGTTCGAGGTTGGTGAGGATACTTCCGAGATCGCCGACTCGTTCGATGGCTGGGCCAGACGTTACCCGGATATTAACACCCATTTCTTTCGCGATGATGTGAGCCAGGGTGGTTTTTCCAAGTCCTGCTGAGCCATACAGTAACACATGATCGATAGATTCCCCACGCTTCTTTGCGGCCTGAATAAAAATTTCCAAATTCTGTTTGATTTTTTCTTGCCCAATATATTCCGCAAACGCCTGAGGGCGGAGCGTCGTATCCAGAACGACATCTTCTTCTTTTTCGGTAGCTGTGGTAATCATAGGGTTCTATTTGGAAACTTCAAGGGAAAGAAGTACAGGTATTTTACCACCTCTTTTGGCTCCATCCAATTGATACCGAATTGATCGAAAAGTCCTTTTTTAAGCCAAAAGAAGTTGTCTTTTAGGTGGGGTTGACAGAAATCTGTCTCTATGCTAAACTGGCAAGTCATTTCAGAAGCCAAATATCAAATATCAAAAAGAAAAAAACAAAAAGAGGCGCCTTTCTGGTGGGCTCTTTTTTCTACACCAAGTTCTTTTGAAAACTCTTCACATGTAGACAATTGGGAAGCACTATCTTTTCTTCTCAACCAGGAGGGGTCTGCCTTTGGGCAAGTCAAGACTGGGTAGTTGGGTTTCGGCTCGGCTACACCTCGACACCAATCCATTCCTTGGGCTCCCATGCCCGAGGCCTTGTCTACAGGTGAAGGGTTTTTGTAAAAGAAAACACACTTTGGAAGACATCTCCCAATAAAAAAATTCTGGTTCATTGCCAGAATTTTTTTATTTCTTCCTATGCTTTGGGAGAGGATGGAGCACTTCTTTCAATGGGCGGTTTTTCTGGCGGAGCCGATTCATCGATGTCGAATTCTTTATAGAGTTCATGGAGTGACTCATCTTTTCCGGTAGATCGCCAAACCTCATCCAAGGTGGTTATTCCATCGAGAACCTTGAGGAGCCCATCTTGTGACATCGTAATGAGACCGTTTGAGTAGGCAATATCAAACATTTCTTTTTCTGTACCGAGCTCACCAATGGAATCTCGAAGAGACTGGGTAATTGGGATTACTTCGAATATACCCTTTCGGCCATAGTATCCGGTAAAGTTGCAGGCGAGACAACCCTTTGGCCGGTATAAGAGTTCAATTTTTTCAGGAATTTCGATTTGTGCTTGAGGAGAGACCATCTCGAGCAGCTTATGGATAGCCCGCACCGTTTGTGGCGCTGGAGCGTAGGCTTCTTTGCATTTGGCACACAAAATTCGTACCAAGCGTTGTCCGATAATGAGGTTGACTGCTGAAGCGATAAGGGATGGTTTCACACCAAGTTCAAGGAGACGTGGAATAGTTGCAATGGCATTATTGGTATGGACTGTTGAGAGTACCAGATGTCCTGTGAGAGCAGCATTGATGGCAATGTCGGCCGTCTCATCATCACGGATTTCCCCGACCAAGACAACATCTGGATCCTGACGCACGATGGCTCGCAGGGCTGTGGCGAACGTATACTCACGATCTTTGGAAACTTCAGTTTGAACGATACCTGGTAAAGAGTATTCAATGGGGTCTTCGACCGTGATAATTTTTATTTCTGGGGAGTTAATTTTTTGGAGAATACTATAGAGTGTAGTTGTTTTTCCCGATCCGGTTGGACCAGTATTGAGGATCATTCCATTGGTTCTCTGGATAGCTTGCTCAATAGCAGCATAGGATGTTCCTCGTAAACCGAGGGCAGCCATCTCAACAAAGACGTCGTCGCGATTGAGGAGGCGCATGTTGATATTTTCACCATGATTTCCAGGAATGATCGAAACGCGAATATCGATCCGTTCTTCTCCCAGGAGAATGAAAAAATGTCCGTCTTGTGCTCGATCACGAATGTTGAGTTTCATCGAAGCGAGCATCTTGATACGTGCAAGCGCAAGATGGTAGATCGAGTGGGGGAGATTTCCAATATCCTGTAAGATGCCATCAATACGGTAGCGCAAACGAGCCGTATCTTCTCCGGGTTCGATATGTACGTCGCTTCCACGAAGTTTGGTGGCTCCCGCAAGTACAACTTCAATAATTTGGGAAGTTGAAATTGCAGAGTGTTCTTTTAACTTCAGAAGATCACCAAAGTTTTTTTCAAAAGCATCAAGATCTTCTCCCTTGAGAGAGACCCGCATGAGGTCAAGGCTTTCGAGTAACAAGTGTTTACCATAACTTGCCCATACTTTCTCGAGTGATGGCTGCGAAGCTACGGTCAGAGTAACCCGCCATCCACGTGAATCGGCAAGTGCTTGGCAGTAGGATTGGGCTTCGGCGTCATTGGGATTTTTGAGGGCAAGAAATGCATGGGAACCATCTTTTTTGAAAAGCGCGAGGCCATGTTTTTTGGCATCAGCTTCTGGGAGTACGTTGACGGCCTCAGGATCAGCGGGATAGAGATGAAGATCGACGTAAGGGAGACCAACTTCCTCCGCGAGTTTCTCTGCTTCTGCCTCTATAGATTGAGTGCGGAGCTTCTTGAGAATATCGCTTGTTTGTTTTTCTTTTTCAACCGAACTGGGACGAAGTTCACGTGTTACTTTGGGCATAAGGATATTTTGGTATATATCGATTATAGCGCGAAACAACAAAAAAAGAGGAGGAGCCTCTTTCTTTAATCTTCTTCAGGGGTATTCATCGGGGGATTTAGGAAAAGCTGGTCACCCATTCGCGTAACAGATTTTCAGCGGTCGTGAAGTCAGAGATTTCGAGCTCGCCTTCCAATGCGTCACCAACGAGTTTTCCATTTGTGAAAACAGACAGGATTTGTCTCAGACGGTCTTTGTCAGCGGTCTTAACAAATATTCGAAGTCTTGTATCACTTTCTTTGAAGAAGAGAGCAAAGACCGTAGCGCCAGAAAAACTTCCGCGGAGTTTGTCGAGTGCCGGAAGAAGATCATCCATTTTTGATCGACTCTCTACGAGATCTTCAATCGTAACCGGAGCCCAGAGTAATCTTTCAGATTCGAGATAGTGAACGTTTGCCATGATTCGGCCCCAGAGTTTGAGGAGATGGAGGGGTTGTGTCTTGTAGAGATTTTTGACGATTGTTTGCTGATCTGCTCCGGCAGCCATGAGGCGCGAAGCAAGTTCAAGTGCCCGAGGGGTAGTATTTTTACGCTGAAAGGATTCAGTGGCAGCGAGGATTCCCGTGAGGAGTGACTGAGAGATTGGTCCCGTGAGGAATTCTTTCCCAATTTTTTCTAATTGGAGAGTGATCACCTCTGCAACTGAAGAAGCAGTGACTTCGACGAGATTGAGCTGACCGAATTGTTCATTTTCACCATGACAATCAATATCAATGAGGGGAACTTCGAAAAAAATATCCGGATTCTCTTCATACATTTTCCCCAGACTTTCTTTGTCGGAAGCGCCAAGCGTGATGACGAGATCGTATTTGTACTTGGCGAGGATAAATGAAAAATCTCTTGGATCAATGGTGCCATGATCTGGGGTAAGAGAAATCCGGAGCTCTTTTTCGGTGCGTACCGTTTTGACGTCGAGAATGTTGTTGAACTCTGTGTTAAAGGAAAGTACGAAATCACGCGCCCCAGAAATAGCATCGAGGATGGTTTTCGGGAAAGGAAGAAAAGGAAGTTCTTTGAGGTGTTTTGATAAACCATCACCACCGAGAGAGACCTCCTTGCCTATTTTTTCGAGAAAAAGTCCAAGGGCACTCGCTGAGGCGAGGAGATCGATTGATGGATGAGGTGGAAGGAGAATGAGCGGATGAGTACTTCCATGGAGGAGTTCTTGGAATTGTTCTTCTTTCGAGAGGGACATACCAGACGGGGTGTCGAGAGGAATTAGGGTGGGATAGTGGGCTAGGATAGCAGGGAAAATGAGGGGAGTCAAACGGAGGAGGCTTGTTTTCTCTCGGGGTGGGATCTACTATGATGAAGCTATGGACTATCTCACTCGAAATAGGCAGGAAACCTATCAGTTCGGACATACCTTGGCGGAGAGACTTGAACCAGGGAGCCTTGCTGCGTTTTCCGGAGATCTCGGGGCGGGTAAGACCACGCTGATTCAGGGTGTTCTCGAGGCACTTGGTGCAGAAAAGCCGTATGTGAGCCCGACCTTTGTTCTTATGAAGCAGTATGATCTTATCCAACCGGTTCGGGGGATTGAACGCGTGTATCATGTTGATGCGTATCGGGTTGAGGAAAAGGATTTCAAATCGCTTGGATTCGAAGAATGGGTAACTGACCCTGCGGGGATTGTTCTTGTCGAGTGGCCCGAGCGTATCAAAAACCTACTTCCAGAAAAACGTGTAGTAATTTCGCTCCGCTCCCTCTCCGAAACCGAA
>CAZABS010000050.1:0-3081 GCA_964483635.1 uncultured Bdellovibrionales bacterium
GGATTTCTTGCGAGCTTTGAAACTCGATAAGCTGGAACTCGATGCGATTCCAGGCATGACTCCAGAACAAGAGACAGCGGGTTTGGCGAAAAGCCTTGAAAGAATTACTGCGGATAAGACAGCTCAGGAAACGGCTGAAGAGGCAATCCAAAAAGCCGGTGATGAAGCCCGAGCCGAGGAGCTGACTGCACAAGCCCAAGCGGATGAGATCTTGAAGAAGATTCAAGGTATGTAGCAGGAATTTTCAGAAAGAATTCTTAAAAAACGGCTCGTGTGAGTTGTTATTTTGGCTTTTTTTGGCTACGATGGGAACTATGAAGACTCAAATTATCCAAGCAGTTCGGAAGACGCTCGACATGCTCATGCATGCCGGGAAATTGCCAACGGTTTTACTTCCGGAGATTCTCCTCGAAAGGCCAAAGGATGATCAGTTTGGTGATTATACGACCAATATCGCACTCCTCTTGGCGAAGCCATGTGCCATGTCTCCTCGAGAAGTGGCCGAACTCATTCAAGCTGGGCTCACGCTTTCAGAAATAGAACGAATTGATGTGGCTGGTCCAGGACACCTGAACTTTACTTTGAAGCAAGAAGAACTTTTTGAGACGGTTGGCCAAGTAATCACCAATGGCACACGTTTTGGTAACTCAATGCAAGGTGATGGAGAGAAAGTGAACAACGAATTTATTTCAGCCAATCCAACTGGACCACTTCATCTCGGGAATGGGCGAGGTGGGTTTTATGCCGATACTCTTTCGCAAGTACTTCGGAAAGCAGGGTATGCTGTGACGAACGAATACTATATAAATGATGCCGGAGAGCAGACGCTCAAGTTGGCGCATAGTGTCCTGGGAGATAGCGAGGCCGTGTATGCGGGTGAGTATATAGAAGAGCTTCGAAAAAAACTTTCGGGAAATCTTTCGCTCAAGGATATGGCAGAGCAAGCGTCGAAGGCTGTTTTGGAAGAATATATCCAGCCTACGGTGAAGGATGTGATGCGGGTGCATTTTGATGTGTGGACATCTGAGCGTCAACTCATTTCTGATGGATATATTGAGAAGGCTCTCGCGTTACTTCGTGAAAAGAATTTGACCTTTGAATCCGAAGGGGCACTGTGGCTTCGTACGACAGAGTTTGGTGATGACAAAGATCGAGTGTTGACGAAGAGTGATGGCACGCGCACCTACTTTGCTTCGGACTGTGGACACATTCTCTGGTATATGGAGCGGGGGGTGACGATGATACTCGAGACCTTCGGAGCCGATCATCACGGATACACGCGGCGCTTCGAAGCCGTCGCGCGAGCGCTCGGCTTCACGGGAGTCATTCATTTCACGCTCGTGCAGCTGGTGCGGCTTATGAAAGACGGCGTCGAAGTTCGGATGTCGAAACGGGCTGGGAACGTGGTCGCGATTGATGAGCTTATTGAAAAAGTGGGACATGATGTCGCGCGCTTCTTCTTCCTTCTTTATAGTCCGGATACGCACATGAATTTTGATCTCGGTTTGGCCGAAGAGCGTTCCGAGAAAAATCCAGTTTTTTATGTCCAGTATGCTCATGCGCGTCTCTCAAGCATTCTCCGGAAAGCTGAGGAGGCTGGACTTGAAGCGACTACGACCAACTTCGCGCTTCTCACTCACCCGAAGGAACGGCTCCTTGTCCGAGAGCTATTAGCCTTTCCTGAGCTCATTAAATACATGGCCAAGGAAAAAATAGTTCATCCTCTTCCACAATATGCTATCCGTCTTGCTGATAGACTCCATTCTTTTTATGCAGATTGTCGGGTAATAGATATGGAAAATGTTGAGCTTTCGGGTGCACGTCTTTCACTGATTCAGGCAACCAAAATCGTGCTTGGTGAAAGCCTTCGGCTTATTGGTGTGGAGGCACCGGAAGAGATGTGAAGCAGCGCGGAGCGCGAGAGGAACCCTGAGTGGATCGAAGGGTGGAGACGAACAGGATGTACCCATTTGTTTCGAGATCTCATGAACCTCACGTGCACGAGCCACGCACTCATTCGGTCTTATCAACAAACAAGTACATCCAAATTGAAGGAAGAATAAGTTTTACAATTATGTCGAAACAAAAAAAGAAAGTATCAGAGGATACTCAGGTGATGCTCTTCGCGATGAAAATAGTTGGGTCGGCGGTGCTCGCAGGGATTGTGGCTATTGGCATGGACACTTATCAGGCAATTGAAACAATAGGCAAACTGTATGGTACATCAGTATAGTCACAATTCATTCTTTCTGGTGCGGCACGGAGAAGCAGAGAATAACGCTCTTGGTCTAGTGAGTAGTGTCGGTGCTCGGCATGCGTATCATCTTACCGAGAAGGGGAAAGGGCAGATTGGAGAGACAGCACACTTCTTGCTGGGGCAACACATCGATTTTCTGGTTGCGTCGCCCGTGCTTCGAACTCAGGAGTCGGCTGAGATACTTGCTTCAACTCTCCGTGTTCCACTTTCTGTTGATGCTCGGTTGGCAGAACCTCGCTTTGGTATGTTTGAGGATCAATCAGTGAGACAGTTTCTCGATTTTATGCGTGAACATGGGGGGCGAATGGAAACATTACCGGAAATGGATATCGAAGGCTATGAAGATATACGAGCTCGGGTCGCGAGTTTTTTGGAGGATGTAAGCACTGTGTTTTCTGGGAAGAACATAGTTTTGGTATCTCATGGTGATCCAATTCAAGAGATGTATGGAGAACTCATGGGTGTCGGGTCGGCAGTGGTCGAAGGAGACACGGGTTGGTATCCAGCCAAGGGTTCATGTATGATTGTTTCGAAAGAAAAAACCGAGGAGTTTATCCCGAAGAGTTGATTTCCTCCTTTTTTGGTGATACCGTAGGCATACAATTCGAACAGCATCGATGGAGCTATCACTCCGGAGCTGCGGGAAGAAAGTCGTCTATGCTCAGGCTGTAGAACGATAAATAGATCCCGCCGGGTTAGCCCGTAATAGCAGTGAATGAGAGTTTGTAGGATGTAGGTTGTAGTGAGTAGGGGGTTCTGTCGGATTTTCTACCAACTACCAACGACTAACTACCAACTAAACTAAGGTGGTACCACCCTTCGAC
>CAZABS010000050.1:3181-4697 GCA_964483635.1 uncultured Bdellovibrionales bacterium
TTGCTGGAATTATTACTTTTAATATGGATCGTATCACTGCGACATATCAAAGGAATTCACAACAAGACTATATTGGAACTGGTGTCGTATATATGAGTCAAGCACCGGATGGTTTTAACGGGACATTAACTCTTTCATTGAACTCTTTCGATAGTCCTGGATCACACAGTTTTATTAAGAAAGGAGAGTTCTCAGGGGGAAATACTCTCTATATTGTGGATGCGGGGGCACCGTATGACATACAGCTTACCTATGGTGGTAGAATCATGGAACTCTATACATATCCGAGCCAAACTCTTTATCGATCGATTGAGCTTCCTTCTGAGATAAAGCCGGCAACTGTGCGAAATGGAGGAAATGCTGAGTGTCATTTTCTTGGTCAGAAATCAATATTTTGTTACGATTTTGATCCTACAAAGAAATTTGAAAAACTAGGAGATGGCTGGGTGTACTATGTTTATAACTTGGATACCGCTTCTTGGAATCAACTTAACAACGATGACCTTATCAAGGGGCAGTTCATTTTCAATGCGCACTCTTCCTCCTTTTTCATTCATGAGTGTGTTGCGAGTTGGACGACCGAAATTGCCGATTCTCCAACGCATCACTGCGAACGTATCGCTTTTTATCTTCAGAAACCAGGTCAGTCCAAAATAAAAGTATTGGAAATAAGTAGAAAGGATGGAGAAGATTTTGGTACGGGAGCAGTAAATCGTTCTACGATGACAGACGGGAAAATGTTTTATGTAACTATCCACCATCAAGAAATTTCCCAAAGTACGGTATTTTATAAGATTGATCCAGATAGAGCGATCCAAGGTAAGATTGAATAGCATAATAATGAGTCTATGACATTCAAAAAAGTTGATCCAAAAGTGAGCTTTCCGAAGCTGGAGGAAGAAATTCTTAAGTTTTGGGAGACAGAAAAAATATTTGAAAGGTCGGTAACCGATCGGAAGGGGAAGCCCCACTATGTTTTCTATGATGGGCCGCCGTTTGCGACGGGGACGCCGCACTATGGCCACATCGTGGCGAGTACGATCAAGGACCTCGTCCCGCGCTACTGGACGATGCGCGGCTACCAGGTAGAGCGTAAATGGGGCTGGGACTGCCATGGGCTCCCCATCGAGAACATCGCGGAGAAGGAACTTGGCATCACGCACAAGAAAGAGATCGAGACCCTCGGTGTCGCCAAGTTCAACGAGGTCTGCCGTTCGAAAGTGCTCGAATACGTCGACGAGTGGAAAAAAGTGATGCGCCGCTTCGGCCGCTGGGCGGACATGGAGAACGCCTACCGCACCATGGACCGCGATTTCATGGAGAGCGTCTGGTGGGTGTTCAAGGAACTCTGGGACAAAGGCCTCATCTACGAGAGCTATCGCACCATGCACATCTGTCCGCGCTGCGAGACGACTCTTTCACAGTCCGAAGTCGCCGAGGGCTACAAGGACGTGAAGGACCTTGCGGTCACTGTCAAGTTCGAGCTCGAGGGTGAACCAGGAACATTCGTCCTCGC
>CAZABS010000051.1:0-4651 GCA_964483635.1 uncultured Bdellovibrionales bacterium
GTGAGGCGGGCGTGCTTATTGATCCGTATCGTCCAGATGAACTCCTGATTGCTCTTCGAGAAGTCCTTGGGAATCGTGAGCTTCAAGATACACTGAAACAAGCAGCTCTTGTTCAATGTCAGAAATTTTCTTGGTCACATTCAGCAGAAGAGCTCAGACAGCAATTTTCAAGGAATGAGAAAGGGTTTCACGAATTACACGAGGTGTTTCTCTAGCCTCTTCGAATAAGAAAAGGTATAATTCAAATGTATAACTATACTATTTAGTGCAATTTTTCTTATGCATTTTGGTGAACATTTTATGTTGGATGGGTACGATGGAAATTATTCTCAACTCAATGATAAAGAATTAGTTTTGAAGTGTCTCAATGAACTTCCGGAAGAACTCGGGATGTCTAAGTTATCAACGCCAGAGGTTTATTTTGCTCAAGGGAATGATAAAAAGGATCCTGGTGGATGGAGCGGCTTTGTCGTCATAGCAGAGAGTCATATAAGCGTCCACACTTTTCCAGCGAGAGGATTTGTGAGTATTGATGTTTATACTTGTAAAAATGGTCTTGATACTCGTTATATGGAGCATTTTTTTAAAAAGGCTTTTGATCTAAAGAAGACGGAGACTAATTTTATAGAAAGAGGGCTTCATTATCCGATGGATAATATACAGTAGATATGGACATAAAATCCAAAGTTATTCTGAGTCTAGTTATTTTGGTGGTTTTGTCTTCTGTTGCGATTACGGTTAAAAAATATTATTTTGATCAAGATTTTCTTGTGCGATCGTATGCTGATTGTGATCCTACAGAAGATCCCTGTTTTATTTCTCAATGCAACCCCGATGAAGAGGAGTGTTCTGATATTCAAGAAGAGAATCTGAGTTATTTTAAGATTTACGAGAAATCAGCGGCAATGTTACCTGTCTGTCCGTATAATGATCCTCAATGCACGGAGTTCTCATGTGATCCAGCACAGGAATGCATCGAAATTCTTTGTGATGCAACTACTGCAATTGAAATGAGTGATACGGGGAGTTGTAGTGATCCTGATATTTTTTCAAAAGAAGAGATTGAGACTGGTGATGAAACCTTCGGGACGGATGAGGGAAATTCGCTCGAGGAAGAAAACTGATTGAATGCGTATGCAATGGCTCGCAGTTGCTTTTATCGCCCCGATTCTGTGGGCAATTGTTTCGGTTATTGACAACTATTTTGTTGAAGATATTTACGAGGATGAATTTGACGGGATTCTCATCTCGGCTTTTTTTCAGCTGCTTCCATGGCTTTTTGTTGCTCTCGGAATTGTTAATTTATCTATTGTGTGGCCAGCTGTTCCTTGGGCGATTGGCTCGGGATTCCTTTTTCTAGCCTCTCTCTTCTTTTATTTTCGTGGACTTTTTCGCGTCAATGATTCTGCTTTGATGCAGATTTTATGGAGTCTAAGTGTTCCAATTGTCCCTTTTCTTGCATGGATTCTTCTTCGTGAACAACTGAAATTGTTGCACTACTTGGGAATGATGATTGCTTTTCTTGGGGTACTTCTTTTCAATTTCGATATTCAAAAGGGAGCTAAGGAACGCTTAGCAAAAGTGGCGTTTTCCATGACTTGGGCAGTTGTGTTTATGGCTTCGAGCATGGTTTTTGGAAGAAAAGCTTTTGTGTTATCAGATAGCCTCGAAACAAACTTCTTATTTTTCTGTGCAGGTGCGGTACTTATTTTGATTCTTTCTCCACTTTTTGATTCAAAAAAACCTCTCAAACGTCTCAGTCGAATATGGATCCTTACAAAAAAGTACTATCCAATTTTTATTGTTGCTGAGAGTTTATCAGTAATTGCTACACTTTTTTCTCAATGGGCGACCAAAATTGCTCCCGCAGTATCATTTATAGCTCTGATTGAGAGTCTTGTTCCTGTATTTGTTGTTGTTCTGAGTTTGATGCTGGTTGTCCTGGTTCGATTTCGAAAGAACGATGCGCTCCAGAGAATATATCAGGAGCAGCTAACTCATATGGGGGTAAAAGTTGTCGCAACAATTATCATTGCCATTGGTATTTTCTCGGTCGCATCGACAAGTACATAAAGAATGAATCTCGTGATAAAGTAGTAATAGGTAACTAATACTCACTTGTATGGCTTACAATAAACAGGATATTTTAAAAGAAACGGTAGATCACATTGATATCAAGAAGATCGATACACGGGCGCTTGTTGAAGCGATGGATCGAATGTCTTTTAGTGCTCGTGATCTGGCGAGGGCGACGAAGATTTATAAATCGATGCTATCAGACAAAGATTGTACGGTTGTTTTAGCTATTGCTGGGAGCTCCAGCGCTGCGGGCTGTATGCAAGTGTATGTTGACATGGTTAAAAATAAGATGGTGGACGTGATTGTCGCTACTTGTGCGACCATTGTCGATATGGATTTTTTTGAAGCACTTGGATTCCGTCACTATCAAGGGAGTCCTTTCGTAAACGATCAAGATTTATGTGCAGCCGAAGTTGATCGAATCTATGACACGTTTATTGACGAGGGTGAACTTACTAAATGTGATCGGACTATTCAGGTAGTGGCTGATTCGCTTCAGCCGGGTATCTACTCTTCTCGGGAGTTTATTTATGAAATGGGGCGATATTTGAAAACTAACGCCGTAAAGAAGGATTCGCTTATCCAAGCTGCTTTTGAAAACGACGTACCGATCTTTTGTCCTGCTTTTTCCGATGGAAGTGCTGGGTATGGACTGGTGTGGCATCAATCAGCTCGGCCAAAGGCACATGTTTCAATTGATTCAGTGAAGGATTTTCGAGAGCTTACTCAGTTGAAGATGAATTCAAAGGAAACAGGAATTTTTATAATTGGTGGTGGAACCCCGAAGAATTTTATCCAAGATACGGTCGCTTGTGCTAAAGGTCTTGGAAAAGAGGTTCCTATGCATAAGTATGCAATTCAAGTAACCGTTGCTGACGTGCGAGATGGAGCTTGCTCAAGCTCAACATTGAAAGAAGCTTCTTCGTGGGGAAAAGTGAACACTGATAATGAGCAAATGGTGTTCGGTGAGGCAACAACCATTATTCCATTGATGATCTCAAGCGCCTATCATTCTAACGTATGGAAAACCCGAGAGGAAAAACGATTTACTAAAATGTTTAATAAGCATGAGTAAGTATGGAGTCTATTTTTTGTCCAAAAGAAGGGGCAGCCTTTCTTATCGTTTCTGATCAAGTTCCGTTTTTATTATATTACGCCCATATTCCCGCGATTATTCTTTCGCTCTTGTTTGGGTTCTTTGTTTTTTTTCAGGCAAAGAGAGATATTCGATCGGGGATTATTTTTTTGATTACCCTCCTTTTTTCTTTCCGTTCTCTTTTTGATCTTATTACCTGGGCTACCAATGATTCACGCTTGGTGATGATTTTTTGGTCTTTACAAATACTTTTTGAGTTTTGTATTTATGTTGTGAGCGCACATCTCGCATATGTTTTTTTTAAAGAAAAAGCGTTACCATTGTTGGGAAAGATAGCTCTCTACACCCCATTAATAATTTTAGCTGGATTTCTTCCGACCACATATACACTTACACACTTTGTACTTGATGAGTTCTGTGAGGCTGGAGAGGGGATTATTGCTATTCAGTATGTTTATGGGTTTGAAATACTAATTTCTATTTGGATAGTGATGTTTTCTCTTATTCAGGTCATTCGGATGAAAGATGTCTTCATGAGAAAGCAGCAAATTTTTTTTACGATTGGACTCCTTCTTTTTTTGGTAGCTTTTTCTTGGGGGAATATCGCCGGGAGCATTACCGAAAAATGGGAAATTGCTCTATACGGTCAATTTGGGATGCCAGTGTTTATTGGGTTGCTTGCCTATCTTGTTGTAAAATATCGTGCCTTTAACGTTAAATTACTTTCTTCACAAGCTCTTACCATAGCACTTATTCTTTTAGTTGGATCGCAGCTTTTTTTCATTCGAGAAAGTCGAGCTTATATCTTGGTTGCTATGACACTCATTCTCCTAATAATTTTTAGTCGAATTCTTGTACTCTCTGTTCAAAGAGAAGTTCAAAGAAAAGAGGAGCTACAGGTAATATCAGATCGGTTGGCGACGGCCAATCAAGAACTCCGTCGGCTGGATAATGCAAAGAGTGAATTTATTTCAATCGCCTCTCATCAACTCCGTACGCCACTCACGGCGATCAAAGGATTTGTGTCCCTGCTTCTTGAGGGGGCTTATGGGAAAGTACCAAGAGAGGTTCAGGACACCCTCAATAAGGTGTACTTGGCCAACAGTAGACTGATGCAGCTCGTGGAGAATCTCCTCAATATTTCTCGAATTGAGTCTGGTCGTATTCAGTATTCCTTCGCTCCGACACAAATTGAGGACTTGGTAACTGAGCTTGTCGAAATGTTCAGTCTTGCGGCGCGGGAGAAGGGACTAGCTCTCTCATCGGATTTCCCTAAGGAAAAAATACCGGAAATAAATCTTGATGCGGCGAAAATCCGTGAGGTACTTTCAAACCTCATTGATAATGCGCTCAAATATACCGAACAGGGAGGAATTTTGATTAAGGTAGTACAAAATCAAGCAAACATAGAAGTTGTGGTTGAAGACACCGGAATGGGAATTGATCCTGATGATCTCCCACATCTTTTCAAAAAGT
>CAZABS010000052.1:0-4640 GCA_964483635.1 uncultured Bdellovibrionales bacterium
TTTCTGGCATCGGCTCGGAGAACTTTACAAAAAATCCAATACCTATTTGGCAGCTTTCGCGAGGGTACGGATTGCCTTGGTAGAAATTCGGAGACGTTTCCCACCGAGACGTTTTACCTGGAGGTTAATGCCAAAAGTACGGCGAGTATGTCGTTTGGAATGGCTTATATTGTTACCGGTTTTGGTACCCCGGCCGGTCATTTCGCATACACGGCTCATACATCGAAAGAAAATTGCTTAGTGACAAAGACCAGCGTATCATAGGGAAAGAGCTTTGGCAAGAGGGCGGTTTGCGTTTGAGGGAGATACCTTTATGACGCTGAATTTTTTGGTAAATACTTTTCATCTATGACGAATGAAATAGTGCTCGTAGGATTTTACTTCTTGGCGCTTCTCTACGCGGTGATCTTGCACGAGGTGTCACATGGCGTCGTGGCGCTCTGGCTCGGAGATATGACGGCCAAATATGCTGGTCGGCTTAACCTGAGTCCGTTTTCCCATATTGATATCCTGGGCTCTATCATTATTCCGGTGACTCTTTTTCTGACCACGGGATTTGCTTTTGGTTATGCCAAACCAGTGCCATATAATCCAGCCAATTTGCGTGATCAAAAATGGGGGAGCCTCAAGGTGGCACTCGCTGGGCCGGCGTCCAACTTTCTCTTTGCACTTCTGACAGCCCTTCTCGCGGCACTTCTTCCCATGACAATGCTCGAAAAGGCCGAGATTCTCAAACGCTTTTATGGGGTTATTGGTGGAGGTGAGTTTTTGGATCGGTTTCAAGCATTAGCGGTTGCCATGTCGGGATCACTTCCGCATATTATTTTTGGGCTCGCAATTTTGTTTATCTTTTGGAATGTCGTTTTGGGTTGTTTTAATCTTATCCCTATACCTCCACTCGATGGATCAAAGATTCTCTACGCGCTTTTTCCGATTTCCGAACGAACACAAATTCTCGTAGAACAGTATGGGTTTTTCTTACTCCTCCTTTTGGTCGTTCTTTTTTCGGGACCAATTTGGGCTATCACCTCGTTCTTCCTACAGTTCTTTTTTGGCCTTGCTCTTGCTTAGGGGAAGCGAAAAAGATGCATTCAGATGGACTTTTGGATCCCGCGTTTGGGACATGATCTTGACAGCTTGGCGCGTTTCGCATACACTCTCTCTACAAGTGCTTGACACTTTTTTTGTTTGCCCCGTGAGAAAAAGTGTCTTGTTTTCCTTGAGAAAAGCCAAAGTTGTTGACTTGAAGTTTCGTTTCTGGTTCACTCCTAGCAATTGGTATTTTCTCACGGGGTTTGTCTTAGCCTTTTTATCCTCCTGTGACAACCATCAATCAACTCATCAAAAAGCCTCGAACATCAGCCAAGCGAAAATCCAAGTCGCCGGCGATGACTTTTGTTATCAATACCGTGAAAAATCGGATTACCAAGACCGATGGCCCATTTAAACGGGGTGTCTGTCTTAAGGTGACCACGATGACTCCGAAGAAACCAAACTCAGCGCTCCGAAAAATTGCTCGTGTTCGCCTCACCAATGGTATGGAAGTCACCGCGTATATTCCTGGTGAAGGACACAATCTCCAAGAACACTCCATTGTTATGATCCGTGGTGGTCGTGTGAAGGATCTCCCAGGCGTGCGTTATCATATTGTTCGCGGAGTGTTTGATGCCGCGGGTGTCCAACGCAAGCAGGGTCGCTCGAAGTATGGTTCGAAGAAAGAGAAGAAAAAAGATTAATCTATGCCACGACGAAAACGCCAATTTGATAAAGAGTGGAAAGCGGATGCCCGATTTGGGAACCCGCTCGTAGGACATTTCATCGGGATGATGATGTGGAATGGTAAGAAAAGCGTAGCTGAGAAAATCATCTATGATTCTTTTGATATTATCCACGAGAAAACCAAAAAAGGCGGATTGAATACCTTTGAACAAGCTATTAAAAACGTCGCTCCGCTTCTCCAGCTCAAATCTCGCCGTGTTGGTGGTGCAAACTACCAAGTTCCGGTGCCGGTTTCGGGAGAACGTCGCCAAGTCCTTGCCATGCGCTGGGTTCGTGATGCCTGCCGTCACAAGAAAGGGAAGAAAATGGCTGAAAAGCTTGCCGATGAACTCATTGATGCTTCGAACAAGGTTGGGTCTGCGATGAAGAAACGCGAAGAGACCCACCGTATGGCCGAAGCCAACAAAGCTTTTGCTCACTTTGCCTAAGCGACCCGTTTTTATTTGAGTCTATGAGCTTTGAGAGTCCTTCTTCGGAGACAGATTTATCAGCTATGACAGATACACTAAACTTTTGTATCCAACAAGCTGAAGATGCCATCACTAACAAAGATAAATTATCGTTTCTAACTACAATTAATCGGAACCTGAAACAAAGTATTGATCGAGCGATCGACAAGGGGATTCCGTTGACTGACGCTAAGGTTAACCATATTAGCAGACTCATCGAACAGTTAAATCAAATGGAACATGCATTAAGAAAATAAACTTTATGCCTCGCAAAACATCTATCGACCACTATCGCAATATCGGGATCATCGCTCATATCGACGCGGGGAAGACGACGACGACTGAGCGCATTTTGTTTTATACCGGGATTACTCACAAGATTGGCGAGGTGCACGAGGGAGAGGCGACCATGGACTGGATGGAGCAGGAGCGCGAACGTGGAATTACGATTACCTCGGCTGCGACGACCTGTTATTGGAAGGGTCACCATATCAATATTATCGATACTCCGGGACACGTAGACTTTACGGTTGAGGTAGAACGCTCTCTACGCGTTCTTGATGGTGGTGTTGTGGTGTTTGATGGGAAAGAGGGTGTCGAACCACAGTCAGAGACCGTGTGGCGCCAAGCCGAGAAATACCATGTTCCCCGCATGTGTTTTATCAACAAGATCGATAAAGAAGGAGCGGTGTTTGAAGATGCACTAGCTTCTATCTGGAATCGACTCACTCCGAACGCGGTCGCTATTCAGTATCCACTTGGGCTTCGTGGGGATTTCTATGGACTGATTGATCTCATGACCATGAAAGCCTATACCTTTGATGGTGAAATGGGTGAAAAGGTTATCGAGGGTGAGATTCCAGCTGAGTATCTCGATAAGGCGAAAGAGTGGCGAGAAAAAATGGTAGAAAAGATTTCAGAAACGGACGATGCATTGACAGAAAAATATTTGAATGGAGAAGAAATTTCTGTTCCTGAACTGAAAGCTGCTTTACGAAAGGCAACCATTAGCGTCAAGCTGCATCCCGTATTTACAGGAACCGCCCTTCGGAATAAGGGAGTTCAACTCATGCTCGATGCGGTAGTTGACTATCTTCCATCACCTATCGACATTCCACCAGTCTCAGGGACTGATCCTGATACCGATGCACCATTGATTCGTGAAACTGACGACAATGCTCCATTTTCTGCTTTGGCGTTCAAAGTAGCGACGGATCCTTTTGTGGGACAGCTGACTTTCTTTCGAGTCTACTCGGGAATAGTGAAAGCTGGCTCGTATGTTTTGAACTCCACCAAAGGAGAAAAGGAACGGATCGGACGAATTCTTCGAATGCATGCCAATCATCGGGAAGATATAGAGGATCTCACCGCGGGAGATATTGGAGCACTCGTCGGAATGAAGGTGACTATGACTGGAGATACTCTCTGTGATGAGGATAAACCTGTCATTCTCGAAAATATTGTTTTCCCAGAACCGGTTATCGACATCGCGGTAGAGCCGAAGACCAAAGCTGACCAAGAAAAAATGGGAGTAGCCCTCAAAAAACTTTCCGAAGAAGATCCTACCTTTCGGGTGCACACTGATGAAGAAACCTCTCAGACGATCCTTTCTGGGATGGGTGAACTCCATCTTGATATCATTGTCGATCGGATGCGACGTGAATTTAAAGTTGAAGTGAATGTGGGACGTCCGCAGGTAGCCTATCGCGAAACGATTCGTTCACAGGCTGAAGCTGAAGGGAAATATGTTCGCCAGTCGGGTGGTCGTGGTCAGTATGGACACTGTTGGATTCGTCTCGAGCCGAATGAATCGGGTAAGGGGTATGAGTTTATTGATGAAATCAAGGGAGGGGTCATTCCTCAGGAATTTATCAAACCAATCAACAAAGGAATTGAGGAAGCTACCCAGACGGGAGTACTCGCTGGTTACCCAGTGGTGGATGTTAAGGCGACACTTTATGACGGTTCTTTCCACGAAGTCGACTCATCAGAAGCTGCTTTCAAAATTGCTGGATCACTCGCCTTCAAAGAAGCAATGCGCCGTGCTAAACCAGTTATTCTTGAACCAATCATGAAAGTGGCGGTAATTACCCCAGAAAATTTCATGGGTGATATTGTGGGCGATCTCAACTCAAAGCGTGGCATCATCAAAGAGATGGCTGATCGCGGTGAAGGTGCTGCTCGGGTGAAAGAAGTGACTGCCGAGGTTCCACTTTCCAGTATGTTTGGCTATGCAACTCAAATGCGTTCTATGTCACAAGGACGAGCGAGCTATTCCATGGAATTCGCGCATTACGCCGAAGTTCCGAAAAATGTCGCTGAAGAAATCATGGGCGCACGGGCTCCCAAGGAGGGGAAATAAGAAAGAAATTCTATTTCTGGATAAAAGAGGCTCTCATGAGCCTCTTTTTC
>CAZABS010000053.1:0-4509 GCA_964483635.1 uncultured Bdellovibrionales bacterium
CAAGGCACTGATGATGGAGGGAGTAATCCGAGTAATCCAGGGGGAGATGGAGAGGGGGGAAGCTGTGTTGGGAATAGTCCAGAAGGTATACCCTACAACAACACTCTTCCCATGGCACCGATGACGAGTTGGACAGCAGAACAGCTGTATAGCTATTGGAACTCTTTGCCGATTCAGGATTGCCCAGATTCACAGGATCCAATGGATATGTGGAATGAGCCGGTGAGATACATGATGTATTCACATAGCTACACTCTGACGAACAAGATTGCTTTTAGAGCCCTAGTAAATGCTCGGCGATTTGGTAATAATCCCTCCAATTATAATAATTGGATCAACGGAAACTTTTATGCTTGCGCCAACACAGCAAATTTTGATGTGACCACGGGTATTGGAAGATATACCGTTCCAGGAACTTCTACGGAGCAGCTCATCTATCCAGCGACTGGAATCCCACCGCGGGCAGGGTGTGTGACGAGCGGGGCTGGAGGAGGGAATGTGGACACCTGGAATGCATGGAACAAAACCTGTCCGGGATTTTCTCAAACGTATGTATTAAATCTCGATTGGAAAGCAGGAGCAGCAAGGAATTATTTTCGTCCCTTTGATGCGGGTTCAGTGGGTGTGGTTTCGTTTGTTACGCCTGCGAGTCCGACGAGTAAAAAAAGCCGTCTTGATATTGCGGAAGCATCTGGATCAGCACCTCCAACGATGCGTATCATCGCGGTATCGAAGAAACCATGCGATTTCTCAAATCTTATCGAAATGGGTATGACGGTTAGTCCAACATTTGTTGTCGATCTAAACGAAAGTCTGCAAGTTGATAATACGATCTGGGCACTGCGTTTACTCCCGAATACACGCTACTATTTCAATGTTGCCAATCGGGTGCAGGCAGATATTAATAGCACAGACTCCTGTCGGAGCGTGTGTGATGCTGTGGTAGATTTTTCCCCGAACAATAATTGAGTTTCATGGCTTTCTTTCTTCCGTGTGAGTGAGATCAAAGGTCGTCCTGAGTTGGATACTCTCTTGGGTCTTCGTGTCCCTGGGATGTAGAGGGAATATCCCAGGAGTTTTCCAAAAAAAGATTGACAAAAAACTTCCCAGAATGGGAAGTTTTTTGGTATCAGAGATAAAAATCTTAGCCTTTCACGCTTTCGACAAACTTGGTGAAAATCTTTGGATTTTCTACCGCCAGTTCGGAGAGGACTTTCCGATCAAGCAAAATATTCTTTTTCTTGAGGAGGAAAATGAAACTGCGATAGGTGGTCCCATTTTCTCGGAGGGCATTGTTGAGATTGACGATCCAGAGCGAACGGAACGTGCGCTTCTTGGCTCGGCGATCACGACGAGCATACTTCCCAGCCTTGATAACAGCTTCTTTAGCCTTGGTGAAAAGTTTCTTCCGCCCCCAACGATACCCCTTGGCTTTCTCAAGAATATTTTTGTGGCGCTTTTTGGTCATGACGCCACGCTTGACTCTGGTCATATAGTTTTCATTAAACAGCTAACGGGTTATCGGGTGAACGGATTAGGTATCCAATGCGTGAACTCGTTACTGTGTGAATAAATAATAATTATTGATTATGCGTAGGGGAGTGCCTTTTTGATGTTTTGAAGGTCGGTTTTGGCGAAGGACTGATCGAGACGTTTGGCTCGAACGGCATTGCCAGTGTCACGTGAATTGTAGTGGTTTTGCCCGCTTCCGCGATGAAGGAGTTTCTTACGACCAGTCACCTTCACTTTTTTTGAAACGGCCTTGTTCGTCTTTTGCTTCATAGAGATTTCTTAGTAATAAATTATTCTGGAGCAATCGTGACACTGAATCCTCTCGGTCCTCGCATAATATTCTCTTCAACGCGATGAGGAATGGTGATGGATTTGATGAAAGATTCGAGATTGGCTCTAGCTTTATCGCCCATAGCTTTCTCGCGACCACGGAGCATCATCTCAATTTTGATTTTGTGACCCTTGGTCATGAATTTTTCAGCCTGGGTTTTTTTGAAAAAGAGATCATGTTTCTCGGTACGATAACCAAGCCGAATGCCTTTGGTCTCAACTTTCTTTTGTTTGGCTTTGGCTTGCTGGGCTTGCTTGGCCTGGTGATACTGAAGCTTGCCGTAATCACTGAGACGACAGACCGGGGGAACAGCCTGAGGAGACACTTCGACGAGATCGAGCTCGCGCTCCCTCGCGATAACGAGTGCCGCTGCCGGGGTGAGAGTACCGAGATTTTCGCCTTTCTCATCGATTACAACCACTTCGGGTGCGAGAATAGCCTCGTTCACTCGGTAGCGAGGCTTGATGACGACTTTTGGTTTTGGGCGATGGTGTCTCCTGCGTCGCATAGAGATGTGAGTGGTTGATAGTGAATAGTGGGTAGCCGAGAGAAGAAGCTTTTGCTCCTCCTACAAACTACCAACTACGCACTACCAACGTAGAGATGGTGGAGTTGATGGGAATTGCACCCATGTCCAGTCAAGGTATCTCACAATACACTACAAGCTTAGTCTGCTTTGAATACATGAGAGTGGTAGAAAGCGGACAAAATCCACAGACATGTTTTTCTTTGGCAATACGGCGTTGAGTAAGAAGAAAAAGAAATCACTCGCAGTCGTCTCGATAATTTGGCACCGGAATTTCTCTATCGAGAATCAAGAGTCCGATGGCTAGCACCCGTAATTAGGCGCGAGCAAAAGCGAAAGAAGGAGCAAACGCCGAGGCGAGTGCGCTCTTAGCTTTGGTGATGAAGTTTGCATTTATCATCGTGAGAGTGAGTTTTACGATCATACTCTCAAGATCGGCTTGCGTATTGTAAAAGGGCTTGCTGTCGAGTCTAGACAACCCCGTTTGAACCGCTCCCTGAGTGATACAAACGCGATGGTTTAGTGCTCCTTGAGGGCACGCTCGATACGGCGATTGGCCTCTCGATGCTTCAGAGTTTCTCGCTTATCAAAGCGCTTTTTTCCTTGGCCAACGGCAAATTCCAACTTGACGAGTTGTCTCACAGTATACATACGAATAGGCACTAAAGTCAAGCCCTCTGTACGGGCTTTTCCGATGAGAGAGCGGATTTCCCTTGCTCTGAGAAGGAGCTTCCGGCTGCGGGTATCTTCGTGCTGAATTTTAACCCCAGCATGCCGGTAGCGGGGGATCAGGGCATTGGTGAGGTAGAGTTCACTTCCGTGGATCGTGACGAAAGCTCCTTTGAGGCTGGCATGGCCTGTTTTCACACTTTTTACCTCACTTCCGGTCAAGACTAAACCTGCCTCGTAGTGGTCTTCGAGGGCGTAATCAAAACCAGCTCTTTTGTTTCTCGCAATCTCTTTCATACTCTTACTATCGCAAAAATGGCTTGGTTATGCAATTTTTACGAATTGACATTGTACTACAAATATGCCATCATATCAAGTCCACGGATTTAGTGGCAATTGTTCCTCAACTACATACAGGAAAGGTAGAGCATGACATTCGCGCTCGTGTTATGGGCAGTTTTTATTGCCCTAATGTTCGTCGGTTGGCCAATTCTTGGGAAATATTCCGGGGCATCAGGTGCGTGGGTAAGCACGCTCGTGGTAGCGGGTTCACTTGTCACAACAGCGGCATTTTCCTTCACACAGTTGACCAGTGGTCCAAACTTCACCACGAAGGGTCTCATCCTGCTTCTCCTTGCTGGCGCAGCCAATGGGTTCGCTGTCTATGTCTACAGCAACAAGGCCGTGGATCCGACGGTTCCCACTGGAGCCTTCATGGTCCTCATCTTTCTTCTCATGGTGGTATTTACTCCCGTCATGGACTACGCCTTCAACGGGACAACTTTTTCGGGTCGGCAATGGCTCGGAATGTTCACTGCTGCTCTCGCCGTCTATCTTCTGCGTGTATAGTGCAGACAGATTCACAGGCTACCGAGTATCGCTCACACGCGATGCTCGGGTCAGCTGCCTACTGCGAAGTATCATCGCGCGGTAGGCAGTTTTGTTTTTTCCAAGATCGCAGTGGTACAATAGTGTCAGAAGGAGCTAAATTAATTCTATGAATTTTGATAAACCAACAGATGAACAGCTCGGGTTGAAAAAAAAGAATGCCGAGGGATTGGATATTGAGTCAGCAGAACTCGTTCCAGAAACAGAAGAAGTATTGAAGCGTGTGAACATCAAGCATCCTGAAATGGTTCTGGAGATTGCGCTTGCAGGTCGGGACATCAAGCGTGCAGAGGTGTATGAGCAGAGACTTCAAAATGATCCAGAGGCGTTGCAGGTTTGGAAAGCCATCAAAAAATATAGCGAGGATTATACGGGAGCACTCGAAACTTGGCTTGATTCATATGCAGCGCTCAATACGTTGCCGCTTGATAACGAGGACGGAGAACCAATTGACTTAGAGGATTATGAAAAAGCATATATCATTCCTCAGATTCAAAGGGTACTCCAAGAAAAACCTATTGTTCTGATGGATTTCTTGCGAGCTTTGAAACTCGATAAGCTGGAACTCGATGCGATTCCAGGC
>CAZABS010000054.1:0-4158 GCA_964483635.1 uncultured Bdellovibrionales bacterium
GAGAGGACGGCCAGCACAGCAACAGCAATTACAACTACGAGGTTGCGCAGCATGGCTGCCTCCTTGTTGGTTGATTTTACTTTTAACAGTAAGCGATTGTTAAACTACGTATTCTGGTCTTTCCTCTGGGAAAGCTCTCATCACCGTGTGTGATGCGAGCCTCTGCCACAAGAAAGTTTAGGCCATCGGGCGACGGAACATGTCTCGAGGGACGGTAAATGCAGTATGGGTATCTCGTGAGAAAAGCACTCCGCTACGCCCCAGAATTACTGCGCTCGCCGCCAAGACCCCTCCGATAAAAGTCACTATCATGAGTACGCCAATTTCAGTAAAGCTGGGATTGCGCTCGGTCATCGGCCCCGAAAGTACCCGCACTTCAACACTCTTCTCTTCTCCTCCACGAAAGAGATTGTTTTTTTCAATAAGTACCGATGCGATCCCTTTACTCACACGCTCGGCTTCGCGCTGACTATCGTTTTTCACGATGACACGGAGCATCCCAAGTTCAGCATTTTTCTCAACGGAAACCTCCTCACGCCAGAGTGACAATCGTTCACGCGGATCAACCGGCAAACCCTCCGCTTTCAATGATCCGGTTTCAATCACAGCTTGAATATATCGCTCACTCAAAATCGCCTCGCTAAAAACTTTCCCCAAGTATTCTGACGTTTTAAAGAGGGTATAAAAATCCTGGCCAGTATTTCCAGTCTGGACAATCTGAAAATCAGTCACCGTCTCATAGCGCGGAAGGAAAATAGTCGCCCCAAAGAAACTCACCGCACTTACGAAGAGCCCGATCAAAAAAATGGCTTGTTTCCGCTTCCCCAAGAGCGTACTCGCGGTATACATGGTCATAATTCATGGGTATAAATTCGACCAGATATATTAGCAAAAAATCACACACTTGTCAATAGGAAAAATTCTGTCATTTTATCCCGAAAACAAGCCACATCTAAAGCATTATTCACCTTTCTTTCTTGCGCGGTGTTTAAACCAATAAAAACACGCCAAATTTCTCCCACGTAGTGAAAGAGATTAGATGGTAAAGAATTCCGTTACGGATTTAGAAAAGTCCGAGGAATTTCCCCCACAAGTCGAATTGGAGAACATCATGAAGTGTCACGAACACCATAAGCAGCAGCAAGAGCAGAAAGCCTATCTGATGAAAGTAACCTTCGGTTTTTTGTGAAACTGGAGATCCCTTCAATTTTTCGATCAAAACAAAGAGAATTCTTCCACCGTCGAGTGCTGGAATGGGGAGGGCGTTGATAATTGCCAGATTAATAGAGAGAATCGCTGCAAATTGAAGAATATACACCAATCCGAGTTCGCTCATCTGTTTGGTCATATAAATAATACCGACCGGACCAGCGATATCGACGGCTACTTTTTGACCGGTGATAAAATTCCAGAGCATGTTTCCAAATACTTTGAGTATCTCAAGGGTAAATTCGTACGTGTGGATAAGTCCTCGGACTATTGATTCATACCACGGGTAACTGACCAAAGCAGTCTCAGAAAAACTAATCCCAAGTGCTCCTTCCCCTTCAGGAAACAACACTCTCGGCGTCCCAGAAAGCTCATTCTCTATTCCTCCCCGCTCTACTTTCAGAGTAACCAGCTGCCCCTTCTTTGCCCCGATCGACGCACTCACCATCTCAAGATTGGTCACAGTCTTTCCGTCTATCGAAAGGAGAAGATCCCCTGGTTGTAGTCCCATTGATTCCGCAGGACTCCCCTTTACAACCTGCAATATTTGGACATCCGTCTTTGGGTAAAGCGCTCGCTCCTGCGGATTGATTTGCTGAGGAAATCCAAGTGTCAGGACTACCACAAACAAGAACCAAGCCAGGAGAAAATTCATGACAACCCCAGCGCCGAGTACTTTAATTCGCACCCAGGCACCTTTTGATGCAAAGCTGTTCTCATCATGTGAATGATGCATATCCTCACCTTTGATTCTGACAAATCCACCGAGTGGAATCCAATTGAAAGAATAGACTGTTTCCTCACTCTCAATATTCTGATTCCCCCAAACGATCTTGTATCGTCCGGTCTCGCGATCTTTGACAGCACCGACAATCCTTGGCGGAAAACCAAATCCAAACTCGTCGGCTTTAATACCATTGCGCCTTGCGGTAAGAAAATGTCCCATCTCATGGATAAAAACCAGGAGCCCCAAGACAATTGCGAAAATAAAAATCGTTCCGAGCATACGTTCGTGTGTTGATTCGCCTAATTAAACGGTCATAATTTCAGCTTCCTTTTTCTCTCGCAATTCCTCAATCTTTTTGTTATACTCGTCCACGATTTTCTGCAGCTCGTCCTTACCATGAAATTTGTCATCCTCACCGATTACCCCATCGTTTTCCAATTTTTGAATTTCCTTCCATACATCTTCCCGCATGGTTCGAATGGCAATTCGGGCTTCTTCCGCTCGCTGGTTCAGACTCTTGACCAATTCTTTTCGTCGATCTTCGGTAAGTGCCGGAAGTGTAATTCGAATAACAGAACCATCATTCACGGGATTGAGCCCAAGATCTCCTCCGCGAATTGCAGCTTCTATTTGTGTTAAGGCTCCCTTGTCCCACGGGGAAATCACAATCTGACGCGCTTCAGGAATCGAAACACTCGCAATTTGTTTGAGTGGAGTTTCGGTATTGTAATAATCTACGAGGAGTCCTTCAACTAAAGCTGGATGAGCTCGTCCCGTACGGAGCTTTGTAGCCTCGTCGGTAAAATGAGAAACGGTTTCATCAAGTCGTGGCCGAAGATGAGCAAGACGTTCTTGTACCATAAGAAAGAATGATTATTTAAACTTACGAAGACCAAAATACAGTTGACCAGCATCGTACGGATCGTAGACCAAGGTCGAAATTTCTCGATCCACGTTGACCGGAACTACAGCCCAAGTCAGACCCGTGTCGACAGATTTATAGACAACATGCCCCGCCGCAAATACCACTTCTTGGGAATTCCTCGGACTGATGGCAAGTGCACGAATAGGGAATTTCTTCGCGCTTTCTATCACATTAATTTCATCCCAAAATTTCCCAAAATCCTTGCTTCGGAACAGTCCATTGGCTGTCCCAGCCCAGAGTACCCCGGTAAGTGTAGGATCCGCCGTCAATGAAACTATTGCACTCGGTGCTTTCCGCTTATCTTCTTCCGCAAGTTGCTTTTGAAGTGCTGCGGCAGCCTTTCCTTTATCATCCCTCTTGCTGGCTGCCTCCATGCGCTTTTTTCGTTCTTCCTGTTTCACTTTTTCCCAATCAAGCCAACTCACACCCCCATCCGGTGAGTAGTACATCTTGTTGTTGTGAATCAAAGCATAGGTTACAAATTTCTTCTTGGCATCAAAAAGTATATCCACGACTGGTCCATCAATGGTGCCGCCAACATTTTTCCACGTATCTCCACCATTGGTACTCTTCACGACCGTACCAGCACTGGTTCCAGCAAATATCACACTCGTATTCACCGGGTGTTCGGCGAGTGAAACTAAAACAGTTCCGGTACCTGGTTCAGTATAGACATCCTCCCAATTTTGGCCATCGTCTTTGGTGCGAAAAATCTTACCTCGCTCAGCAATCACTCCCGTTGCATACATCGTTCCTGGATTCCGTTTATCTGCGGTAAAACTGTAGACTTTCTTTGGTGGGAATGGGATAACTTCCCAGATGTCTGCTCCATTCACGGTCTTCACGATTCCATTTTCGATTGTCCCAGCGAAGAGACCTGGAGCGACCGTCGGAGTGGGTGCACCAGGCAGAGGAGGAAGAAAGGAAAGCGAAAGCACATCCGCTGTGGTGATTTTTGTCTTTTCATCAATCGTAACTTTCGGCTCAAATGTTTTCGCACCGTCATGAGATTTCCAGATGCTCCCAGGTTCTGCTTGGGAACGAAACGCCTCTGGTTGTTCTAGCGTTGGCTTTACAAGTGAAGACGGAGTAAAACTACAGCCCGACAATAATACTCCTGCTCCAAAAAGGACAAGAAACGACCGATATCGCTGGAAATGTGTATTCATATTTTGGCTCCAGTATAGCATAAAACCACATTTCTGGAGAAACACTCAAACAAACATCCATCAAGAAAAAAACGGACTTGGGAAAAAGTCCTTTTTCGCTGTAAGTGAACGGGAACCCTCGACCGTTG
>CAZABS010000055.1:0-4119 GCA_964483635.1 uncultured Bdellovibrionales bacterium
TTGAGCCTTGTGGATGGCTCCCTGGATAAAGCTCTCAATATCCGTCTCTGGAGTATAGACAATAGCAGGTTCTACCAATTTGAAAAGAGTCATCTCTATTTCCTCCCCGTAAAGGTCTCCGGAAAAATCAAACAGGTAGGCTTCCAAAAGGCCTCGCTCTGGGTCAGCATAAATGGCCGCCCGGTAGTTTTTGCCGCGTACCGCGACCTCCCCCGCGTACGTCCCGGCGAGATTTTTTTGATCAGACGAAATATTGGCCGTCGGGAAACCAAAATCTTTCGCCTCACTCTTACCTTTCTGCACTCGTCCGCGCTGCCGAAACAGAAGATTTCTCATTATTTTCACATTGGCTTTACCTCTTTCCAAAATCCTCACTACTCCTTCCTCTGCATCCACTTCCACCAGATCTCCATCATGCAAAACCTGCGTCGCGATTTTGGTGCCGATAATACACGGCTTCTTGAGCTCGCGAGCGATAATAGCGGCATGTGAGGTTACTCCTCCTTGATCTGTTACGAAGGCGACTGCTTTTTTCATTATTGGCAGGTAATCCGGAGTTGTCTCCGAAGCTACCAAAATATCGCCTTTCTGAAATTCAATACCAGAGCGTGGCACAAGAACCACTCGCGCTCGTCCTGTAACTCTGCCCATATAGGCGACTGCTCCGCTTAGCTCCTGAAGATCGGTTTTCTGTTTTGGAATAAGCTTATCCAGCATTCGAGTCAGTTTTTCTCCAGTGACCACCTCAAGCACCTTCCCGTTGCTTCGATACCCACCCCAGGCCTTCTCTCGTTCTACAACTTCGATTTGATCAGCTTGCCGGCCTGAATCACATAGACGAGTAATTTCTTCGGCAGTGAGCCATATCACTTGATCATACGTGAGCCCTATTTTCTTCCCGAGAGAGATCAAAAGAGGACGCGCTGCAAACGAAACACGGTTGGCGGTTTCTGCTGACTGGAGGCGTAGCCAGGCCAAATCACCACAAATATCCATGAGATCTTGAATTTCTTTGGGGTAGGATGTGGATTGCTTTCTGTCTGACTGTTCGAGAGGAAGAAGTAGTATATCCTCTATAACCCCTTCTCTTGTGAGTACATTACCGGTAAGATGGTGGGTTTCGATCCAACCCCATTTTGCAATAAAATCATCCAATAGTAAGCAATATTTTTCACTGCGTAAAATGAGTTCGGGATATTGAGACAAGGCTTCTGAATCAAAATCACTCAAGATTATTTTTCTGAGAGAATAAAGTTCTTCTTTTGCTTCCTGAGAAAGTACTTTTTTATTTGGTCGAATTGCTGCCAATATCTTTTCTGCTTGGAGTTGGTGCTCTTCAATGAGCGTTCTCAAATGGCCTTCAACTATAGGCCCAATAAAAAATGAAGCTATCCACGCTGGAATGATTTTTTCGTAAGCTCCGATAAAGTTCTGAAAAACCTGCGTTGCATTATCATCCTCATACTTGGTAACTTTTTCAGAAAACAAGTAAAATGTTTTTAATTCATTTTCAGCACTTTCAAAAAATTTATTAATCACTGTGTAATTTTTCGTTTGAATATCAGGAAGAAAAACCCCTTCAAGGGCATCTCGAAAACTTTTTGGCCACAACGAATGTCCATCTACATGAAGGTTAGTTCTCTTTTCAAAAACGATACCAAGCTCCGAAAAAATAGATCCCTCCGTCCCACGCATCCATGGAACGAGAGAAAGTGTTGGGGCTACCCAACGACCCAAATGAACGTAATCCTTTGGATCAAACGCTGATTCTGCTCGCTCCAAAATCCTCACAATCCCCTCTTTTGCATCCACGTCCACCAAATCACCATCGTGCAAAACCTGCGTCGCGATTTTAGTGCCGATAATACACGGCTTCTTGAGCTCTCGAGCAACGATCGCAGCGTGAGACGTAATTCCTCCCAAATCAGTTACGAAGGCGGCTGCCTGCTTCATGCCCACTATGTAATCAGGGATTGTTTCAGGAGCCACCATGATGTCTCCTTCTCGCATTTTTTGGAGGTCAGCGATGTTCTCAACAATCTTGACCACGCCCTGCACGACGCCCCGAAAGGCTACTGCACCCGTAAGGAGTGCTTGTTCTTTGTCTATTTTGGGACAAAAAACTCTCAGGATCCTTTCTAGATCTTGTCCAAAATACAACTTCCCTTGTCCTTGTGCATACGTGATACCATTTTCTTCAAGCCCGCCTGAGAGCCGCTGTTGGATATCTGATGGAGGTACGTGTTGTTTTGCAAGCTCGATGATCTCATCTGGAGTAAGCACGCCCAATTCCATCAGTTTAAGACCATGCTGCCCAGCCAGTTTTTCAAGAGCTTCCCATTGGCCGTTCAGGCTCTTCGTGATGAGCTCTGCATTGATGGATCGGTAATATATAAGCTTCTGAAGGATGAGCATTTTTCGCTGGAGAGTTTCGTCGAGACTTGTCAAAAGATTTTCACTGTTCGCTTCCTCCTCTTTTTCAAGCTTCTGAACTTCTTCATGGATGTCAGCGAGCGTGAGCCGTCGCCCTTCGACATACCCTGATCCGATCCAAGAAAACTCTTCAAGAACGGCCCCCGGTGTCATTTTCCCTAGCTTTACTTTCTTGAGAGCTGCTTTGTACTGCATGGCATAGGTTGGCTGATACGGCACCATCAATTTCGTAAATTCGTCCGCTGCAAGGACACTCGATTGAGCCAGTTTCGGTACCATACTTTGTAATCCCTTATCACAGAAATGGATAATCATTGAGAGACACCCCAGATTATTGAAAAGTCGCATGCACGCCTCAACATCTTCATTGAGTTGCAAGGATTGAGCTTGTTGTATGGACTCCTCCTCTAAAGTAAAGAGGTGATCGAACCAGGTCTGATCATTTTCAAATTTATCGCAAACGAAGCGATCAAAAATCTGGTGATCTTCTTCAAGAGCATACACGTATCCGCTCACACTCACCGCCCACCCCTTGAATGTTGAAGGAATCCGTAATTTTCGAAATATCTCGGATTCCGCATAGAGATCATAAGGGGCATTCCCCAGTACCGAGACCTTCCATCTGCCCCAGAACCGCCAGAGAGAAATATCCTCCAGTGGATTTCTCTCGACATTAACTTGCTTCCCGGAGGAAAGCGTAGTGATCGGACGACTTTGGACAATGTAAAATTTTCCACCTTCTCGAACCCATTCAATATCGCATGGAAATCCATAGTGCCGTTCGATAATGAGAATAATGTTGGAGAGCTCGAGAATTTCATCCGGGGTTAATTTTTGTCGACTCCCCGCCTCCCCAAGTTCTCTCCATTCATTTCCTCCTCGGGTATTCCGATAAATTCCCCGCGTTTGCTCTGATACATTGATATCAAGGATTTTCCTCGGTTCTTTTTCGACGACGTAGCTATCTGGCGTGATTTGACCCGAGACAATCGCTTCCCCAAGTCCCAACCCAGCTTCGATGATGAGCTGGTTTGGATCCTCGGTCACCGGATGAACCGAGAAGGCAATTCCAGAGACTTCAGATTGAATCATTTTTTGCACCACCACGGCCACCGAAATTTTGGAGGTATGCAAGCCTTTTTCAAAACGATAAAAAATAGCTCGCGGCGTAAAGAGCGACGCCCAACACTTCTGCACATTTTCCAGAAGGCTTGCTTCCGTTGTATTGAGAAATGTATCTAGTTGCCCAGCCCAAGCAGCACTACCACTGTCTTCAGCCGTCGCACTCGATCGTACCGCCACAAAGGGCGACTTCAAGAGATCAAAGTTGTTTCGAATTATTTCTGCGATTTCTCGCGGCATCGCGGCCTCCAATATTAATTTTTGGATCGTTTCCGAGGCATGTTCCACCGTGTGCATTTTTTGAATATCTACCGCCTCGAGGATCGCCTCTATTTCAACACCTAAATCGGTCTTTTCGAGAAAAACCTCAAAAGCAGCGGCTAATACAACAAATCCCGGTGGTACCGGGATGCCTGACTGAAACATTTCCCCGAGCGACGCTCCCTTCCCGCCAGCCAGAGAAGCATCCCCTTTTCGAATTTCTTTAAATACACGTACAAACATATCGGCTAATCTTTGATAATCGTCCCGACGAATTTCTTGCCAGCAATATAATTCGTGACA
>CAZABS010000056.1:0-3919 GCA_964483635.1 uncultured Bdellovibrionales bacterium
ATAGAGCTATCCCGTCCTAAGGGAGAGATCTGGGTTCGATTCCTGGTGGGGGCACGTAATGTAATTTATGAGTCAAAGAATAGTCAAAATGAACGAACATATCGCTCAAACTCTGGGCGAGCTGTTTGAACGTGAACTCTCCCTTAAGCCTGGAACACTCGTAACAATAACCCGCGTTGACACTACCCCTGATCTCCGCTACACTCGAGTGTTCGTGAGTGCTTTTCCAGATGGAGAAACCCAATATGTCATGGCCTCTCTCATGCATGAAAAAAAACACCTTCAGCGAATGTTCCACTCGAAGCTCACGATGAAAATTCGACCCACACTTTCCTTCATTCTCGACACAACTGAACGACGCGCTGATATCGTTGAGAAATTGTTGAAGCAAGTCGCTGAAGAAGAGGGTGGTCTTTAAGACTTATCCACGCCTTATCCACGTATGCGCTACTTTGGCCAAGAGTTTAAAAGCTTGGAATTTATTATCCGAAAGTCTTCCAGCCTTCTGTTGGTTGCACATCGTCGTCCAGACCCAGACACCATTGGAGCGAACGTGGCGTTTAAGTTGTCCCTTGAGGCTCTCGGAAAAAAAGTGGTGATTGCATGTTTTGATCCATTTCCTGAAAATTTGAAAAGTCTCATTATAGGAGATTTCCTTCATCCTGATCAAATAGATCTCAATCAATTCGACGCCGTTATTGCTATAGACAGTGTTGATCGCGGCTTTCATGAGTTTCGTCATAAATTACGGGAGGATCAGGTAGTTGTTCTTATTGATCATCACCCTGACATTACGCTACACGGTGACGTCGTTCTGATTGATCCAAAGTATTCTTCCTCTTCTGAAATTGTTTATCTCTATTTTACTCATTCGAAAGCACGTATTTCACGCGAGATTGCAACCGCACTTCTCACCGGCATTCTTTTTGATACCGGAAACTTTCAGCACTCCTGCGTTTCTCCCCAAGTTATGGATATTGCTTCGCATCTTATGAAAATGGGTGCCCCACTATCAAAAATTTCTACTATCCTCTTTAGTCATCCAAATGTTTCAGCTCTCAAGCTTTGGGGTAAGGCCTTTGAAAAAGCAAAGTACCTTCCAAAGAATGGTATGCTCGTTACGGCTGTTACCAAAGAAGACATCGCCGAATGCGAAGCAACTCCCGATGATATCTACCAAGTAGCTTCAACGCTCTCAACCGTTCCTGAAGCTCGGTTTGCGCTTGTTCTCTCAGAACGTGATGAGGAAACGGTGCGGGGGAGTCTCCGGTCTTCAGTTCACCAAGGATTTGATGTTTCGAAAATCGCCCACACCTTTGGTGGTGGTGGCCATAAATTTGCCAGTGGATTTGAGGTGAAAGGCAAACTCCTTGAAACTTCCACTGGATGGGAAATTATCTAACAGGCGCTGATCTTCGTAGACAGCTTCTGGTTATGTTGAATGAATTTGAGTATGGAAAAACAAAGACAACTTGAACTGCTCAACGCTCGAATGATCCTGGAGTGTACCTGCGCACTCCGTGACCATGCTACCCAGGCGGTTCCAGGAGCAGGCAATCCCGATGCGCAGATTCTCTTTATCGGAGAAGCACCTGGGAAAAACGAAGACCTCGAGGGGTTACCCTTTGTCGGGGCTGCCGGAAAATTTCTGAACGAAATGCTCGCTTCGATTCAACTCAAGCGTGAAGACATTTTTATTACGAATGTCGTGAAGTATCGCCCACCAAATAATCGTGATCCGCTCCCCGATGAAAAAGAAGCGTGTCGTGAATGGCTCGCCGAGCAGATTAAAATTATCGATCCGAGACTTATTGTGACGCTTGGTCGGCACGCGCTCGAAAACTTTATCCCAGGAAAAATGATTTCCGAAATTCATGGTCAAGCATTTCGAAGGACATTTGATGATTTAGGTGAACGAGTATTTTTCGTTCTCTATCATCCAGCCGCCGCACTCTACAATGGGGGAATGCGCGAAACGCTCAAAAGCGATTTCAAAAAAATTCCTAAAGTTCTGAAGAAGATAGACAAAGCGTCCTAGGACGTTTTTTCCTTTTTTATAAAATGTGCCGCGGGTGGGACTCGAACCCACACGACCTTGCGATCCGAGGATTTTAAGTCCTCTACGTATACCATTCCGTCACCGCGGCAATGTCTTGAGGTCGCGTCCGGAGTTGAACCGGAGTGAAGGGTTTTGCAGACCCGTGCCTAACCGCTCGGCCACGCGACCTAATCTTATAAAAGAATGGTCTATCAACAAGCGACTCGCCCAGACTACCAAATCAATTATACCGCGTCAACAAAAAATCCCGGTGATTCGGGATTTCTTGCATGTTTTTAATCAATAATCTCTGCTTCAAGGTTTCGGCGTCCAAATGCAAATGCCTCAGCTTTGGTTTCCATGTAAATATCTATATGGTTTCCTTTGATGGCGCCACCCCGGTCTTCACACCGATACACCCCCATTCCCGAAATGGCGATTTTTGTACCGAAAGGAAAGTTTGGAGGACATGCCAAGGTACGCTCCTTCGCTACTTTTAGCCCTGAGGCAGTAATACCATCACTCTTTCCACACTCATCAGCTGCAGCCGTATATGCCGAAGCATTAATGGTAAATTTCTTTCCAACTGGCAAACTCTTCCAAAGATGCGTTTGTTTGGTCTTCCAACGTTCAAGCGACTTCTCTTCAGGGGAGGATTCCACTATTTTCTCCTCGATATTTATCCCAAATGTCCATTCCAAAAGATACGGATCTGCCTGAAAATCATACTTCTTTGGATTTTGAACTTCAAGGGGAATTTCAGTGGCAGAAGCACCAAAAGGAAGGAGAATTCCGATAAGAATTTGAATAGCTATCATTGTATTCTTCAATTGCTTCATAAGAAGTATTGAGGATTAGCACTGCATGGTGCAGAGGTCACCTTTTTGAGATAACCGGACATATTAGCATATTTTCGTATTTCCGTCAATACAATAGTATTACTTAATGGCTTATATAAAGCATTTCAATGAATATAATTGATTAAAATGGCTTGCTAGAGCCACTTGACAGAACGAAGAATAACTGCGAGATTAAGCCACGTAGTCAGCAGTACTGGTTCAACAACAGCGCGAAAGGGTAAGCATGTCACGCAACGCCAAAGACCGCATCCTGGCGATCATGGGCGATACCCCCAAGATCACCAGCGTTATCACAAGCGAAGTGAACGGACGCTTCGGGAAGGACTACTCGTTGGGGCAGGTTGCCCTCTACTGCAAGAAGCTTGTCGAAGAGAGGGTGCTCCTCTTCGAGGGCAGTGATATTGGATTCCGTCTGACGCAGACAGATCACCCGCGCCGGAAACTGGCCATCGTTCGGGCGCAGATCGGCGACCTCGACGCTCAACCGGTCTTCTGACACCACTCTGGCGCAGCAGCGCCGCCCCATGCGGGGTCTGGTCACACACAAAACCAGGCCCCGTTTTCATTTGGAATAAATCCTTAGTACAATATGAACATGCCTTTCAACCAACTCACTGTGGAAGAACGACGAGTTATGCTCCAAAAAGGCACCGAGGCACCATTTCAAGGTGAATTCGACGATCTTTTCGTGCCCGGCACTTTCATCTGCAGACAGTGCCATACGCCACTCTTCTCATCAAAAGCCAAATTCGAGGCTCACTGCGGCTGGCCAGCTTTTGATACCACCTTCCCAGAGGCCGTCATTGAGACGCCCGATGCAGATGGAAAACGCATCGAAATTTCCTGCTCACATTGCAGCGGCCATCTAGGTCACGTCTTTCGTGGAGAACTCCTCACCCAAAAAGATACACGTCACTGCGTCAATTCTCTTTCGCTTCGCTTTATCAGAGAAGGTGATCCTTTCCCACCCGTATTACTCAATGCACTATGACCAAGACGGCTATATTTGCCAACGGCTGCT
>CAZABS010000057.1:0-3902 GCA_964483635.1 uncultured Bdellovibrionales bacterium
GAAGACACCGGAATGGGAATTGATCCTGATGATCTCCCACATCTTTTCAAAAAGTTTGAACGAGGCAAGCAAGCTGCTCATGTGAACGTCTCTTCGACAGGTCTCGGGCTGTATGTCGGAAAGAACTTTATCGAGGCTCATGGAGGAACCATTACGGCACACTCTGAAGGGGTAGGAAAGGGCTCTCGATTTATCGTCTCTATTCCGTTCAAATCAAAGAACTGAATTGTGGGTGATAATGATCAATAGTGGAAATCTTGCTCAAGAGCTTCAGGGAGAAGCCTTCCTGGGGCTTGGATTTTTTTGAAGAGATGATAGGGTCCGGGAATCGTGGGAGTATTCTTTCAGGAAGTTTTGACCCGCTGTTGATACGATGTGTTGCCTTTTTGGCTTGTTTTGGGTATAGTGGACACATGCGTGAAGATATTCTTGAGACCAGATTAGAGAAAAAAGGGCGACTCGAAAGGGCTTTTGGAGGAGTGTATCCAGAGTCTTCTGAGCGAACTCATACTGCGAAAGAACTCCTTGATGCGTTTGAGGGGCTTGTTTCTTCTGAAGCACAGGTTTCGCTAGTTGGGCGAGTTCGTTCACTCCGAGTAATGGGAAAAATTGCTTTTGCTCATCTTGAAGATGGAACGGGAAAGTGTCAGGTCTTTCTAGCCGCAGATAAACTCGGCGAAGAGATATTTACCACGTTTAGTGATAATGTCGAGCTCGGTGATTTTGTTAGTGTCACTGGGATTGCATTTCTTACAAAGAAAGGGGAAAAAACTGTTGCTGCGAAAACCTGGTCAATTCTCTCAAAAGCGCTTCTCCCTATTCCGACTGAGCATTTTGGTCTTGAAAATGAGGAGGAACGTTTGCGTCGGCGATATCTTGATTTGATTGTTCATCCCGAAACGCGAGAACTTTTTATAAAGAAAAATCTTTTCTGGCAGACCGTACGAGGTTTTCTGTCTCGTGAAAAGTTTCTTGAGGTTCAAACGCCAGTCCTCGAACATATTCCGGGAGGGGCTGAGGCTGAACCATTCAAAACTCATCATAACGCTCTCGATCAGGATTTTTATTTGCGCATTTCTCTTGAACTGGCTTTAAAAAGGCTCTTGGTGGGAGGGTATGAGCGGGTGTTTGAAATTGGCCGAGTGTTTCGGAATGAAGGCATTGACCGTGAGCACCTTCAAGAATTTGATCACATGGAATTCTATGCAGCGTACACGGATTTTTCTACTGGATGTGCCATGATTGAAGATCTCTATCGAGAAGTTGTGAGAGCGCTTTTCGGTGATACGCTCAAGTCAACGTATGAAGGAGTCGAGCTTGATTGGGGGAAGCCATTTGTACGAGTAGATTATTTCGAGGCTTTCCAGAAAGAAACTGGCATGGATCTTTCCGACGATATTCCGCTTCAGGATTTTCACAAAAAGGCTGAAGAACTCGGCATCAAGTATGATCCAAAGATGGGGAAAGGTCGGATGATCGATCTTCTGTACAAGAAAACGGTACGGCAAAAACTGATTGAGCCAACCCTCTTGGTTGGTCATCCAGTGTTGGTATCACCACTAGCGAAACTTGATCCAAATAACCCACGCCGAGTACTTCGGGTTCAGCCGGTAGCCGCAAAGAGTGAGCTCGGGAATGGCTTCTCAGAGCTCAACGATCCCATTGATCAAAGAGCGCGTTTTGAAGAACAAATGAAGCTTCGAGAGGCCGGGGATGCAGAAGCTCAGATGCTTGACGAGGATTTTTTGGAAGCGCTCGAGTACGGGATGCCTCCGGCCTTTGGGTTTGGGATGAGTGAGAGGCTCTTTGCTATCCTTATGGATAAATCAGTGCGAGAAACCGTGATTTTCCCGCCGCTGAAGACGAAAGAGTAGACAAACCAAGAAGAGTTCCATAGACTAGTTTTGTTTGGGAAAAGTGTCTTTTTTGGACAATTAGCTCAGCTGGTTAGAGCACAGCATTCACATTGCTGGGGTCACTGGTTCGAATCCAGTATTGTCCACCTATGAATATTGTTTTTTTGGCGGGTCCATATCGAGGGAAAGGCGAACCTGGCGAAATTGCTAGGAATATTGAACAATCAGCGAGATTTCAAGCGGCGCTGGCTCGTGCAGGCGTAGTTGCTTACAGTCCAAATATCCACGATTCTCAATGGGAAGTCATCAGGAAAGAGCGGTCAGAGGCTGCCAAAACACTCAAGCAATTTACTGAAATGGTGCTCCGGGATCTTGCTACGGCTTTGGCGGTTATGCCGGGCTGGGAGACTTCTGTTGGTACAAAAGTTGAGATCGAGTTTGCGACAAAGAAAGGAATTCCCATTTTTTATCTGGAAAGTGAAGATGATTTCGGGGAGTTGAAGGAGTGGTATCATAGATAAAGTGAAAGAAAATATATGCTTGATATAAAATATATTCTTGAAAATAAAGACCGGGTTCGAGAAGCGATCAAAAACAAAAATATTGATCTTGATTTTGAAAAGCTGCTTTCTCTGGACGATGAGCGTCGGAGTCTCCTCGCAGAGGTTGAGGAGCTGCAATCCCTCAAAAATGATGTAAATGATTTAATCGCGGGAGCCAAAACCCCAGAGGAGCGAGCATCAATTATATCTACGGGGAAGGAAATAAAGGAGAAGCTTGCAGTGAAAGAACCCGCACTCAATACGCTCAAAGAAGAATTTGCTGAGCTCATGGCCAAGGTGCCAAATATTGTTTCTTCGGATACACCGATTGGGAAAAGTGATGCTGAAAATCAGACGGTGGCAACTTGGGGAGAGCCGAGAGTTTTTGAATTTACCCCAAAGACGCATATTGAGCTCGGAAAATCTCTCGATATCCTTGATTTAGAGCGGGGAGCGAAGGTTGGTGGCTATCGGGGATATTATGTCAAAAATGAGGGAGTGATGCTGGTGATGGGGGTGATGCTCTATGCCCTTCAAAAAATGGTGGAGAAGGGATATTCGCCAATGATTCCTCCAACGCTGGTAAAATCTTTTCCGCTGTTTGGGAGTGGGTATTTTAAGGGAAGAGAATATGATGGCAATGTTGATGAAATTTATAAAGTGGCCACGAGTGACAAGGAATCTGATGGAAGTGTTTCCAAAGAAGAGAAGTTTCTCGTGGGAACGGCTGAGCCGTCGCTCTTGGCATATTACGCGGGTGAGGTGCTTGAGGGTGCCAGCCTCCCTCTGAAAATGGCTGGTTTTAGTCAATGCTATCGAAGTGAGATTGGTGCGTATGGCAAGGACACGAAAGGAATGTACCGGGTGCATGAGTTCATGAAAGTGGAACAGGTGGTTTTGGCACCTGCTGATCTCGGTCAGGTTGACCAGCTTCAGGAAGAGATGATTGGAATTTCAGAGGAAATGCACCGAGAACTTGGACTGCCGTATCGGAAACTCCAGATTTGTACCGGTGATATGAGTGCTGGGAAATATCGTGCTTTTGATCTTGAGGCTTGGATGCCAGGGATGAATCGGTATGGAGAAACAGGCTCAGCGTCCAATTTCCTGGACTGGCAGGCTCGTCGGCTCAACGTGAAATATACAGATGCGGCAACCGGTGAGCGCAAATTTGTGTACATGCTGAATAATACCGCGCTTCCAAGCCCACGAATTTTCATTGCGCTGCTTGAAAATTATCAAGAAGCTGATGGAAGCGTGCGTATTCCAAAAATCTTGCAGCCATTCGTCGGAAAGGAAGTGATCCGGCCGCGAGGCGTGCAAATTCATTGACCAAAGGCTGTTTTTTGGTACAATGCTAGTGTTTTGTTTTTCCCTCAAAATATGGGTGCGTAGCTCAGTCGGTAGAGCAGTGGCCTTTTAAGCCAACGGTCGAGGGTTCGATTCCCCCCGCACCCACCAAAGCTTGTGCTTCTTTTTTCAGTCAACGGTCGAGGGTTCCCGT
>CAZABS010000058.1:0-3800 GCA_964483635.1 uncultured Bdellovibrionales bacterium
ACATATTGTCAATACTGCGAAAGAAAGGTAGAATAGAGCTATGCGACTCTCGTATTCCAGTTTGGAAACCTATAAGAACTGTCCGCTCAAATATAAATTTCGGGAAATTGATAAAATCAAGGAACCGAAATCCAAAGAAGCGGTGTTTGGCACGCTCGTTCACGCCACGATGAAGTTTATTCATGATCCGGCTATCGTGGCACCGAGTGTGGTACAAGCACTCGATTTTTTTTCGAAAAATTGGAATACCGAGGTGTGGGAAAATGAACTCGAAGAGCGCAGTGCTTTTGCTCAGGGAGTGCAAATGATCCAGCGATACTATGAAACCAATGATCCGAGCCTTGCCACGATAGTTGATCTCGAAAGTCGATTTTCACTGGAGATTGGTGATGAGACAGTAGGAAAACACGTGGTGTCTGGAATAATCGATCGGATTGATCGGACGAAGGATGGTTACGAAATTATTGACTATAAGACGACGAAAAAAATGCCTTCACAAGAGAAGGTAGATCACGATCTCCAGCTTTCCATTTATCTCAAGGCATTTCTCCATCGCTATCCGAAAGAAATCGAGCGCCTCGATTCTATCACCGTATCGCTCTATTATCTGAAGCACGGAGTGAAGCTCTCTTCGAAGCGAACCAAAGAGCAGCTCTCCGAGCTTGATCCCCTCTTTCTTTCGGTCATTGCTGATATCGAAGCCGGGAAATTTGATCCCATTCTCTCACCCCTGTGTGATTGGTGTGGGTACCAGTCTATTTGTCCGCTCTGGAAACATAAATTTCAAGAGACACGGAAACTCGAAACGGAAGATGTCAAAAAAGCTATTTCCGAATATCTCGAGCTCAAATCAAAACTGACTTCTGAGAAAAGTCGTCTCGCCGAGCTCCAAGCAACCATTCTTACCTATATGGGTCAAGAAGGAGTTGAACGGGTATTTGATGCTCAGGGTATTATCGGGAAAACTCTGCGTAAAACGTATGCCTATGATGAGGCCAAGCTGCGCGCTATTTTGGAACCCCTTGATAAGTGGGAAGAGGTATTGAAGGTTGATGGGGTTGCTCTGAAAAACCTCCTCCCCCTCCTCCCCTCTCCGGCTCAGGCGGCGATCGAAGCAACGAAAAAAATTGATAAAGAAAGTGTTGCTCTTTCTGTGAAGAAAGCTACAATAGATGAGGGAGAAGAAGCCTCGAGTGTTTCGTAATACATTAATGAGAGTCATATGCAATTTGTGTGGACCGCAGAGCTTTCGGTGGGAGATGGTGTTATTGATGCGCAACACCAGGGGCTTTTTCGAGAGACGAGCGAACTTTTAGAGACGGTACTCGATGAACATCCTCGTCCGGACAGAGTGCGGGAAGTCATCACATTTTTGGATCAATATATTTCAGAGCACTTTTCTTTTGAGGAAGCATACATGATTTCTCACGGATACCCTGCGGTCAAAGAACACAAAGCTCTGCACCAAAGTTTTATCGAACACTACGTTGAACTCAAAGGAAAGATTGATGCTGCACATCCTACCGCTGAGTCACTCATTGCTTTGGAAAACTTTCTTGGTCAATGGTTGGTGCATCATATTGGTGAAGAAGATAAGAAATACTACCGATATATTCTTGAACATGGGCAGTCGGCTGCGTAGATTCTCACGTTGTTACAAAAATCCCCTGCTTTTGGCAAGGGATTTTTTGTGTGTTGAAACGGGCACTATTTTTTTCGGATAACCCGACTCGCTTTCTTGGTCACGGCTTGCTTGGTTGCTTTCACCACTCGAGCAACTTTCTTTGGAGCGCTTGTCGCTTCTTTCTGAATTTCTCGCCAATGAGCCTTGAGTTCTTTGGCGGCGGCTGCAACTTCCTTTTTCTCAACTGCTTTTACGGTCTCGTACACCTTTGATGCCTGTGTTACTACGGCCTTGATGGCTTTTTCATCAAGCTTCTTCAGTTTCTTGGCTTGGGTAACAACATCTTTTTTGAGATTACTTGCCCAGGCAACAGCTTTCCGTCGATGTGCACTCGCATTCTTGGCACCAAAAAAATAATATCCCGCGGCAGCCGCTGCGGCAGCGACACTTGCAACTCCGACACCGACTGCTATTTTCTTCTGACTTTCTTTCTTTATGGCCATAGCCGTTCATTAGGTATTACCCTATTAGTATAGTACCTCTCGGGTTTTTCGTGAATCCCATTTACATGTCCTGCCTTGCTTTTCACAGATGACTCTTGAAAAATTGGGCACTCTGGCGCATAAAATCCGTGTGAGCCGGCCCAAATTCATGTGCCTCGCCGGGATATTCAACAAGAGTGACGTCCTTATCCTCATGAACGAGAGCGTCTTTTGTTTCTCGAGACCATGCGATATCACAACTTTCATCAGCGGTGCCATGAAAAATCATCACCGGATCATCAACTCGCGTGAAGAAAGTTCTCGGGGAAATATTTTTCCAAAATTGTGGCTGTTCTTGAGGAGAGCCATGTGTCGATCGTATGAGTTCACTCAGTGAAGGATTCTGTGAAGTCCACCGATTATAACTGTCCACGGCATTACTTGAGACTGGAGCATAAAGAATGAAGGCGCGGATGAGATTTGGCTGTGTCACCAGTACAGCCTGTGCAATTCCCCCTCCCATCGAATGCCCCAGCATGCCAAAACGGTCTTTGCTTAGAGTGGTGAGGGCAGAATTCTGTACGGCATAGACTGCGTTGATTACATCTTCGATGTATCCTAAACGGAGATTTGTTTCCGTTGCCGGATCCTTATCTGATTGCGCATGATTCCGATAATCAGAGTGGAGGATAGCGAACCCTTGCCTCGCCAGAGCATCTTGTTCTCGTCGTAAACCTCGACCATTGGTATATATCGAAGTGTCAATGTGGCCATGATTCAGAAAAAGTACCGGCCAACCCCCTTCAGGTGGAACTCCTTTGGGGATATTAAGAATGCCCGAAATTGTCAATTCTCCGCTTTGATACGTGATGAAATAACGAGTATAAGCAGTGTTATCGTCGAGAATCTTACCAAGTTGTAAGTTTCGTCCGTCGAAGTTTTTCTCCATGAGCATGGGAAGCGAGACTGGATTGACGACCAGCGGTTGTTCAGGAGTCTCAGGAGTTGATGCTGAGTCTTGCGATGGAGTATTTTGATCAGTGGGTGCTGTATTTTCTCGAAACAAGTTTACTTCAACAGCTAACCCAACGAGAAGGGCCAAGATAATTCCTACGAGTATAACCGAGATGTTCATACGGGTAGAATTACGTTTGCCCTGCAATCATAGCACACCAATCCATGTAGTCGAGGACGGAGAGGTAAATTTTGGGTACGAAAAACCTACAAAATGAGCGGCGACGGCTCAGCCTTGGTGAAAGCTGGCTGAGTTATGGGATGATACTGGAACTTATTTAGTATCAATCCATTCGTTAGAGCTTTCATCGTAACAAGACAATACATCTCCTCCTACACACATACCATCTTCAACTGGACCCACGAAATAGGCCACGTCGACTTGCGTCTCGGTTGCCTTTGTTTCTTGATAGTTACCTGACCGTCTGTATGAAAAAAGGGAGGCATCGCCTTTGTCATCTTGGGTGACGACTTCATAAAGATAAACACCATTTTCATCTTCCAGCGTCCTTACTATTTCTGGGTTTTCATCACCACACAATTGTTCAATTTTTGCCTCTATTTCATCTAATAATGGAAACCGTGATTCATTTTCGGTGGTGGGAGTTGGATTTTCAAAATTCATAGTAATGGATACAAAAAAAGAAGATGTAAAATCCTCTCTTTTTTGCATATGGCTG
>CAZABS010000059.1:0-3724 GCA_964483635.1 uncultured Bdellovibrionales bacterium
GAGTCTCGACAGCTTGGGAAAATTTGCTATACTTTGGAGTCCTTCTAGAATGTTATTCTGAGAGGTGTGTCCTTTGCAAAAACGAGAGGAGAGAAACTATGAACACAGCCTGCATCGTCATGCCGCTCATACCAGAGCTGCTTCGGTTTCTGCACGGTTGCCAAGTCGAGCTCAAGCGCTGGGGGAAACCGGCGTATCGCTTTGTTGGGGAAGTAAAACAGAGCGCGCTTCGCGGCGAACTCCTGATTCTGAATTTCGCCTGGCTCCTGCGTGATACACGTTTTCCCTTGAGGGGAGCGACATGGGAGGTGAGTTTGGAGCGAGGATATACTGTCCCGATTGCATCGACGATGATCACGGCACAAAGTGTAGCCAATATCCGAGGAAATAGCGCTGATGTCCAGCCACTTTTTTCGCGTGACATCGAAATTGTGACGTTTCTTCCGCCGGGTGAGCAACTGATTGACCACAAGCTCCTCGGGGAACTTCTGGGGGTATCACTGTGACCTCATTACCTGTTGGTCGGAGCTGTGGTGGCTGTACCGCTTGTTGCAAGACGCATACGGTCAAAGCGGTAAAGTCCTGGTCAGGAGTCTGGTGTCGTTACTGTCGGCCGAGCGGTGAGTATGTCGGCTGCTGGATTTACCAAGATCGGCCGCAGTGCTGCCGCGAGTATCGCTGCTCCTGGCTCCACGGCATGGGGAAAGAAACAGAACGACCCGATCGCATTGGTATTGTCACTGATATATCGTTCGTGCCCTTTGAAGGACGAACCATCGAGGTGATCAATCTCTGGGAAGTCGAACGTGGAACATGCGACCAGGATTTCGTGATCCGCTTCACGGAGAAAAAAACCAGACAAGGCAACATCGTCTGCCACCGGCTGATGTTTCTTCCGCGGCCAACCGAGAAGCGGTACTTTTTCCCGGTGACTTTTACACCCGAAGAACGAGAGCGTTTCACCGAAGTCGCCAACGCACATCTCAAGTAGCCGCCCCCTTCCGGAAACCGGAGGGAGGCGGTTTTCGTTTGGAACAATCGGAGGCTCTTGATACGAGGGGGGTACCTATGTAATGATGGTGTGTTGCAAGCCATGCAACATCCATACGTGGAAGGAGGGGTGATGTACATTTCCATTGCTGGGCTACCCGCTGCGACGTCCCCGATCGAGCTCGTCAGGATTGTCGGGCAACATCAGGGCCAATTCACTGGATCGAAAGAACCCATTCAGGCTGGTGAAGAGGTCATCGGTGAATTGACGGCTGATGAGAGGCCGGTCTACATCGCGTTCAGTCTCGTGCGAGAGGAGTGCCGTCAGCTCGTCGAGCGCTACCATGCCGGGAGCACCGAAGGCGCCAATTTGCCTCTGCACAGTCGTCGAATTGGCCTCATCAATTCCTGGAGTCAGGCGCTATCCACCTATCTGTCGGTGGCCATCATGTCTCGGTTCGCTGAGCTGTTCTTCTCGGGTCAAGGTCTTCTGTACTTGTCCGTCCGCTCAGGGTTTTCTATCGTCAAGCGGAAGGCGCTCAAGGAGAAGGATGCTCCGATATTCATCCTCATCGACGCCGAACCAGAGTCTCCGATTCCCGAGGAGATTTCATCTCGCATCCACTGAAAACTCGTCGGCGGTATCTCGAGCGATCGGGGAACCAACATCCGCATTCTCAGCCGCCCCCTTCCGGAAACCGGAGGGAGGCGGTTTTCATTTGGGAAATGGAGTCTCCTTACCCGAAATAATTTTCAACTGCAAATTCAAACTGTTTCAAAAACAATGTCTTGAAAAAGGAGAGATTGTTCTGTTCATAAAAGAGGATAACTGCTTTTTTGTACTCGATTTCATCCATGCTGCGATACGACAACGGACAGGCATCATAGGACTGTAAGAGAGCATTCCCCGAGATGCGACTGGTGCGTTTATTTCCATCGACAAATGGTTGAATATACGCGATCAGGAGCATCAAGAGGATGGCTTTTTCAAAGATATCCGTCTTTTGATTTACCCATGCGCAGGTTCTTTCAAGAGCTTCTCGTATCTGAAACTCATTCTCCAAGGGGGCATACTTCGTTCCCGTAATTCTGACCAGAGTTTTTCGTAGGCCTCCGGTCACTCCCAATCCATTCATGAGGAGTGTGTGGATATTTTCAATTTTCCGCACAGATATCGAGTGAAAATCCTCTTTATTCTCGAGGATATATTCAAGGGCTTGCTTATGATTCAGAATCATCGTGGCCTCTTCCTTGGCGTGTCCATCGGCTTCTCTCTGATTTAAGATGAGTTGTTCTGTTTGGAGGAGGCTATACGTATTTCCTTCGATCTTGGAAGACTTCCAGCTGAAGTCAATATTGAGACGCTCCATTTCTTTTTTGAGAGCATCAACAGGAATCGCTCGTATTTTTTTCTGGTAGATTGCTTGGAGCTCTGCTAATTGCCTCTTTTCTCCATCAGTAAAGATATTCTGCATTTGATTGAAAACCGAAAAATTGAATTTCTCCAAAATATTCCGTTTGTCTGTGTCCACGGCAAAGTAGGCTTCGATATCCACCGCTCTGATGGCCGAATACTGAGGAGAGAATTGGTAGTAGGCACTTCTTCCGGCGCCCTTTCGCTCGAGTAGTCCCAAGAGGAGGAGTTTCTCCAAATCTCTTGAGATAGTGATTCGGGTGACATCATCAGATACTTTTTGAATATGTTCGACGATCTGACCAGTGGCAGCAGTCGTTTTTTCCCCAATGAAAGCTATGATGGCATCCTGGCGCTTGCTCAGCCCGTGGGTTTCCATACAATTTTATTTATATCATTATTATGAGCTAATTGTATCATATATGATATATTTGGTCAATATCGCTTGATAAAAAAAGAACGATCGATGCGGTTTTCATTTGGAGGAAGCTCTAAGGTCAAAGGGATAGTACGCTTTCAGGAGCCTGGCGCTTGATAGAAAGAGAGAGTCGTGCCATACTGTGACGTTGCATCCGCAACAAAGTGATCGAAAGGGGAATCCATGCACTTATATATTGATGGTGTCGGCGCTGTCCGATCGCTCATGACGCTGCTCAACCGGGTGCGGCGTTTCAAGCCCGAAGTCTCCTCGGAGATGGAGCCGGTGCATGAGCATGAAGTCGTGATCGGGAAGCTCCTCCCAGAGGATCAGGTACTCCTCACGGCCTATCAGCTCGTGTCGGAGACGATCATTCGGCATCAGGGAGTTCTCTGCGGTGGAGCCGATGTCGCCGCCGAAGATGCCCGCACGTCAGTCGCCGAGCTCCGTTTCCTCGAGGAGTGGAGCGATCTCCTCTACGAGATGCTCGAGAGCAGCCTGCAGCTCCGCTTTGCCGAGGCGATCGCGGCTGCCGCGGTGCCGAGCGCCGCAGCGGTACGCTCTCTCGGCGCGGTGGTCTTGGCCGAGCTCTCACTGGAGTCAGGTGGCGAGGCTTTGTTCGATGGAGTACCGGAGGAGCTCGCATCCTCATTTCTGGGAGAACCGAGGAATGGGAATGGTTCTCTCCCCGAAGTGCTCCGTGCTCCGCGTTCTTTGCTCTCCTAGCGACGCCCGAAACCGAAGGCTCGTGAGCGGCTCCGATGGTAACATCGTCGGAGCCGTTTTCTTTTCTGAAAAAAAAGGCCGGCGCGGGTGTGCAAGCCGCGCCGGAAGAAGTGGAGGAAGGGGGTATCCGAAATCTCCCTCCACGCCCGAACCGTAAGTAAGGTCATTGCCTTAAG
>CAZABS010000060.1:0-3667 GCA_964483635.1 uncultured Bdellovibrionales bacterium
TAACATTCTAGAAGGACTCCAAAGTATAGCAAATTTTCCCAAGCTGTCGAGACTCCGCTCAGCATTAAAAAAATCAAAAGCCCCGCACATCAAAGTCGGAGCTTTCTGGCCGAGATTCCGGCCGGCGTCTTGTTGACGCTCTTCTTGTGTCGTAGGCTCCGCTAGGGAGCCGTCGGGTTGGTCGCCGGCGCTTCGCGCGAAATCTTGAACGGGAGGCTGCACCCGTCGTAGTGCTGGCACTCGGTGCAGTGGTGTTCTTCGATACCGACCGAGATGTCCGCGCCGCCGAGCATTGCATTCAAGTCATTGAAAAGCGCGCCGACATTGACCTCATCTTCCTCCTTCAGCACGACCTGGAAGCCGGAGCGGATTCCGATGTTATCCGACTCGGCCGCCTGGAGCTGCTCGGCGAAGCGAGTTGCGATGGTCGTCCAGAGAAGGTTCCTGAGAACCTCGATCCACTTCTCCGTCTGCTCGCACAGGCTGAGTATCGACGGGCCATCGGGCGACGTGTTCTCTCCTCGCTGTGTGATCTCGCGGAGCCTGAGAACGAGCTCGCCGAGATGATCTATCGTGTACTTGTTCGCGGAGAAGATGGCCTTCTCCTCATCCGTCATGACGCCGAGGACGCTGTCGCCCTCGGCCACATCTTTCGACGGTGCATCCGCGAAAGCCTTAGCGGCCAGGATGCGCTGGACGAGGTCGAACGGGGACGTGAGGTCCTCGAAGCCTGCGATGGTAAATTGCATATGCTTCCCCTTTCAGAGGGAAAAGTTGCGACGTCCGCAACGCCATATTATTGCACGAAGAGGATGCTTCGTCAAGAGGTAGGCCTAGAGCTCCCCGAGGGCGCGTTTCCAGAAAGCAGCGAGGGATTCGAGGAGTGATTTGTCCTGTTTTTCGAGAATCACTTCACGGATATTCCCCATCTTGAGTGAGAGCATCTTTTCGATATAGCCCGTTTTGGTAACCGAGAGAACGTCTTCAGCGCCTGGATTTGGAAGTGCTAATTCGAAATACCCATCCTCATTGGTCTTGGTTACCCGATCACGAATCTGCACCTCTGCCTCTGGAACGGCTCGTCCGAGATCATCGAAGATTCGTCCGAAAAATATTCGCGACTGAAAAACTTTTGAAAGTGGAAGTACCGCTGGGCTCGCAGCACCCGCATCAGACCAGAGCGCGGTCGAGCCTCCCACGGAGAGCCAATAATTCACACCGATGAGCTCGTGAACCTTGGCCAATTCCGTCAGCGCCCCCTCAATCCATTTGGCCTGTTCGGCCGGACTCTGTTTTCCGTGTATATCTGGGATGGGTGCCCCGAATTCTCCGAGCATCACTTTACCACCCGAAAGTTTGGCAATCTCACGAATATCCGCTGCAAGTTCCTTGGGCGTCTTCACATAATGATCAATGGTAACCACTCCCCCCAGTGCTTTGGTGGTTTGTTTGTCCATGACGAGCCGCGCCACATCACCATTCATCGAAAAATAATTGGTGGTGACTCGGCGATCAATCTTCCGAAAGGCTTCCTCCATCGCCGAATATTCGGCAATCAAGAAATTTCGGTACGCCACCACATCGCCTGTTTTGCGCGGATCTCCGGGTCCACCATTTTCACATTCAGGGCACGCACTCAATGCATCGCCATCCGCGAAGAGATCCGGGTGAGCGAGGATAAATTCACTCGTTTTCCGGAGGTGCTCGTCACGAGTGATACGCGGATACCCAAACCAACCCTCCCAACCCGAGAAATTCCCGCGAAACCATACTGACAGTCCCTGCGAACGAGCACTCTTCACCCATCGAGTAAGAAAGGGCACAAATTCTTCATCGTAGGGAGTAGCAAGCGCGACGTGGGTTGCCCCCGTCTCGGCAATCGCCTCAATCTGGCGATCAATCACGCTATCAAAACGTGGGTCATTCAGGTATTCACGGGCTTGGTCACGGGAAACCTTCATCGTATCAATAGACTGAAACCGCCACAGTCCGGTAGAGGCCGGCTCAGCATAATAGATATTCGAACGCGGGTAGGCGGAACGCACCCAAAAAAGACTCGCGAGGAGAATGAGACCAGAAGCTATGAGGAGAAATGCAGCCGTACGCATGATTATGGCCGGCGATTAACCGGAAGTTTTGGATTCAGGATGGCCTCGGTATTGAGCTCACCAAGATATTCATCACGGAGCTGGTAGATATCCGCAAAAGGATAGTGATCGACGAGCTCGTACTTCACGAAGCCAGGATTGTCGTGCACCAGCCGCCAGGTCGAGTCATCATTTGAATAACTGCGCACCACGATATAGCGTGCCCAGTGATCCGGATACTCGATCGCCGCATCGTAGTACGTGCCGGTTCCTTCGTGGATGAACCGTTTCATGGGAAGCCCCGAAGAAAAAATAATCGAGTCGTGTGAAGCAGCTGATATCAGTATAAATCCTTTTTCGGGTCCAGCGTGCTCCCGAAGCCAGGTGGAAATTTCGGTGACGTTTTTCTGACTCGATCCAACGAGGGCATCATCCACCGTTACCGCATCCGCACTCGAGAAATGGAAAAAGGTAACGAATGCCAGAAGTCCAATAAGCACCAGTCTGAGGCGCACCATCTTGTGCACGAGGTACCCCACATAGATGGCCACCGATGGAAGCATCATGATCCCATAACGAACATTGAACCAGGTGTCACCCGAAACTCCCTGGATGTAGAGCACGGAATGCCCCAGGTAGAGCGCGAGAATATTGAAGAGAAACGGTGCGATGAGCACCACACTCGCCTGGCGGAGTGGACTCTTCACCACTCGATCAAACCAGAGCGCGACCATTCCAAAGACTCCGAGGAGGACACTAAACGCTCCCACATTATAGACCATGGCATACATGTACATCCGGAGGGAAAAGAGCCAGTCCCCTTTAGTGGGGAGCACTCCGGCACTGTTGAGCTGGTCCTGCTGGGCATGCGCCGAGTAAGGACCGAAGGCAAAATAGAGAGGATCTTTGAAAATGAGGGCGTTCCACAAGAGCCAGAGGAATACCCCAAACCCAGCGAGGGTGCAGAAGAAAATGAAGATCCCCTCGGCGTGCCAGTAACCCGATTTACGGAAAATGAAAATGCTCATGAGGAGCGTCGCGAAGAAAAAGAGGAACCAACCATCGTAGCGCACCAGAGTCGAGAGCATGATGAAGAAGGCCGTGTAGATGAGGTGGAGCGTGTTCTCTGTCTGATACCAGCGGAGGAGGAAGTAGGCTCCCGCCGTCATAGTAGAGAGGAGCACGAGTTCCGTCATCGCCGTCGACTGGAGATACAGTGAATTGAGATTGGCAGCAAAAAGCGAAACGCCCACAAAACGTCCGAGGAGTCCTACTCCAAGCTCACGGAGGTACAAATATATGAGGGTTCCAGTCGCCACAAATGAAAGCATGGACCAGAGGGCTCCAGCGAGTCCTGAGTGCCACATAAAGTCATCCCAGATAGTAGCCCCCATGAGGAGATGCGTGAGCGGGAGCCACACCGAACCGAGCTGAGCAAATCCAGTATTGAGACCCTCCACGACACGCCGGCCGATATCGAGATGCGAGCGAGCATCATTGTAGGCAAGCCCGAGACCATTCTGGTAATAATACACAAATGCGAACGCCGAAATCGCACCGAGTGTCAGGATCAAAATATA
>CAZABS010000061.1:0-3646 GCA_964483635.1 uncultured Bdellovibrionales bacterium
AATTGAGATAAAAAAACCGCCGAGCTTGCGCAGGGCGGAAAGGGTATTTCGAACGTGTCCTTAGTGATGCATGGGCACGTCCTTGAGTTGTGGATCCTTCTCCAGGATGGCGTGGACGGCGATAAGGAGGTTGCGCTGCCTGGCAAAGTGCCCGAACGAACGGCCGATGATTCGAATCACTTCGGGATCATCGAGTGGTTGTGACTGTTCGATGAAGCCGCAGACGAGCCACCAACCGACGGGTGGGTTGATATCTCTGAGATGCTCGCGAAGTTTCGAAAGAGCCATGTTGCGCTCTTCTGATATCAACATCGACGCGAAGTGCGTTGCCACGAAGTGTGCGAATCCGATTTGGACTTTCCTGAAATCACCATGTGTATTGAAGGCATTCTCCCAGCCATCGAGGACAGCTTGGACGAGCACGCCCTTGGTCTTGGGAAACGCTACTGGGAGGTGTGGGCTGCTCCTTTGCTTCGGAACACTCTTCCAGAAGGGATCCTCGAGAATTCCCATGGCGTAGTTACCAACCCGGACAGATCGGTGCCCGGCGTCGATGTCACCCGAGGGGGTCTGGAAGACTTCTTCGATCAGTTCTTCTGCGAGCGTTGCGCACTCCTCGTCCACACACTTTCTGGATTGGCAGCGGCGAATGAGAGCTGCGCGAAAGCCTTCAACTGCGGTACGGGGTGCGGGTACGGTGGGACTGCTTTCAGTCGGGTTGTTCATGGGCTTGTCTCCGTTTGGGATGCGTACATCCTAACCCCTTTCGATTGAGCCCGTGGACTCCGAAAGGTTTGGGTGGAATTACCCACTAGGACTTTTGCAGATTCAGGTGACTTTGTCAATCCAAGGTACTATTTGACTCGCGGGGGAGATTTCGATAGAGTAGCCTTTCGTTCCTTCCGTTTTCCCGCAAAATCACACAGAGAGGAGTGAGTGATGAAACAGCTTGAGCTGTGGCCAGAAATAGCGACTCGCATTCGTGTCGGGATGATTGCGCGCAGTATCTTCAGGGGAGGGTGGTACGATCATGTGGGGCAAATCGTCGAAATCGTCCACGACGGCGATGAAGACGGACCCATCGGCGTCCTCTTTGCTGGAGACCAGCGGGCAGCGCTTTCGCGCGAAAGGGAAGGTTATCTGGTTCGGTTTAACCCCGAAGATATCCAGATTCTCCCTGATTGGCCGATCGTCTCCCGAGCCGACCAGCTGTTTGGCCGCAACGGATACTTTCGTTGCCTCGTGCCGCCGCGCGGCTTCGTGCGGGATCCGCTTTGCCAGATGAAGGGCTGCCAGGAGCCGTACATCGACGATTGGACGATCGTGAACGTCTGCGGTACAGTCGTCCCGGTATCGTGCTGCTATCAACATCATGCCAAGGCGCACGGCATGTGTATCGAAATTCTCGATCTCAAAACATGAGCGTGTATTCAGGGAACACCGTTTTCCCCTTGGGGCCGATCAACCGATCGGTCCATTTTATTTGTTCTCGTGTTTGACAGTGTTGGTGATTGACTCGCCGGGGAGGATAGAGTAGAGTGTCTTTCTGTACCTTTTTTTGCTGTCCAACCAGGAGGGACTTGGTATGCATGTATTGATACAAAAGTACTTTGGTTCCTACGGGGGCCGTGGCAAAGAGGATCGCTGGCTCGTGTGGGGGTTCCGAGTGGGCGAGAGTGTGGAAACCGTTGCGGCGGAACTCCATCTCACGCCAGCGAAGGATTGGCCAGAGCACTGGAATACGAATGCTCCATTGGGGCATTTCAAGGACAACAACCGCCGGTACTACCGTCTTCAGTCCATTGAGGAATTTGACCTCGAGCACTGGCCATTCGGCTGACGAGACCGTTTCGTTGAAGGAATGAACTTGGGCGCTGACCTGACAGGTGTGGCGCTCTTCTTTTTACCACCGCGTTTGCCAACAACGGGAGTTGACCCATCGGGGAGTCTCTTATGATATCCTAAGAATAAATATATGGTAAAAATTACGCGTAAATTTTTGTGGATTGGATCTGGAATCTTTGCAGCCGTTTTTACTTTTGTCGTATTGCTTAACATCATGGAATTTCAGGATCAGTGGGAGAAGGAAGCCACTCTGAGTGCCCTGAAACCAGGAGTCTCTGCTCCATTGAGTACTTCTGTGAGCACACCACCGAATTCTCTTTCGGAAGATACGCCTATGCTCGGTGCAAGTTATGTGGTTGACCGCGAAAGCGGAATGATGCACGCCTGGGACATTGGTGCTGAATCTGCTCCCGCAGAACCGATCCCTGCTTCTTTGATGAAATCACTGTCAATCAACAAAGATACTTGGAGTGATGGTGAACTTTCAGTCGTGCCTGTTCCGGGAAGGCCAGGAGTGTACTACGTCGGGTCTTCGGCCAATGAACGAAGTGAAGGGTGGGCCGGATTCTCTAACCGTATCTATCTTATGGATCTCGCCAAAAAAGAAGTGACACTTCTCTACGAGGAAAATGACAAAAATCTTTCTCCTAAAGATTATCGTGCTGATGTGAAAGATATTCTCCTTCTTGCAACTCAGGGAAATCGTCTCATCCTGCGCTATCATGTCATTGGAACTGGGGGTATATGTGACACACTTTGGGATGACACTGAGAATGTTTCATACCTCGACCTATCTCAAATCCAAGAGGGAACGAAGAAATTTGAAGTCCCGAACGTACTCTCTACTGAAGCGAAAGAGAAGATGGAGCAGTGTGCAAAGGATCTCTAAATATTCATGATTGAGATCACTCGCAATCTTTTCTTGAACGAAGGGTTTTGTTCTACGTCGGGAGTTGACCCATCGGGGAGATTTGGGATATCTTTGACCCAGTTCCAGTGTGCGGAGAAAACCATGACATACGAATGGGATCTGGATTCGTTTGTAGAGGACTGTGTCCCGGATTTTTGCGAAACGACTGGTGCCACTCCAGAGGAGGCGAGGGGGATTCTGGGAAGGATCTTTGAGTCAATGCTGAGGGCTATTCCCGTTGGAGAATCGGAAATCATTTATCCGGACGACCGGGAAATACCTTGCGTCATCACCAGGCTTTCGGACGAGCGCTTTCTCCTCGATCCAATCCAGTGATGATTATCACGAGAAGAGAACACCCTGGACGTTTAGCAAAACACACCGAACAAGAGAGGGTCGGATCATGTTGCTTACCATCGACACCAGTTTTACTGACGTTGAAACAGAGAAAGGGATCACTATTGCTGGACCAGTCACCTTTGAAATGTATGAAGGTGAACGGTCGCTTGGCCAGCGGGAATTTCAGTTCTCGTTTTCGGCTGAAGCACATACTCATCCCAAGGAGGACGACAGTCAGTTTGTGGAAGTAAAGGATGGATCGCGTGTCATCCTCGCGTGCCGAGGGCCGTTTCACCCGGACTATTCTGCGAGCCAGGATCCGGAAGTGGTGTATTGGTTCGAATTATTTCTCGGGATCCTCGTGAAGTATTTCGAGCAAGAGGCAAACGTCGCGCTGCAGTATGCGGTCGATCAGGATGACAAACCACAGGCTCAGCGCTATCTCCTGGATCTGTGGCAGGGAGGGAAATCAGCCCTGAATTAGAAGAATATGAAGAGTGACAGCGTTTCACCCTTGGGGCCGATCAACCGATCGGTCCATTTTATTTGACT
>CAZABS010000062.1:0-3555 GCA_964483635.1 uncultured Bdellovibrionales bacterium
CAAAACGGTGATGACAGAAAGCCAAACACGAGTTTTTGTATAAGGGGAAGGCATATACTGATATAATAGAGGGTAATTATTGTTTCGGCTATAGTAAAACGGTACAAAATACAATAAGTTTGCATTTGAAAGTCATTCTCTTGTTCTTGAAAGTATTTTATGCCTTTGTTAGCGTCGCAATCAGTGCTTCCTCCGAAAGATTCCTGGCAACAGGCAAGTGATATTGACCTGCTCGAGAACGCAAAAAAAGACAGTGCCGCTTTTGGGATGCTGATGACTCGCTATGAAACTCCGCTTTTGCGCTACCTGGTGCGTTTTACGGGCTGGGCTGAGGAAGAAGTACAAGATATTCTTCAAGAAGCCTTTATTAAAGTCTATCGTAATCTCAATGATTTTGATCCAAGTCTCAAATTTTCGAGTTGGCTCTATCGGGTGGTGCATAATCAAGCCGTGGATGCGATTCGGCGGCAGGTGAGTCACCCAATAACCAACATGTTACCGATTGAGGAAACCGCGCGGCTCGTGGCGAGCGAAACCAATCTTGAGACAGAATTGACTCTCGCGCAGGATTTAGAGTCGATCCGGCAGGCTATTGCCGAGTTGCCACTTCATTATCGAGAAGTTCTCATTCTCCGTTTTTTGGAAGAAAAAGATTATGAAGAAATTATGGATATTCTCAAAAAACCAAAAGGAACGGTGGCGACGCTGATCAAGCGAGGACGAGCACTCCTCCTTGAAAGATTAAGGATATCTAAGACGTACTAAACATATATGAGCACTCTTTCTGAAAAGATCCTTGAGCGAATAGCTCAAGAGCACATTACTCCAGTTTCTCCCTGGAGATTTCGGCTTGTACGATCCATACTTTGGATTGGAATCTTCGCAGTTGGAGCTTTGGCGATGCTGGTGACAGGATTTGCTCTTCATGTGGTTATCGAAACTGATTGGTTGGCGTATCAACGTGCCAATCTCCTGTGGACTGAAGCTGTGCTCGTGAGTCTTCCGATTCTCTGGATGGTATTACTGGTTGTTTTTATCGTGGCTGGAGTGATCTTGTTTGTTCGGACAACCCACGGATACCGGTATCTTCACTCCTTTCTAGTACTCGGTTTTGTGGGTGTCAGTGTGAGCTTTGGGATTCTCCTCGAACTTTCTCCACTCGATGAACCAGTTGAGAATTTCTTCCTGGGAACTCTACAGCACCGAGAAGTTTTGAGAAAGATTATTCCCTCCGTTGAAGAACAGTGGTCGCAGCCAGAATATGGGCTTCTTGGCGGAGCTGTGATGAGTAGCGATACTGAAGGATCCACTCTTGAGCTTAAAGATTTTCAGGAAGATACGTGGGAAATAGATTATGAACATGCCACGCTTCCAGAAACACAGCTTGATCCTGATACGACTGTAAAAATTATCGGGAAAGAACAACCCGGGAAACATTTTGAAGCTCGTGAGATTCAAGTCTGGGAAAAGAAGAAAAAGAAAACGACTGGGGAGAAATCTTCCGAAGAGACTGAAGATAACGAGGAAAGAAAAACAGAAATCGATGAGAATGAGGACGATGCCGATGACCAAGAGGATGTAGAAGATGAAGCGAGGGAGGATTAGTAAAACCGGAGAAATAATAAAAGACCGCATTATCAATCGAGATCATTTATTTACGGCGGGGACGGGGGAATGAAGTGAGATACCTCGAGTAGGTATTTCGTCTGTCAATTAGGCGTTTGATGGCAACGTTTCCAAAACCCGATAGTAAATGACTTTGGGATACCTTCCAAAAACATACACCGTTACGGGGCAGAGGAGCACCGGGTGATTCGTTTCCGTATTTTGATAGGTTTTCGCGACATAGAGAGTACCACGAACAATACCAGAAAACTCCTGTCTCCAGAGTGCTTCGGCATCCGGAAAATGGCTAGTAGAGACTTCTATAGTGATCTCATCTTTGCCTTTCCCGATGATGTCGAGCCAGTTCTCGGCCGAAGGGTACATGATGAGCAGGCGTTTCGGAAGAAACCACGGCTTGATGTCGACCCACCAGCGAACCTTTCCTTGATATTCTTTTTTATAGAATCTGAAGTTGTCCATGGGCGGGGTGTAGGGGAGGAGAGAATACGTCTTTCTTTCTCTTGAGAGTTAACCTCTTTATTTCTTGGGCGCGAATTCCACGGTCCATTCGATACCGTACTTATCCCGGAACATGGCAAAGGAAGTACCCCAGGGACTTTCTCCCAGCGGCATCTCGACTGTCCCGCCTACTGAAAGTCCGGAGAAAATCCTGTCGGCTTCTTCGTGGCTTTCTGCTGTAATGGCGATCTTGGATCGATTTTCGTTTTCGCTGACTCGTCCCAGGCTTTCGGGAATGTCATTGGCAATGAGCACGCTCTGGCCGATAGGGAGAGCAATGCGCATGATTTTATTGGCCTCCTGCTCGGGTACTGGGAACTCGGCACTCTCTATGTCTTTGAAACGAGTAATACCAGAGAATTCTCCACCGAAAACGGATTTGTAAAACGTAAACGCTTCTTCGGCATTTCCGTTGAAGTTAATGTAGGGGTTTATTGTGGGCATATTTGGATGGTTACTATTTTAAGCGTGAATTCATTATACGTTACTCGAACCTTGGTGGATATACGGGGCGAAGCGCGGATAAAATATAACTATTGTTGAGAAAAGAAAAAGCGGTAGACCTTGCGAGTCTACCGTCTGTGTCGCTGCTGCGACGTTGGCTCATTGGCCGAGGGACTACTCGGTCCAGTGGCACGCTTCGAGGAGCGGGCGAAGGTGCGGGTTGCGTTCTTCGCTGATCACGGCCAAGGCATCGTCCTCACGCAGTTGGTGAAGGTGGATTGCGAGAACAAACATCGCCGCTTCGTCCAGAAACTGACCATGCACACTGTAGAAGCTGAAGATCAGGCTGTGCCCGCAGACAGCACCAGCACGGTGATTGAACTCGGGGCGCCGACCGAGGTAGTAGCTGGTCAATGATGAAGAGTGAAAGACTCGCCAGGCAGCATCTTCGGCTGCTTTGATGCGCCCGCTCATCACCATGCTGTTGTCAGTGATGGTTCGGCTGACTTCTACCAAAGGGCCAAGCTTCGCGAGCAACAGTGTGCTACCAAGCATCCTCTCGCGGACTACGAGATGCCCGCCGTATTCCTGTTGCATGAAATCCGTCACCACAGGAATTATGCGCTCAGCATAGCTGATGATCTTGGAATGAGATATCTGGACAAGGGCTCCAGTTTCCATGGTATGTGCTCCTGGGTAAGTAGCGGTTCGTCCAAATTGGACTTATCACATTACTATTTCTTCATATTTTTGTCCAGACAGAATTCTAAAGCAAATCAACCCCCATACAAGAATAGCCTTTGGAAAGCCTCTAATTCTTGGCGGGGACGGCGGGACACCCCTCCGGGCTTGGGATTTCGCGCAAGACGCAAAATCCCTTCTCGTCTCGACGGAAGCCAAGCAGTTGGCTTCCTCCGTCTCCCACCAAAACGAAAATCGCCTCCCTTATTATAAGGAAAGCGATTTCCGATTTTGGCGGGGACGGCG
>CAZABS010000063.1:0-3490 GCA_964483635.1 uncultured Bdellovibrionales bacterium
TCTTCAAAAAGAATTTCTCCCGGGTTTCCAATTCCCAGGTTCGCGGCGAGATCGAAGTCTACCGCTGGGGTCAATAATGGCTTGAAAAGGGGGGGGAGAGGGAGTAGGGTAAAAATATGAAAACCAGAAATACACTTCTATTTCTCTTAGTCGTTTCGATTGGCGGAGCCATCTTTGTTTATCAATGGTCGACACTACGACCCTCGGTCCCGCAGCCGCTTCCCGTGGTGACAGATTTGGTGAGTCCAGACATTGAGCCCTCTTCGCTCCCAAGTCAGGCAGACGTTTCCGAAGATTCCCAAAATTTTTTTCTGGAAAAATTTGCTTCGATGAAACTGACGACACCGGATCAGATGGCATATCGACTTGATTATCAGAGCAAGGATGGAACCGGCGCAGCTCACGGATTCTATTGGAAAAAAACAGATCCTACTCACACTACACCGTTCTTCATGACGGAATCCATAGTTTCTTTTCCGGACGGCACGGTCTATTGCGAAGATGTTCAGGAGTTTTTTCCGCCGGAACATGTCAAAGGTTGCTTACCAAGTGCCCCTGCTTCTACGAGTGACACGGATAATCGACCGCTCAAGGCGGCTTCCGGCTGGAAGCTCGTTTCCGGAGATCTGAGCAAAGATTGTTCCACGAATGTGTATGCAGGGAATGTGAGTGTGTCGGGGTGGTACGTTTGGGACTACTTTTATATTGATCGCCAATGGATGCTCGTTCTGAGGCCGCAGGATCGCACTAAAGTTTTTTCAGAGGGGTATACTGATCCGCTGTATTTAAAAGACGCGCCGCTTTCCTTGGAAAAGGAGCTGGTGGCTGCCTTATCCGAGAAACCAGTGAAACTTACCCTCAAGCGCCTTGAGACCTACTGTGAAGGAGCACCGATGGTCAGTCTCACGCCATAGTCTACCTTGGCCTGCTGTTTCTGAGATAAGAGAGAAAAACCGCTTGATAAAGGGGAGTGTTGAGCGTAAAGTGCATCTAGAGCCCTTCCGAAGCTCCTCAAAGAGCGAAGGAGGTGAATTACGTAATTCCTTCAAAACCGTGAAAAATAGCGAAAAATGATGTTATTTTCACGATTATGTTGACAAAACCGTGAAAAACACTATAATTGGAGTATATGGTCAAGGTATTGAGTGCCTTCAATAAAATAAACCAGCTTCGAGAGAGGTACTACAAAGCGTCTCTGGGGAAGGAGGCGGTTGTTCAGCTTGTGAGCGAAGCAGAAATTGCTGAACAGGTGTACAACTCCAATGCTATTGAAAATAGCACGCTCACCCTTGAGGAGACCTAAAAAATCCTTCTTCAAATAGATCTTGACCGATTCATTAGCGAGCGCGAGATTTTTGAAGCAAAAAATCTGGCACGGGTAGTATCCTATATAGATAAGCGAGCGAAAGAACAAGAGCTCACGCTTGATGTGATTTTGGTATTGCACAAGATGCTCATCTCCAATATCCGAGATGATATAGCAGGCAGGTTTAGAAAAAATGACGAGCGGGTGCGTGTCGGAAGTCACATTGCCCCGGCATCACAAGAAATAGTTGGGAGAATGGAGGAGATGCTGGCAGGATACAATGCAAACATTCATGAACACATCATCAAAAGGATTGCTCGGTTGCATTTGGCTTTTGAATACACGCACCCATTTATTGATGGAAATGGTCGCATTGGCCGAGTACTCAATAATTACCTCTTGATCCGTGAGGGGTTTGTGCCGATCAATATCAAATTCATAGACCGAAAAAAATATTACGATGCTTTTAAAGAGTTTGATGAGAAGGGTAAAACAGGGACGATGGAAGAAATCGTCGCCAAGGCGCTGACAAACAGCTATCATAAACGACTGGCGTACTTAGAAAATAAAAAGATCGTGACGCTAGTCGAATACGCAAAGACGAATAAACTTTCTCATTCAAATCTTATCAATAAAGCGACTCGCCAAACGATCGAAGCCTTTCTTGAAAAGGGAATTTGGAAGATTGGGATTTGATAAAGGCATAAAAAAGAAAAGACCCCAAGAGGACGGAACCTCAAGGGGCAACCTTTTCTGTTGGTGATTACTTCCAATATAGCCGCGGAACTCGTTTTGTCAAGGGTGCTTTTTTCGATGTCAAAAGGGGAGGGCTCGCTTGAAAAAGGGGGATATTGAGCGTAAAGTGCATCTAGAGCCCTTCCGAATCTCCTCAAAGAGCGAAGGAGTGGAATTACGTAATTCCTTACGTATATGAACAAAGCACCAAGGAAGAACGCAATCATCTATCAGGCAAAATCTGGAGCGGTTGAGCTTCGAGGTGATTTTCGACGTGAAACGGTTTGGGCGACACAAGCGCAGATAGCGGCTATTTTTGGAACACAGAGACCAGCCATTACCAAACACCTTCGGAATGTCTTCATTTCTGAAGAGTTGAAAGAAAAAACAGTTAGTTCCATTTTGGAACATACTGCCGCAGATGGTAAAACATATTTACGAAATAATTTAAAAACGCTAAACCTATGCCACGACGAAAAACAGACAAAAGTAATGTGCGGAGTTTGACCCGTCTCGGGCGGGGGAGTATTGGGCTTACCCTTCCCATCGAACTGGTCCGCGAGCTCGGGTGGCGCGAACGCCAAAAGGTTGTAGTCAAAAAAATCCGCGGCGGAGTTCAAATTAAGGATTGGAAGGAGTAGAACGATGGATCAATGGATATTGAACTAGAGATAACGACCATCAAAGAGAGGAATGATCGCGTGGAAGCCGAGAAGGCATGGGAGACGAGCTTTACGCGGAAGGGGGCTATTGCAGTGGCGACCTATCTGGTTGCGGCTACGTGGCTCACGATAACGGGCGAATCCAATATATGGTTCAAGGCCGTTGTGCCTACGGGCGGGTATCTTCTTTCGACACTTTCACTTCCATTTATCAAGAAATGGTGGGTTGATAATCGATGGAAGGCATAGGGTAATAGATGGCTTGAAAAAAAAGGTATTTCCGCTACACTGGAATTACGTAATTCCTTACGTTATTTCTCTTATGCCACGCAGGAAAACCAACAAGAGCGAAGTGCGGAGTTTGACCCGTCTCGGGCGGGGGAGTATTGGGCTTACCCTTCCCATTGAGCTCGTTCGAGAACTACAATGGAGAGAGAAACAAATGGTAGTAGTAAAACGTGTTCGTGGTGGAATAATGATAAAGGATTGGAAAAAATAAGGGTGGTTTACCCCGTTACACAGCTTTTGAGTGTAACTGGGGAGGGAACGCCAAAAGGTAGTGGTCAAAAAGATCCGCGGTGGAGTTCAAATCAAGGATTGGAAAGAATAATTATGGCAAACAACAATCTTGCCAATGCTAAGAGGGTAAAAAATGACGAGTTTTATACTCAATTTTCAGATATTCAAAAAGAAGTTGAGTCTTATCTTGAGTATGACCAAAATACTTTTAAAGGTAAGGTGATTTACAGCAACTGCGACGACCCGTTCGAAAGCAATTTCTTTCGCT
>CAZABS010000064.1:0-3216 GCA_964483635.1 uncultured Bdellovibrionales bacterium
AAGGATCTTCGAAAAAAAGCAGAAGCCCGCGACGCGTGTTACACGTGCGGGCTTCGGGTTGGAAGGAAGAGAATTCCTCGGACGACTGCGTCAGTGCCGATCAGGCAAAGCGATCGGGAAGAGTCTCGATCCCGAATTCCTTATTGGAAAACTCGACGATCTGTTTCCCGGCTTCTGTGCGCCGAACCGAGAACGGCTCAAGCCGCTCCGGCCTCTTGAAAAAGGGTTGGACCGCATAAATGACGCCACACCCGTCCTTCTTCACGAACCCGACATCGAATGTCCGGTTGTGAGTAGGCGAAAGAAGATCGTAGGACCCGTCGGGAAGCTCATCGATGTTGATGACTTCACCTCGTGCTGCTACGAGTAGCTTGATTGCCTCGAGCGCTTCGTTGTACTGCCCTCGGATCGTCTCTAACCTGACGGAAAGATGAATGATCAGAAGTACGATCCCAACGAACATGAGATACGTCAACGTATCATGCAGATCAAAATTCATGGCTCTTCCTCTAGTTTGCGGGTGTTGCGGATCCGCGAGTGTGTGAAAAGGTGCATTTTTTGCAACATTCAGTTATACCAAGAATACCTGAATAAGTCAATACTCAAATATGATTGTTTTATCTCTAACCTAAGCCAAAAAAAGATGGGCGGGAAACTTGAAAGGCTTCAAAGGGATGTCTAATTTGGAAGCCGGACTTTCAATTGGAAGCCAGGTTTCTAAGGACATGGTAAACCCTTCGACAAATTTCTATAAAGAAAAGCCCCGCCGGCGAGCGCGCAGGCGGGGGAGGGTGATGAACGGGAACACTGCGGACTAGGCCAGGACGGCATACGATCGTCCTGGGTTGTCGGCGTGGTGCCAGAACTTGAAGCCCTTAGCCTTTTCGAGGACCGCGTCGTAGTCGTTCGGGCTCAGAAAGTCGGTCAGTTCCAATCGAACGAACACCGGATCTCCGCTCGTGAGTCCATCGATCTCTTGGACGACGCATCGAGATCGAGATGGTATGGTCGCGAGAACCTTGTACGAGCAGGTCTTTTTCCTGAGTGACGACAGCGGGATAGCGGTCCCTTGGGTCCACCGAAGCTCGTTAGTCTCGTTCTGAAGCTCGTCGATTTGACGCTCTTTCAGGTACCAGATGACCGCACAAGCGATGACACCCACGACGCCAACGATGATGGTCCAGATCCAAGCTTGCATGGTATGCCTTTCAGGTGGGGCTCGGTTCTCAAGCCCTAATTTGTCTCAGACTCGGGATGTGTTCCTGCACTCGCTTGGCCATTTGTAAAAAGGCCGCACGCATCATTTTTCGAGGTGTTTCATATTTTTCGAGTAGTCGCAGGTATCTCTCCCCGTGTTCTCCGGTGAGGCGTAGTCCAACTGGTTTTGTCTGGCCTTTTGGGAGTTGTTCTTCTCTCCGAGAGTAGGGTGAAAGTCCACACTTGACCCGAAAATCCTCGAGTGTATCTGGAGCCCGTGTGGGTGGGCCGTCTTTTTCTAGGATCTCGAGGGCAGTAATACAGATATCTACTATTTTGGCATCCGGAAAAGCCTGCGTGAGGAATGCAAACAATTCTGGGTCAGTTCTCATGGTAATCTTTATAAGCATGTTTATGCTCCATTTGTTTAAACATGGTCTTGAGTACGTGGTTGGGGACGTTCAAAATCAGTGAGAGTGATTATTAAAGAAAATAATTTATAGCACTTATTATCGAAAAAGTCAATACGTAAAGTCGAAAATAGAACCAAAATATTCTAAAAAAGTAGAAGCCCGCGACGCGTGTTACACGTGCGGGCTTCAGGTGGGGGAGGGAGGACGATAATGCGATCAGTTCGTCTTGATCGTCGCCGGTGCGATTGCTCCTTTCTTGCTGAAGAGTATTCGCGTTCCGTCTTCGGATTCGATGACCGAAAAGACGGTGTTGGACACAATTAATCCCGCGTTCAAGCCGTCGAAAGAAACGGCTCGGATGAGGGGGTCACTTACGGTCGTCCCGACCCGCTTGATGAACATCGTCCCCTCCGGCGGCTCGACGTGCACATACTGCGCGCCCGGGACGAGCTCGATCTCGCTCAGAGGGACACCCAACATGGATTTCAGCCGCTTGTTTTCGGCATATGCCGAACGAAGCTCCATCCTCCTGCGGTCCAACTTGTAGGACAAAGTTAAGATGATGCTCAGGGTCACCGCAAAGAAGACGTAGATTTCCCAATATGACAAAAGATTATCGATCATGCCTTGCTCCTTGGTAAAGCGCGGGTGTTGCAGCCCACGCGGACGGGAACGGCCAAATTTGGCCACGAATTTTGCAACCTAGTATTATACCAAAAAATCACTCCAGCGTCAATGGTCATTTAGTGGCTTTAAAAAGCCATATTATTACTTGGAAGTCCGGCTTCCAAGTAGGAGTAAACTTTTTGGAAGCAAACATCCAAAATATGGGTACGCTATACTGAAACCATGACTGAAACAGTATTTGAAAGAGAAACGGCGCTCCATGAGATGGGACTCTTTCCCGTTGGCATTGATGAAGCGGGACGAGGGCCGCTTGCTGGGTCGGTAGTGGCAGCAGCAACTCTGCTTCGCGATTTCAATATTGATGAAGAAAACCCACTCTGGAAACTGGTGCGAGATTCGAAGAAGCTTTCGCCGAAACAACGCGAGACGGCGTTCGAATTTGTGGAGCAACATTTTTGGGTAGGTGTCGGTGTTATTGGTCCAGAGACGATTGATCGAGTGAATATTCTCGAAGCAACGTTTCTCGCGATGAAGGCAGCTGTAGCAGACTTGCGACGAATTATGAAACAGGAATTAGGAATAATAAAAGATGAAGAACTCTTTCTCTTGGTGGACGGGAATCAAACAATTCCCAACCTCTCACTCCAGCAAGAGACGATCGTCGATGGAGATGCTCTCGTGAAGTCAATTGCAGCCGCCTCCATCATCGCCAAGGTAACCCGGGATCGGATGATCATAGAGTCAGACGCAATCTACCCAGGCTATGGTTTCGCACAGCACAAAGGCTACGGGACGAAGGTACACATGGAGGCTCTCCGGAAGCTGGGGCCATCACCCATTCATCGGATGTCATTTGAACCGGTGCGGATGTCGCTCCCGGAGAATGTCAATCGGAAACTTTCCACACTCAATACAAAGAGGAATCGTGGTATTGCCAAGAAACCAAAAGCCTGGTAGAGTGGCTAGGTATTTTTCAGGG
>CAZABS010000065.1:0-3065 GCA_964483635.1 uncultured Bdellovibrionales bacterium
GACCGAGGTCACCGGAGAGCGTGAGACTCTTTTCCTGAGTCTTCCACAGCGAGAACCCCGATGCTTTTGAGGCAGCCTTGTCGCTCAACTCTTTGACGGCATCGGTAGACTTTCCGGCAAACGAACTGCCGTTCGCTTCGAGCCAGAGTTTCCTGTCATCGGCTGATAGTTTGCCGACCTTTTCGGTTTGGGTGAGTTTCTCATCCATCCGATCGATCAACTTCTCGATACGCTCGGCTTCTCTTTTCAGATAGGCCTCACGTTTGTCGCGTGTCGACTGTTCCGAACGCGTGACGACCGAGTACGCTGCCGAGTGGCGCAGTTCAGGGAAGAATACCCCAGCGAGGATCCAGTACCCCATCAGCGCGACGAGGATCGCGATGTAGAGGTACCAAAACCAGTTTATGACGATTGCTTTTTTGCTATACTGCACGGTTCCGAGGATGACCAGCAGTACGATGGCGAGGATGGCAAGAGCCACCCCTCCAAAACCACTGACGGGGAGAAACACGAGTGCCACGAGGGCAATCTGCTTCCCGAGAATGGTTACGATTGCCAGCGAATACGCTTTCTTCAGCCAGTCCCAGGCTTTGACAGCCCCATCCTCGGTGCTGAGTCCTGCTTCTCCTCCTGGTTGACCACGGAGAAAACCGGCAACTGAGACGACACCTGGGAACCAGGGGTGGAAGATGACCCACAGATCCACGAGCGTCGATATGAAGAGGAGCACCCAAACCATTTCCTGCCAGCCTGCCAAATTGCACAGGATGGCGAGGATGATCGGGATGATGAGATAGGCGAGGATGCAAAGGTATACTTTGGTGTACTTCCTCGTGAGGTTGCCGGGAACGCCAGTAACCCCGCTCCAGTCGGAAACGCGAGTTGTTGCCATATGCTTCTCCCTTCAGTTCAGTGCGAGAGTGATGAGGAAGAGTGCGATGAGCGCCGGCACCCCGATGTAGATGATATAGTCTGATCGGCTCCAGCCAGGTTTCGCGATTTGCGGCGACGCCTTGAGGAGTGCCTTGGTCTTCTTGATGACCAGACCTTGGTATTCTTCGTGGAGCGTCGCCTTTTTGACGGGGTCAGCCTCGGCATCGATCTGGGCACGCTTTTTCTTGAGCGCGGGCGAGTCCAACACCTTCTTGAGAAGGGCTGTATCGTACCCGAGTTTGTGAAATGCAATGCCGATGTGCAGCTTCGTATCCCCCGCCTTTTGAAGGGCGGAAGCTTCGATATTTCCCTTCTTGAGCCCAATTGTCGCCTTGTCCTCGAGGTTATCGAGGATGTGGCTCTCGATGAGGAGTTCGACCGCCTTGTCGGGGCCGATCTCGCCAAAGAAGATGAGGATATGCGCACCCGAAGGATTGATGTCCTCCTGGTATTCCGCATAGATCGTTTCCTTCTTCTGATTGGGGCCTTTGCCAACCGTCCGAGTCCCTTTCGGTACTTTGACGGTTTTGGTTGCCCCCTTAAACCCGATGATATGGGTCAGGAGATTGGCAGCCTTGGTGCGATCCAAGCCATTGAGTCGACGGAGGATCTCGAGGAACACCTCGTGATCACGCCAACTCAGCTTGCGGTCGAGGAGGATGCCATGATTGTCTGCCCACTTGGTTACGAAGGCCAAGAGGAACAAAACCTCGTCAGCAAATCCACGACCACTGACATCGGACTGAATACTTTTGTCGGAAGCTGGCGAACCCTGGGGAGTTGCCTTCGCGTCAGATGACTTACCGAAGGAGCGAAAGAACCCGCTCCTTCCGAAGGATTGGAGAATATCGTACAAAGAAATGATGTTGACGCTACCATTTCCGCTGAGTAGCTTTGTGAGCCATTCCATAGCATCTCCTTCTCCCCGAAATGGGGATTGCGATTATTCAATTGACAAGGTGCCCAAGTGGGCGAACCCACCTTGTTGTTATCTGAGCACCGCCCAATTTAACAACAGTCTATTATAGCATAAAATAGTATGAAAGTCAATGCTCTGAAATGGCTATTTTGAGGCTTGGATAAGGGGTAAAAATGAGAAATTTTCGATAAAATGTCCATTGGAGATAGCGTAGATTATTATTGAATTCTGTCATTTTCTACATCTCCCTCTCATTTATTAGTGCATCTATACCGCGCTATCGCGCATAATGATGCAAAAGGAGTAGAGTTGTGATAGAGTAGGGGGCATGAAAGGGATTGGACCAAATCAACAAAAAATACTTATTCTCCTCATGACACTTGGGACGCTGTCATTCACCCATTCATCTCGGACATATTTTCAATCCTTGAAAGTAGCAGCCCGGGCGTGGCGTGAAATCAATCGTCGGACGATTGACAAATCTATTCGCTCGCTCTATCAGTCTCGCCTCATAGATATTCGTGAAGATTCAGCGGGGGTGACTCACATGACTCTCACGAATGGAGGGAAAAAACAGGCGATTGCATTCCAGTATGAGATTATGGGTATTGAGAAACCGGCATGCTGGGATAGAAAGTGGCGGGTCGTGCTTTCGGATATCCCCGAAAGGCATAAAAAAGCTAGGGATACTCTACGTCGGAAACTTCAAGTATTGGGATTCTATGAGTTCCAAAAAAGTGTCTTTGTCTATCCGTATCCTTGTGCTAATCAACTCGATTTCCTCATAGAAAATTTTCAACTCCGCCCTTATGTACGAGTACTTGAGGCGTCACGAATTGATAATGAACTGCATCTCAAGAAAATCTTTGATTTACTCTAGGGGCTGTAGTACTGGGGGGCTCTCATTCTTCTTTGTACTATCTTCACATAGCGTATCTATACCACACTATCGCGCATAAGGGTGATAATAAATGGGAAAAGGAAGGTGAAAATATTTGCCCGGATGGGATATGCACTCGTTGACAAACACTCGGGCGTAGCGTATACTTCAATCACTGGAAGATGGAGATGGAAGTTCGCGGAAGCGGGCTTTTTTTACGCCCCAGGAGGCGATTTTTGAAGATAGTCAAAGGTTCAGTTGGTGAGGCAAGAAATCAGCTCCATATTGCCTTGGCTGTTGGATATATACATCAAGAACAATATGAAACTCTCA
>CAZABS010000066.1:0-2885 GCA_964483635.1 uncultured Bdellovibrionales bacterium
AGAGCAATCAGGAGTTCATCTGGACGATACGGATCAATAAGCACGCCCGCCTCACCGATAATCTCAGGAAGTGAGGCTGAGTGAGAGGCGATAACGGGAACACCAGTGGCAAGTGCCTCAAGCGGCGGAAAACCAAATCCCTCATAGAGTGAAGGATAAACAAATACCGTAGCAAGAGCATACAGTGCCGGTTTATCTTCTTCTTTCACAAAACCAACTAGGTGAATCTTTTCCCTTGCCGGCGAACGTGCAATTCGCTCAAGCAAATCCTCGCATTTCCAACCCGGTGCACCCGCGAGAACGAGCTCATACTTTAAGAGTTCTCCGACGGCTGTTGCCTGCAGTACTTCAAAGGCACTAATGAGCGCCCCAAGATTTTTTCGCGGCTCAAAGGTTCCGAGTGAAAGAATAAACCGATATGGTAAATGATACCTTTTTTGAACATCGAGAAGTTTTGGATCGTTTCGGCTGAGCGGCACAAATCGCTTTGAAATTCCACTTAATATGGTGTGGATTTTTTCTAGTGGAACGTGATAGCGATCTCGAAGATCAAGTGCGGTTGAGTGCGAAACTGCGATCACCGCATCGGCGCGGCCAAGCAATCCCCGAAAATTCACCAGGTAATGCCACACACGTTGTTTCCATGAGAACGCCTCTGGGAAAAGCTCAAACGAGAGATCATGAGCCGTCACAAACACTCGAACGTTTTTTGAAAAAGCAGCAAAGTTTAAATTGGGCATGAAGAAAAGATCTACCCCCCCGAGTAAATGGTCAAGCTTCGGATAATGAAAGTACCAGAGACTCAAATTGAGCAGTTTGTTCGGAACTCGAAAACGTTTCCAGGTAATCCTTGGTGATTTGGGTACCCAAGAGAAGTCGGGTTCAATATTTCCCCATGCATTAAAGAAAAGGACATATTCATTTTCCGTATCAATCAAAAAAAGGGTTTGGAGTAACCCCACCACGTATTCTTCTACTCCCGTATGTTTCCCTGCGGCGAGAGCGCGGAGATCAATACCTATTTTCATGAGGAGGTGTCTCTTTGATCGGTCAATCGTACTTGGCGAGCTGCGGGACTGAGAGCATGATCAAAAAGCGCAGTCCAAAAAGCAACCAAAGCCCCGAGTATTGCCCCCGTGAGAAGCACGGTTTGCCAATTCAGCCTCGCATCCGCAACAAGCGCCGGGGTACCGATAACGACAAACCAATTCTCATCGTTTGGTTTACGATTGAGCTCTTCAGCATATCGGTTTGCAAGCGTAACAACAGCCGTACCAGCACGTTCGGCTCCCCGCTCAGTTCTGGTCAAGAGACGAACTTCGATGAGCTGAGAGGAAAGTCTAGTGGCCTTGATATTTTGACGCAAGAAGAAGGATTGATCAGATTGGCCTAGCCCCGCCTCTTGTGCTAGCGACCGATGCGCTTCATCGGTTCCGAAATATCGTACCAAGGTATCCGCAAAACGTTCATCTGCCTGAAGACGATACCACTGATCATAGCGGTACTCGCCTGTTTCTTGCAAAGAGGTTCTCGAAATAGAGAGGAGAAGAGATGCATCATAGGACCTTGGTTGAAGCCGATACACCGCAAGCGAGAGCAGGAGCACTCCAAAGAAAAGAGTAAGAATGAGTTTCCGTCTGAGACGAAATATAGCAATAAATTCCGGAAGAGTCATACAATCGTATTTCTGAAGTACCTAACGTTGTTGGGTAAGATGGGCAGCCAGAGCATTCTCTACAAGATTCTTTATTGTAGCCTTGAATTTCTCTTTGTCAAACCGAAGTACCTGGTTCCGAATAAACTGCGGATCGTACAGTCCTGAGGTGAATGTGCGAAGAGCTCCCTCGAGAGCCTCAGCTGTTTGTACATCGAAGAACTCTCCCATCTTTCCCTCAATAAGGTGCTCGACAATATCCCCTCCCCGGTACGCAATCACCGGGCGTCCAGATGCAAATGCCTCCATGGCTACTATGCCAAAATCTTCTTCCTGCGGGAAAATAAAGGCTTGACACTCAGCGTAATATTTCGGGAGATCTTCATCTCGAACCCGACCAAGAAATTCAATGGTTGGACCTGCTAGCTTCTTCAGTCTCGGAAGCTCTGGCCCACGACCAATAATTTTGAGAGAAAGACCGAGTTTATTGAAGGCTTGAATAGCAATGTCGTGTCGCTTGTAGGCAATGAGCCTCCCCACCATAAGAAAATAGGGTTTAAGTTCTTCTGGCTTGGCGATGAAGAAATGACTCGTACTGAGCGGAGGATGTACAACACTCGACTCTTTCCGATAATACTTGGCAATTCGTTGCCGAACAAAGTCTGAATTGGCGATAAATTGGTCAACTCGATCAGCTGATACTTTATCCCAGAGTCGTATCGGATTCATAAAAAATGGAACAAGTTTTTTCACGATCTTCGGAAATCCAAAATCCTCAGTATATTTCTGACAATCATCCCAGGCGTACCGCATAGGGGTGTGGATATACGAAAGATGCAGCGTTTTTGGATCCGTGATGATTCCCTTGGCATAACTCGATGAATCAGAAAGCACAATGTCATATTGCCGAAAATCAAAGCTCTCAATTGCCATTGGCATGAGTGGTGGAAACAGTCGATGATTCTTCCGAGCGAAAGGAAACTGTTGTAAAAAAGAAGTGTGGATACGCTTCCCCTCAAAAACTCCGTGCATCGCATCTTTATCATAAATCAGCGTATAGATCGGAGCGTATGGCCAGATCTCAGTAAAGGCCTCGAGCACCCGCTCTGCTCCTCCATACTGCACGAGATAATCATGTACCAAAGCAATTTTCATAATTTGTTCAGAGTTCATCTCTCAACCAACCGCCATATTTTAGCATACTGGAAAGCGCACTTTTTTGGAAACAAGC
>CAZABS010000067.1:0-2776 GCA_964483635.1 uncultured Bdellovibrionales bacterium
TCGATCGCTCCCGAAGGACTGCCGTAATCGCCAACCGCAACCACGTTTGCCCCTTTGCCTCGCGGCATCCCCGCGGGGCTTTTTTTTGAAAACGAAGGCTATTTTCCGACAACGGCGCTCACATACTGACCAATGAAATACGGCCAGAGAAGAATCGCCACGAGACCCTTGCCAAAGGTGAGGTTGAGAAATCCAATCGTGAAGAGCCAGCCCGCAAACCATGAGAATCCCGTGAAACTATGGTTCTCGATCTTTACCTTGTCCATAGGACATGAATTAAAAAAATTAGTTTACTGATGGTGATTGAGACGTTTGACGTCTTGCGTCTTGGATGTGACGAAAAAGTTTATCGAGAAATGCAATCTCATTTTTATTTGTATTAGCTTGAGCATTACCGACCAGATACTGCAAACGGTGAACTACCGCTTTTTCAATTTTCTCCGACAAGAGTAATGATGGACACGCTTCGAAAGTCACGTTCGCGTGAGCGATTGCGGCAATTCCTTGAGCGTCATTTTCGTCATGTTTGTCATTAACATCCTTTTTGTCTTTATAATTAAATATTCCACCCACAATCCCCTCTAACAATTCATTCTCAGTTAGAGGCTCTCGTGGTTTCTCTAGCTCCTCCAACGTTTTTTCAGCTGATGGCATTTCCAACATATAGGTGCTTTGTTAGATATCTATAAAGCCATTATACCACCCTTGATTAAATCGGCATTTTGTGCTACAATTGACTGTTGGTGAATTTCTCACCTTCCAGTTGGTTTGAGCCAACTGTTACGTACCTTGAGGAGTTTTGCATGAAACTTGATCGGTCGGGTTTAGTTGGCCCTCATGACCACTCCATAGAAGCAGTGATCTCGGTCGTTAATACCATCGTCAAAGCTGGCGGGAAGTACTCTCTCGGCTTCATCACTGCTGGCGGCCAGATCCGCTACGCCGGAAAACGCATCAAAATCAATCAAGACGGTGTTAGCATCCTCCTTACCGTTATGAGTAAGCTCGGCAAGCAGGAAGTCCGTATTTACAACATGGACGAACAACTCGTCCGAAAGACACTTTCCGGCCTCAGCGGCTACTCAATCACCTAGGAGGAGATATGCGATACTCTTCGCCCCGCCTGTCGGCACGCTGGCCCGGCCGCCGCCGCGCCCGCCGCCGTCCGCCACCCCCAAATCCATTGAAGACTCTGTCTCAATGGATTTTTTATTTTGTCTCATCATGAATCCACTTGGCGTAGGATGTGTTGGCTTCGACTTCGAGTTTCATGATACACGGCGTTTCGTACGGATGCATAGCCTCGACGGCCTTCTTTACCTTGGACCAATTGGATTTCCGAGTTTTCACGAGTGAAACAATCTCTTTCCCTGTCTCAACCTTGCCATGCCACCAATAACTTGACTCTATGGGAAAGTAATTGACACAGGCAATGAGGCGTTCCTTGAGGAGCACTTCGGCTACCCGCCGAGCCTCTTTTATGCTCGAGTGAGTGATATAGATAACGATGAATTTTTGTGGCTGTCTAGTCATACATTTTACTTTTTCTTTGTACGCTTTGCTTTCAATTCCAATAAATGTTCTATCGGTGTCGGATGCAATATTTCTTCGAGGGAGTCCCCCTTCTTTCGATTGCAGTCCTTGTGGACTAACCTGAGATTTTCTGCCGTTGATTGACCGCCCTTTGAATACGGAATGAGATGATCAAATTCTACTTCGTTATCCGGAACAGCCCTATTACACCTCTGACAAATTTGTCCATCACGACGAATAACCTTAAGCATTTCACCTCTTGGTATAAGGCGACTATGTTTCCTCCGATTCTTTGTTTCTGTTAATGGTTCGGCAACAAGAAATACTGGACATATATGACCAAATACTCTGCAAGAAGCCTCAGTCAGCTCCAATGGAATTCTTTCAGGATTGTGGAGTGGATTAAATTTTTTTACCTCTTCGGCAAACCACTTCTTTCTTACGGGATCAAGGGGTTCTCCACTCCCAAGAATGCCAGTCTCAAGGCTATGTTTTAGATAGTTATTATGATCGATAGCCTCCGTTCTTTGGATTGGAAGCATGGGAAATTGTTCAACCAAAGGACCAAACGGACAATACTTTAGTTCCCAACATGGTTTACAGAGATTTGTTGTTCGCTTTTTCCATTCCTTAAGAATCTCTTTGCCTTGTTTTTTTGAGCTATAGCCCAAAGCTTCCTTAATAGATTTATGCATTTCCATAGGAGTCTAGTTTAAGGGCGGAGGAAAACCCTCCGCCCACTCTACTCTTACTTCTTTGGTTCGACAGGCTCACCATCTTTTGGTTCCACCTCAGCCTCTTTGGGGGCTTCGGCAGTACCAGCACCAGCGTTGCCAGCGCCACCTTCGGGCGCTTTCTTAGCAGCTTCGGCTTCTTGAGCAGCCTTGTAGAGCTTCTCGCCGATTTTCTGGGCGGCCTCAGAGAGCTCGGTGGTGGCCTTCTTGATGGCTTCGATATCATTGCCATCTTTCACGGCTTTGAGAGCTTCGAGCTTCTCAAGGACAGGCTTACGCTCATCATCGGTGAGCTTGGCACCAGCGTCCTTCAGGGCCTTCTCCGTCGTGTAGGCGAGGGTATCGGCCATATTCTTGGCCTCGATCTGCTCCTTTTTCTTCTTGTCTTCCTCCGCATGAAGCTCAGCATCCTTTTGCATCTTGGCGATTTCCTCTTTGGAAAGTCCGGTGCTGGATTCAATACGGATAGATTGTGTCTTACTCGTCGCTTTGTCCTTGGCGGTTACCGA
>CAZABS010000068.1:0-2711 GCA_964483635.1 uncultured Bdellovibrionales bacterium
GTGAAAGCAAAATCTGATGAGCCAAAACACCCTCGGACAATTCTCGCTCCAAACGCTCAATGAGAGCGAGTTCAATCGGTGCATCCTTATCCCCACCACGCGCTTCCTTGGCTGTCTTAATTTTACGTTTCGAAAGTGTTTCAAAATCAGCGAGAATCAGCTCGGTATTGATGATGGCAATGTCATCTTCTGGTTCGACACGATTATGCACGTGAATAATATCCGTGTTCTCAAATGCTCGAACGACTTCCACGATAGCATCGACTTCGCGGATATTGGCAAGAAATTTATTCCCCAGCCCCGCTCCCTCGCTTGCTCCCTTCACAAGTCCCGCGATATCCACAAACTCAATCACAGCCGGAATAATTTTCTTGCTCCCCGACAATGTGGCAAGTTTCCCGAGTCGCTCATCAGGCACTTCCACGATACCGATATTGGGCTCGATGGTACAGAAAGGATAATTATTAATATCAACGGGCTTTCTCGTCAACGCCTTAAACAAAGTCGATTTTCCAACATTGGGTAATCCGACAATTCCGACTTTCAGTGACATAATCAATTGTGATACACAAATAAGAGAACGTTCTTTCTTTTCTCTTCCCGCTTCAGTATACACGGGAGTCAGTATCTCTCTCAAATCTCACCGCTCAAGAAAAGCAAAAAAGAATGCTTACCGGTGAAAACAGGAATATTTCGGCTGTAAACCTCTCAAAGCTTGTCAGGTTATCTTGATAGCCTTCCGCACCTTTCCAGATTTCCATCTCGAAACATTCTCGTTTTCCCTCGATATGGGATTCGAGAGAGAGATACTCAGAAATCGCTTTATTCTGACAGGATTCCTGCTTTCTGTAAAGAGAATTTATCGAGAATCAGTGACCGAAATCCAAGCTTCTTGTATGATAGTGGTATCCCTGTTCCCTCGCCGACTCTTATATCTCTTCTCTTTGTGCAACCCATATGAAAAAAATTCTTCTCGCCACTCGCCCGCTCGTCCCTCCCTGGGATGAGGCCTCCAAAAATTTCGCCTACTTTCTCGCGAAGTCGATCAGCGAACACCACGTTAGTATTCTCACCACGCCGACCTGGCTGCCAGATATCCCAGCCAATATCACCCAGATTCCTTGCTATACCAAAAACGAGCTCGATTTCGGAGAGAAACTCCGTCTGCTCGCTTCCCTACGAAACTTACGAGGTAAATTCGACATCACTCACTATCTCTTCACTCCAACTCGGAAAAACACTTCTCTTATTAACTTCTTCAGTCGACCAACCCACGGGAAAACAGTTCAGACCATTGCTACGCTTCGAGAAGACCTCTATGGACCAAAACAGTGGAAACAGCTCCTCTTCGCTGACCGCATTGTGGTCTATTCTGATTACTCAAAAAAACTCCTTCAAAATATTGGCATGAACCATGTCAGTCGCATCTACCCAGGAGTCGATCTCTCACTCTATCAGCCAGCTCAAAAAAATGCTGAGACACTCCGATACTTCGATTTGACTCCCGAGGACTTCATTGTTACCTACAATGGTGAATATGCGCGTCTTGGAGCGACAGATATGCTCGCCAGTTGGCTCATTGAGTATTTCTCTGCTCATCCAAACTCCAATATGAAGTTCGTGTTTGCCTGTCGCGTCAAAAAGCACGAGGATGATCGCCTCAAAAAAATCGAGATTACTGAGCGCTTCCAAACAGCCGGCATTCTCCACCATATCCGTTTCACTGATACCTACGCGGATATGCCAAAACTCTATAACCTCGCAGACATCATCGTATTCCCCGTCAATGACATGCGCGGAAAATTTGATGTCCCGCTTGTCATCATCGAAGCTTATGCCTGCGGAAAACCCGTCATTCTCTCCGATCTTCCACTCTTCAAAGAGTTCGCAAACCCCGATATCTGTGCTACGATTCCTCGCGGTGATATGGAAGCCCTGACTCAGACTATTACCTCCTTGCAATCCAATCCAACCGAGCGAACTCGACTTGGCCAAAATGCCCGCGCCTTCGTTGAAAACTCTTTTGACCTCCGAAACACCGTCAAAGAGTACGAACAACTCTACGACTCGCTCTGAGTTGTTGATGTCTCTCCCATAGCATCTTAATCACATCGCTCTATCAGGTATGTTCAATAACTCTCTCAAAAAAATATCCGAATATCAAAGTGAACTCCGCACCGAAAAAATGAAGGTACCGGTTGTATTTCACGTCCAAGACACACTTCTCCCCAATGAAGCAACCCTCGCGCAACTCGAAAGCGTGGCTTCCAACGAAGGACTTTTTGACCACATCGCCGCTATGGCTGATGTACATTCAAAGCCTGGTCGTAAAAACGCTACCGGAACCACCATCGCGTCTGAACACTGTATCCTGCCTCAGCTTAATGACAGTGATCCAGCCTGTGGCATGCGCCTCGTTCGGACTAATTTGAATGAAAATAATATCACACCCAAGGAACTTCACCGACTCTTTGAGGCGCTAGTTCCAGCTGTTCCTACTAAGGCATATATTGGAACCTATCTCCCCTTCCGTGTTGTGGTTGATATCTGCCGCCGTGGTATCGCACCGCTCGTCGAACATCTTGGCATCAAAACCAAGTACGAGGCCGAAAACTCTCTCGATCGAGGCAATTTTTTCCCGAACGAACCTTCCTTCCGGGATATCCTCCATATTCTCCCACCACTCTTTCTTTTTTTCGCTCAATTTCGTT
>CAZABS010000069.1:0-2703 GCA_964483635.1 uncultured Bdellovibrionales bacterium
AAAAAGGCCCTGCGGCTGTCTCAGTTCAGCGCGCCTAGTTTCTTTGAAACTTCAAAAACTACCCTCCATTTGGAGGGTAGTTTTGTTTTTAAGAAAACATCAAACTAACTATTTTATCGAGAAAACGTATGGATGTGTCTTCAGAAAACGATGCTTATTGAGCGACAGGAGGAATGCTAGTCCACACCAGAGAGCGTTGAGTAGTGAGAAGAAGTACTCCTCTGGCACCCAACTTGTGATTGCAAAGAGATTGAGACCATAAGCAACGGTACTCAAGAGCCATGATGATGGATCTTCGGTTTTTGGGTGCCGCAGGAGTTTCCAATACATGATGAAATAGCCGCAAGCATCAACCCCAGCGCTTATTATGAGGGCATACCATGGATTTGCGGTTTGCCACCATAGAAGAATTCCAATTCCTGAAATGAAGAGAAAAAAGAGGTCAAGGCGTAAGAATTTTCTATAACCAAAGCGCCAGGAAAGAGCAGCAATAATGGTATTGAGAGTTGCGAATGTTCCGATGAGAATAAGCGAAGTTCGTGCTTCAAGGGCGTATGCAGACAAAAATACGGACCACATTGAAAAGGTGAACACAAACCAGCTCGGAAAACTTGGGCGAGTTTTTCCTTTGAAAACTGAGACAATGTAATTTCCTTCGGCAAATACCGCAAGGAGAGATGCGATAGCGAGAAGCATGCTATTAGTCTACCATGCTAGGCTGATATCCAGCGTCATATTTCTTTGAAACGTTAAAAGTCGTCCCCATTTCCTGGCGGTTTTTTTGATTCCTGGTTACGAGTGGTATGATACCTTTACTTATGTATTTCAAAGACCTAATGAAAATATCGGCTATTCCAGTGGTGATCGCATCGCTGTGTTGTCTTTCGCCGGTTATTTTGGTACTGCTTGGAGTATCAACGGTAGGTTTCGGAGCGTCACTGGCAGATGTTTTTTATAGCGAATTTAAGTGGGCATTTCGGTGCGCTGGTTTTTTGGCGCTCATAATTGCTTACACGCTCTATTTGCGCCAGCAAGGGATTTGTACGCTCGATCAAGCCAAACGTCAGCGTAATCGGATTCTCAATGGATTTTTGATGCTGGTTATTCTCGGAATTGTTGGGTATACTATTTTCCTCTATGGGGTGGTCGAGTATCTCGGGATTTGGCTTGGTCTTTGGTAGGAAGGGTTGACGTTTATACCCCTGGGGGGTATTATTATCTTATTACTATTATATTTCTATTGATGAAAAATCCATTTGAAAGCGCTCAAGAACAGCTCCGACTCGTGCGCTCAATTCTTAAGATCTCTGAAAATATTTATGTTCAATTAAGGGAACCGCAAAGAATTCTAACCGTACAAATTCCTGTAAAAATGGATGACGGGCGCATTGAAGTTTTTACGGGCTTTCGTTCGCAGCACAATAATGCACGCGGACCATTCAAAGGTGGAATACGTTTTCATCCTGAAGTCTCGCTTGAAGAAGTAAAGGCATTATCAATGTGGATGACATGGAAGACAGCGGTTGTGGGTATTCCTCTGGGAGGAGGGAAAGGTGGAGTGATTGTTGATCCAAAACAATTGTCTACCGGTGAGCTTGAACGTTTGTCACGTGGGTATATGCGATCAATTATTTCTTTTGTTGGACCGACACTTGATGTTCCGGCACCAGATGTTCAAACCGATCCAAGGATTATGGGTTGGATGCTTGATGAGTATGAAATACTGACGGGGCGACAGGCACCCGGGGTTATCACGGGGAAACCGCTTTCCATAGGCGGCTCACAAGCCAGGAGCTACGCAACGGCTCAAGGGGCTTTCCGTGTGATTGAAAATATTGTGAAATCCAGGAACCTTTCTGGATCTCTTACGGTTGCCATACAGGGTTTTGGGAATGGAGGAAGTTATCTTGCTCGGCTTCTCAGTTCAAAAGGTTTTAAAGTGATTGCCATTGCTGATTCAAAAGCAACAGTCATTTCGAATAAGGGACTCGATATCAAGGCATTGGAGCAACATAAAAAACAAACGAAGTCACTGGCCGATTTTCCAAGTGCCGAAACCGCTTCGTCTGAGGCAGTGCTTTCTCAGGACGTTGATATATTGATTCCTGCTGCTCTCGAAAATTCTATTCATGAGGGGAATGTTGATACAATTCGAGCCTCTATTATTGTGGAGGTTGCCAATGGTCCTGTAACACCCGAGGCAGAAAAAACACTGCTGAATCGAGGAGTGCTCATCGCACCAGATATACTATCAAATGCCGGTGGAGTTACGGTCTCGTATTTTGAACAAGTTCAGAATGCAGAAAACTATTATTGGACAGAGGAGGAGGTATTGGGAAAGCTTGAGCGAATTATGGACAATGCTTTTGCTGCGACGTGGAAAAAGATGGAGGCAATCGGAAAACCGGATATGCGACTTGCGGCATATGCGGTCGCCATTGAACGAGTAGTCAAAGCAATGGAGGATCGTGGGCGCCAGTAAGTTTCATAAAGCAATCATCATGAAAAAACCCTTAAACGACATTGGGAAAAAATCACTTGCGCTTCACAAGAAGCTGCGCGGGAAAATCTCTGTTATTCCAAAGATTCAAGTGAAAAATAAGAAGGATTTGAGTTTAGTTTATACGCCAGGAGTGGGAGCTGTTTCAAGCTATGTCGCGGAGCATAAAGACCGTGTAAGTGAGTACACCATGAAGGGGAATA
>CAZABS010000070.1:0-2420 GCA_964483635.1 uncultured Bdellovibrionales bacterium
CGCCGTCCCCGCCAAAATCGGAAATCGCTTTCCTTATAATAAGGGAGGCGATTTTTGTTTTGGTGGGAGACGGAGGAAGCCAACTGCTTGGCTTCCGTCGGGGCGAGAAAAGCGCAGCGAAGCCGAACGAGCACGTAAGGCCGTGAGCTGGGGTCACGGAAATTCTCGAGTGACGACGAGAGAATTATCCGTGACCGAGTCAGGCTTCCCGCCCTCCCCACTCGACTTTGCTTTTTTTGGATTAGAAATCATAAAAAAAGAGTCCACATTGGGACTCTAAGCTACCTTCTGTTGGGATCGCTGTTGTTCTTCTTCGCGCTCCCGTTCGATCTGATCATTGATTTCCCGATATTCTTCTTCGGTAGGCGCGTGACAATCCGGGTAATGCTGCCGTTCGACCCGGATCCATCCGGCATTGTTCATAAATACCCGGCGCACGTATTCGTCACCTGGGAAAATGGGCTCGATGCAATAATCACACGAGCACGACTCCCGGTAAATCCGCCGGAAAACCCTGGTCCATCGACACATCAAGCGCCATTGATACTTTTTTCGACGCTTGGCCTTCGCCAGCCTCTCCGCCTCGCGACGTGCTTTGACAGCCGCGATGTCAAGAATGGTCATCTCCGCCTCTCTCCGAAATGGGTTATTTGCACTATAGCAAAAAGCGTTTTTTTGTACATCTTTCCGTGGAAATGCGGAGGCTCTTCCGGAGCATTGGAGGAAGAGGAGTCCCGTACTTGGTATTCCGTAGCGTGAGCGAAGGATACTGTCCCCGCTGAAATAAATATACCGGTCGTTTGGCCGGTATATTTATTTTTGTGTAGAATGGACGGGACGAGAAGGGCGCGAGTAGAAATCGAGTAAATCGAGCTTTCTCTCGTGTAGCGCCCAGGCTCCGAGTCGGAGCGAGCAGGAGTCCCGCCCCCGGTATTCCGAAGTGCGAGCGAATGATACCGTCCCCGCATGAGACAATCCCCAAGCCCCTTGAAGAGTCTAGGAATTAGAAGCTAACTGCTTGGTCTCCGAAAGAGTGGGGGGTCATAAATGTTTTTTTGGTGGATGTGTATCAGAACGGAATAAATTCTTATGCCAAAAAGAACTTTTGGAGATTGGGAAATTGCATCAACAAGAATCAGTCATGTCTCAAATGACTCTTTAACCATTTCTGGTTTAATTACTGAGTTTATTTGGCTCGGTTACTTAGATGTGATGATCAATGAAATGTGTGAAGGGAGTTTAAAGGGGTCCACAAATATAAACATATTCCCAAGAATCACTATGCTTTCTCGTTTGTGGATGATGCATGCATATGAAGTGATGAGAAGTTTGGATGAGTTTGATGGAGAGTATCTACCTAATGGAAATTTAAAACACGGGAGACATAAAAATTCAGGTGGAGATATGGCGAATTTTGCGACTGGCAGATTCAAAGCTTTAAAAACGAAGCTCGGAAAAATAAGAATGCCGATGGCCAAACAAGAGAATCCTGGTGGTCCAGGTTCAGGCTCTGCATATTTTGAGATTAAAAACGCTGGCGAAATAAACATATCTTTTGTATCAGGCGGCGAAGAAATCTCTCGTGAAGAAATGGCACAGGAGGTACTTGACACTGTTAATTGTTATGAGAGAAATAGAAAGCGCCCCTAGTCGAGGGCCTTGGTCTGGCTGACCAGGAGTTGTCCGCCTCCGCTAAAATACTATTCATACTCCATGTTTAAATTTTATAACAAATATATACTACCCGGATTGTTGGATCGAGACATGCGACCAGCAGAGTTTAACGAGACTCGCAGAGAGGTAGTTAATCAAGCAAGTGGAACGGTGTTAGAAATAGGGTTTGGTTCAGGATACAACCTTCCGTTTTATAAAGACGTGGGGAGACTCTATGCGCTTGACCCATCTTTAGAACTTTTTGTCTATGCCAAGGATCGCATCGCATCTGTTTCGTTTCCGGTTGAATATCTTCAAAACTCGGCTGAAAAAATCCCACTAGAGGATAACTCTATTGATACAATAGTTTCAACTTGGTCTTTGTGCAGTATTTCAGATCTCCCAAAAGCGCTCAAGGAAATGAAGCGGGTACTCAAACCGAACGGAAGATTTTACTTTGTCGAACATGGACGATCTCCCAAGAGAATCAATTCTGTGATACAGAAGTTGTTAACCCACGTGACCAGGCACTTTACGGGAAACTGTCATCTCGACAGGAAAATAGACGATTTTATTGCTGATTCTGGATTCACTATTGAAAGTATTGAGATGCTTCCAGAGGAAGGAAGACCGCTTATGTTTTCTTACCAAGGTGTGGCTGTAAAGGAAGGTGAATAATATTACATTTGTACAAATTTGTTACTTCGTTCCTTATATCCACCAAGGTTCGAGTAACGTATAATGAATTCACGCTTAAAATAGTAACC
>CAZABS010000071.1:0-2405 GCA_964483635.1 uncultured Bdellovibrionales bacterium
GGAGTATTTTTGAAGACATTATCAGAGTAACTGGCGACCGTGAGAACAATAAAGAGAAAAGAGAGGAAGAGTACGGTGGTGCGAAGAAGGCGGTCGCGACCACTCTCACGATAGGCACGCCGGAGAATATAGAAAAAACTTCCGAGATACGCGAGATACACCAGGAGTCCGACCATCCCACCCTCGACATAGAACTTCACGAAGTCATTGTGGGATTCGTTGGAACCAAAACGCGTACCTCGGAGTGACTCGGAGACGAGGCGGAAGGTGTCCATACCATAGCCAATTCCAGTGCGATCCTCGATATTCGTCTTGAGAATGAGATCGTGCCAGAGATTTTTTCGCCAGGTGATGGAGCTATCGGGTGTTGGGTGGAGGGACTCAACAATACGTTCTTGGATGGTTGGAGAAAAGGCGAGGAGGACGAGAGGCATGAAAATTATTGGCACGAGGAGGATCCGATAACGGAAGAGAGCGATGAGGATTCCAAACAAGAAGAGGGCGATCCAGGCAATACGAGCGTAGGTGAGGAGGAGTGCGAGAGAGAAGAGTCCGAGGAAGGCGAGGAGAAGGAAACGCTCGCTTTTTTTCTCGGTCAATGTGAGGAGATAGGTGCTGGCGAGGGCGATCTCCGTCATGAGGAAAAGACTGAACACATTCGGATGACTGAAGGTGCCGAAGATACGTGGGATAGAGACATGCTCGTCGTTGAGGCCGATATTGAAGATAAATTGGAAAATGCCGAAGAGGATCGGGAGTAGTCCGGCGATGAAGATAGCAAAAAGGAGTCTCCGAAAATCGCGGATATCGTGGATGCTCACGTAGGCAAAAAATCCAATGACGAAAAGGTCAAAGATACGAACCAATTCATACATGGTTGACCAGGGGGAGAGGGTGTAGGAGAGTGTACCGAAACCCCAGAGAGCGACGAGTCCGTAGGGGAGGAGGAGTGGAAAATCTCGAATAGCTGAGCGCTTTTTGATGAGGAGGATCAGTCCAAGGAGTGCAATGAGGATACCCATCGCTTGGGAAAGTGTGACGGTGAAGCCGAGGAGATCGAATTTCACAAATTGGGCGGAATAATCGAGGGACATCCGGAGAATGATGAGTCCTGAAAGTAGGAAAAGCGGCTGTGCATGAAAGAGGAAGAAAAGGCCGATGGTGGCAGCACCTCCACTCACTACAGTCCAAGGAAGTCGGGTCTCGGTGGCCAAAATAATGGAACCAATGAAAAGGCCAAGGAAGAACACCCAGCCTGAAAATTTTGGAAAAGCTGACGTCATACGAGTTTGATTATTTTTTCCACGTAACCGTGTAGGTCATGGGCACGCCGAAGAAACGATTTGCGATAATCTCAGCTTGTACTGGGGTCTTGGTGAGAAGCCCTCGGATATCTTGTTTGGAAAGGAGGTGCATATAATCACCCGCTGCCCAGCCCTTTCCAATTCGGTAGAGGAGCCAATCAAAGGCCGTTTTTGGCAGAAGGATATGGAAGAGTGGGATACGAGTATGAACTTCAATCGGAAAAAGTCGATTGGGAGTCGTGAGGTAACCACGCTTTCCCACCCGGACGAGTTCCTTCATGAAAGCCAGTTGATCGGGATAATCTCCGACGTGTTCGATCACCGCATTGGAATACACAATATCAAATGATTGATTAGGGAAGGGAAGCGTTTTCCCATCTCCCGAAACAAAGGAGACTTTTGGGTATTTTTTTTTCAAGACTTCAAAATCACTTCCAATGCCGACGGCAGTGATATTTTCAGGGTACGTGTAGTGATTCTCGAGATAATTATCACCTTCGGAATACTCAGTGGTGTTGACTCCTACGTCGATGATTTTTTCGTGTGGCAAGGGCTGTATTATATCTAAAAACTGCTGCCATTTTTTGGCACGACTTTTTCCGGAAATCTTGTAAGCAATTTGTTCTATGAACATATAACCAATCGAGAGAGGTGATTTTACCGGAGTATACTATAATGAAACCATGCGTGTACTCCTCATCAACAAATTTCATTATCTCCGGGGGGGAGCAGAGCGAGCCTACTTTGATACTGCACATATTTTAGCAGAAAGTGGCCATCAAGTCGCTTTTTTCAGCATGCAGCATCCTGAGAATTTCCAAACTGAATGGAGTCATTTTTTTGTTGCACGAGAGGAATACACCGAAGGAAATCCGACACTCGGAGAGCGTTTTCGTTTGGTGCGAAATATACTCTGGAATTTTGAGGCGGCTCGAAAGCTTGAAGCGCTCATAGATGAATTTCAACCAGAAATTGCTCATCTTCATAATACGTATCATCAACTTTCGCCATCAATTCTGTGGACACTCAAAAAACGGCATATTCCGATCGTGATGACACTTCATGATTATAAGCTTCTTTCACCAAACTATAGCCTCTTTG
>CAZABS010000072.1:0-2365 GCA_964483635.1 uncultured Bdellovibrionales bacterium
TGTACCACATTTCTTTATTATGTTGAGGACCTTACTGTTCAAATTATTGCGACAAAAAAAATATGCACTGATCTTGACCCCGCATGGCGGATTTAATCCCGAATGGAGGATTTTCTCTCCTCCAGTAGCTTTGATTAAAAAGTTGTACCATTTTACGTTGGGCGTTTGGCTCATCAACAGAAGTGTCGATGGAGTCCGGGCAGTTTCCGAATGGGAACGACGCGAAATGATTACTCGCGGAATATCACCACAGCTCGTGCGGACTATTTCCAATGGTGTTGAAGACGACGCATTTCGGGATATTGAAGCCGAAGCAAGCGACACGATACGTCAGGCGGTTGCAAGCTGGGGGAAATACATCATTCAGATTGGTCGCATCTATAAAATTAAAAATTACGAAACAGCTCTTCGGGCACTGGCTCTTCTTGATACTGATGTCAATTACGTGATTGTTGGACCGCTTGCTGATGTCGAATATAAGAAGAGGCTGGACAGCCTTATTCTTGAACTTGGTCTCAAGAATCGGGTATTCTTCCCCGGAGTTCTCCGTGGGGTGGATAAATTTTATGCTATTAGGAATGCCCGTCTCATGGTTCACATGGCTCTTTGGGAAAGCTTCTGCAATGTAGTACATGAAGGCATGAGTCAGGGATTGGTTTGTGTTGTTGCAAATAACACCGCTCTTCCTCTTTTAGTTCAGGACGGAATAAGTGGTTACTGCATAGAGACCATGGATTGTGCATCGCTGGCAACTCGGATTCGCTTTATTCTCGACCATGATGAATCAGAAGTAATACAAAACATCAAAGCAAAGAGTTTAGAATTTGGAAGACAGCATTCGTGGAAGAGCGTTGCGGAGAATATGGATGAATTTTATCAGGAGACTCTACAGAATACGGAGTCCTATAGATCTCGTGTATTGAAAGTATAGAAAGATATATGCAATCATCTAGAACTGCAACCGCCATCTTAATAGTTGTTACTCTCCTGGTCGTAGCTTCACTTAGTCTTTCCGTACGAGGATTGAAGGGAACGCCCGGAATTGATGCTTTCTTATCGGATAGCTGGACAAAGTACGGACCACTCGAGCTGTCTCCAGAACGGGGACGATATGCACTCATCTATTCAATTGTCGAAGATCATTCTCTTAAGTTTAGTCTTCCAATAGCACGCATGGTGGTTCCTGATCTCGCTATGAATAGTGAGGGGGAGTATGTTTCACTTTTTGCCCCAGCGGTTTCTTTTCTTGCGGTTCCTGGCTACCTCTTGGGGAAAGTATTCGGGGTTGCTCTGGTTGGAACTTACCTGGTAATTGTTCTCTTTGCGGTGTTAAATTTCTTATTTATTCGGTCAATTGCTCAACGGCTGGGAGCAGAGTCATGGGCGGCTCTTGCTGGCGCACTTACTTTCTCTTTGGCTACACCTGCATTTCCTTATGCTGGAACACTATATCAGCATCATATTTCTGTCTTTCTCTTACTCCTTGCTATCTGGGTACTTCTCCGTTTTCAATCCATGTGGAGTTTCGCGGTGGTGTGGTTTGCCTGTGCTCTCTCGGTCGTTATTGACAACCCCAATCTTTTCCTCATGTTTCCGGTGGGACTCCTCGCACTCAGTCGATTGTTTCAATTCATGAATCTGAAACTCGGTACCCCATTTCCGTGGAAAAAAATAGCGTTTGGAGTCGCGACATTCCTCGCGTTTGTCCCACCAGTTGCTTTTTTCCTCTGGTACAATCTGAGCGCCTATGGAAACCCGTTTCAGCTTCCAGGTACTCTCCAATCAGTCACCGAAATTGATGCAACCGGGAAACCAGTAACTGAGACTGCTTCGTCCTCACCAGAACAGCGTACCTCACTGTCTCTCGAATCTGGTAATGAAAAAACGGCAATTAGTTTTTTCGATACAAGAAATACTTATAAAGGGTTTTTCATCCATTTTCTATCGCTCGATCGGGGTATCCTTGTTTTCACTCCTGTTGTATTGTTGGGTATTTTTGGATTGACTTTTCTCTATAGTCGTAAGCAGAGCATAGTTTCGCTCCTCATCGCGACCATCGGGGTCAATGTGCTCCTCTATTCGATGTGGGGGGATCCGTGGGGTGGCTGGGCATTTGGCTCACGCTATCTTATCCCGACCTACGCTCTCCTTGCAATTGGTCTTGCGATTGCCCTTTCGAACTGGGGGAAGCGAACATGGTTTCTTACGCTCTTCCTTGTGCTGTTTACATACTCAGCCTGGGTTAATTCTCTTGGTGCAGTAACGTCACTTGCTAATCCACCGGAAATGCAAGTGCTTGCTTTAGAAAAACAATCAAATCACGAAGAGAAATATACCTTTCTGCGCAATTGGGAATTCCTGAATG
>CAZABS010000073.1:0-2283 GCA_964483635.1 uncultured Bdellovibrionales bacterium
AAAAAAGTTCTCGGTGCTGTGGTAGAATGGGGTACAACTTTTAAATCTATTTTCTATGTCCGAGGCAATATTCACCAAAGACCTTGAGCGGGGGACGCTCCGAGTGGAGCGACACTTCGACGCGACGCCAGACAAAGTGTGGCAGGCCCATACCGAAAGCGAACTCCTAGGCGAGTGGTGGGCTCCCAAGCCGTGGAAGGCAATGACCGTTTCCATGGATTTCCGCGAGGGCGGGCGCTGGTTTTACTATATGCTCGGGCCCGAGGGTGAGCGGCACTACTGCGCGCAAGAATACGAGACAATCGTAGTGGGGAAAAGTTTCGGAGGGCGAGACTATTTTTGTGATGAAACAGGGAAAGAGAAGAGCGATATGCCGGTCTCTCATTGGAAAACGGAATTCTTCCCTGATGATGCAGGCACCAAACTTGTCTCGACAATCACGTATCCAAGTGGGAGCGATCTCGAAAAAATTCTCTCCATGGGGATGGAAGCGGGGTATACGATGGCCCTCGGGCAACTCGAAGCGCTCTTGGCTGAGTAAAGGAGCCTTGCGAATGAACGGAAGGTGTAGAATAGGAGTGTGAAATTATGGATATGATAGATAAGCGAGATTTTATAAAGCTCTATCGTGCTCGTGAATTTGAAGCATGTATCACTGCTGCAAAAGTCGGTATGGTGAAGCACCCTGAGGATTATACTGCACTTGGGTATACTGCTCTCTCACTTTCGCAACTCAATCGCTATGATGAGGCGATTCCGTATTTCAATCAGTATCTCGAACGAGATGCTTCCTCTATGCAAGTATGGTTTCTTCGGGGGGAATGCCATCAACAAATTAGACACTTTGATCAAGCGATTCATGATTTCTCAATTTGTATTAGACTCGCACCTGATCAATGGGAAGTATATGACAAAATAGGCATCTGCTACTTCGACCGAGGGGATGAAGAAGAGGCGATCCAATGGCTCAAATATTCTTATGAAAAGAGTCTTGATCCTGAAAGCTTGATTATTCTCGTATCAATGCTGAAACGCACTGGGAAACGGGATGAGGCATTCCAGTATGCTCGGATGGGTGCCAAAAAGTTTCCCGAGGACGATCGGTTTACTGACTTTGTTTCAGAACTAAGTCATTCTGAGTAACTCTGAAAAGTTTCCTTTTTCTTTAAGTTTTGAAATCTATTCTCAAATTCCTGCCTACCGGCAGGCAGGCTTGAGAACATTGGAATAGTTTTGATGGTGTACAATAAAGACATGAAAAAGATTCTTGTGGGCATAGGAGGACTTGGAATAATCGGCGTTGGGTATTGGCTCCTTTCGCCACTCTGGCGCACGGAAGTAGTCAATGAAGCCTTGCCGGATCAGATTGTCGCCCAAGATATTCCCCAAAACACAAGTTCAAATGATGGAGTAAGTACCTCACCCACTGTCTCGGCACCGCTCGAACTCTATGCGGGGAGTTTCGTTGGTTTTGACCGCCTGCACCAGGGAGCAGGTACCGCTAAGATTATCGAGGGGAGTGGTAAGACGTATGTCCGTTTTGAATCTGACTTTACAGTATCCAACGGGCCAGATCTCTTTGTCGGCTTCGGCAAGGACGGGCATTACGACGCTCGCTCCGAGGTGGGTGCGCTCAAGGGGAATGTCGGTGCACAGAATTATGAATTGCCTGCTGGTTTTGAAAGCGAGCGGTACAATGAAGTATATGTGTGGTGTCGTGCGTTTAGTGTGCCGTTTGCCAAGGCGCGCCTGACGAAACTTTAATTTTTTTATAAAATCTATGGCGAAATATGTAGACGGGTTTGTACTCATGGTGCCCAAGAAGAATATGCCGGCGTACAAGAAGATGGCACTGGATGGCGGTAAGATTTGGAAAAAATTTGGAGCGCTCGATTACATAGAGTGCCTCATTGATGACGAGAAACCAAAGAATATTGTCCGGACGTTTCGCGTGATGACTGGGGCCAAGCCGAGCGAGACGATCGTGTTTTCGTTTATTACCTATCGTTCCAAAAAAGACCGCGACCGGATCAATGCCAAAGTAATGGCCTACTACGAGAAGAAATACACTGGAAAAGAGGAGACTTCAATGCCATTTGAAATGGATCGGATGAGTTTCGCTGGCTTCAAAACGTTTGTTGATATGGGTGTCTAAAAGCCTCTACAGCAGCTTCGGAACAATTAATAAGAAGCCTGAGCACACGCCTCAGGCTTTTTTGGTGAAGAGTTTTTTGAAGGGGGCGAGGTCTGAGTCGTGGAGCTCTCCGAACAGTCTCAGGAGTC
>CAZABS010000074.1:0-2167 GCA_964483635.1 uncultured Bdellovibrionales bacterium
GACTCCTGAGACTGTTCGGAGAGCTCCACGACTCAGACCTCGCCCCCTTCAAAAAGCTCTTCACCAAAAAAACCGCGTAGTCCTCGACAAGACTTCCACTCACCGCTAGGATAGACGCATCCTTATGAAGACTCACAACTATCCCGAGGTTCGTTTTGTCCTCGATCAGAAATTTGATGCCGAAGTCGCACATTCCTTTCTCAATGAACGTGTCGGGAAATATGACTTCGGACGCGACCGGATTATCAAGCTTCATCCGGAATTTTTGGCATGGCGGAAACTCCCACTTCCTCAGCGCCGCCGACTCATCAAAACGGCCGTTGCTTCCTTTTACGATGAGAATACGCAAACCCTCGCTCGTTCCCTCTCCAATATGCAAAAGATTTGGGACAAAATAAACCAAGCATATTTCCAGGAGGCAGAGAAAATCTTTGGCTCTCTCTCATTCTATAAACCGAGAATCATCGAGGCAAAACTCTCTATTTTTCAGTGCAGCGTTATCGATGCGAACCTTTCAGCCTTCCAAATCTGGCACGGCAGCGCTCATGATCCTGCAGAGGTGCGACGACATGTTGCCCATGAACTCATCCACTTCTTTTACTATACGTATCTCCGAACTCATGGGTATTCCAAACTCGCTCAGGATTGGGATTTAGCCGAAATATTCAACCGAATTATTTTAAACCAGCCTTCATTTCTCCACTTGACAAAGAAGAAGGATATGGGATACTCATTCCACACCAGGAAAGTCCCGCGGTATCGCAAGATCTGGGAAGAATCGACTGGTGTGGAGCAGTTCCTTCAAACCCTCACACGCTCAAAAAGGAGGTGAGAGACATGAGCGTACTGATCCCGAGAAAGAAGGCTCGCGCCGCGGTGGCGAATGGTCCCAAGGGGCCGGTCGCAAGCGGAAAGTGCCTGAAGTGCTCCGGCCGGTGCGGTAAGTGCGCCGTGCGCCGGAAGCAAAGCGTGTAGGGTCAAACCTACACGCCGGGAGGAGAGCCTGCCTGCAGCGCTCTCCTCTTTTCATAACCAAAACCATCGAGGAGGCACCATGCCCTTGTCACGTTTTCTCAAGACGCTCGAGCGGGATGGCATGGTCGCTGTCCTGCATGTCCTCACCCCTCACCCCATCTTTGTCCCCAAGGCAACGTGGGAATCCTATCTCGCAAAACCCGAGTCGGCTCCGGAGCTCGACCAGGCCCTCAAGAATATCGGCCTGATCATTGAGTCCAAAGACGAGGATAATCAGATGCTCGCTGCGATCAAATCAGAAACGATCGATGTGAAGCTCATGTCTATCCTCTACCTCATCCTGACCAAGGCGTGCAATTTCCGCTGTCGGCAATGTTTCCAGGAGGAGCGCCACCCTGAACTGTCATCCAAGAAGCCCGCCAAGAGCGCGCTCATGACGGAGGAGGTAGCTCGCCTTGCGATTGATGCCTTCGCTCGGCATTTGGCTGAGTCCGAGGACGAGGCGCTCGAGCCACAGGTTCAGTTCTATGGTGGCGAACCACTCCTCAACCTGAAGACTCTCCGTTTTGCCGTCAGTTATATCCGTGTCCTTCAGTCCCAAAGTCGTCTGCCTGAAGATCTGAAACTCGTCATCGTAACCAACGGATCGCTTGTCACGGAATCAGTGGCCCGTTACTTTGCCGAGAACGGAATCACCGTCGGGCTTTCGGTGGATGGACCACAACCTCAGAATGACGAGTATCGCCTCACCGCAAAGGGTCGCGGGACATTCACATCAATCGAAAAGGCACTGCGGCTGCTCCAGAAGCATGGAGCGGGTGTCACACTCTCGGTTACGATCAATCCCAACATCGTGGGGAAGCTGCCGGAAATCATTCGCTGGGCAAAGGAGGACATGGGAGTGGAGTCAATCGGCTTCAATCCTATCGGCGGAAAGAGCTTCGGATACACACAAACGCTCATGAAGACGGTGGACTACGATCGTACTCTTGCGACCGGCCTCGTCGAGGCGTTCCAGGTGGCTCGTCGGATCGGACTCTACGAAGATCGAGTTGGCCGCAAGGTTTCAGACTTCGTCAACGAGTCCTTCCGTGCTGTCGACTGTGGTGCAGTTGGTAACCAACTCGTCGTTTTCCCCGACGGTGGCATCGGCTTCTGTCATGCCTCGGAGAACTATCGTGTGAGCACGGTC
>CAZABS010000075.1:0-2161 GCA_964483635.1 uncultured Bdellovibrionales bacterium
GTGTCTATATCAATCAAAACTGGGAAGCCCAGCCTTTCCGAGCGCTTGATAGCGTTTCCCACATCGCCCGCTTCTCCACTCCCATAAAAAACGTTCAGTGGGCGGAAGATTACGAACACGTCATTTTTTCACTCGGCAGAAATGTAAAGATGATTGAAATTGATAACCGTGACCAGCGAGGGCTCTCTGATCTCCTCACCCTCAATACCCCCCCTCTCGAACTGCTTCCTCGCTTTCCCCAAGACGCCCTGTATATCGTCGAATCACAGGCTAACCAAGATAGCAACACCGTCTTCCGTATTACTCTGCCCCAATACGCTACCAACATCTTTGGGCTCTAACATATACTGTTATGCCTCATGAATTCCCGCCGTTACCAGAAAGAAAAATCCTCCCTGAAGCCCTTCCTGAAACAACAGCTGAACATCTCTCTCAAGCCAGGCTCATTTGCCAGGCCGGTGATTATGCAACCATCCTTCAGGAATTCTCTCTCCCCGAAAACACAGCCCTCTGGGAAGAACAGCGTACCCGAGTCAAGAAAGAAGGAGAGGCTCACACTCTTCGTGACGCAACTCTGTCTTTACACGAACATGATTGGGAGATGCTTACTATCCTCGAACTCTTCGATAGGTCCACCTATGAACACTGTCTTCGCACCTATGCCATCGCCAAGCAAAAAATTGAGAGTCGTGGTGAAGTGGGCGCGTATTTACGCCAGAAAATTGCCAAGGAAGGACTGACCCCATGGGACATCGAGCATGCCTGTCTCCTCCATGATATAGGGAAAATTGCTCTAACTCCCAAAGACCTGATTCTCAACAATACCCTCACGAATGAGGAGTGGCACGAGCTCTTCGCAGAACTGTGCCATAGCGCCCAAGGTGGTCACGAAACGCTCGCTACCTATGAAGAAACACTCGCTACTCACCCTGAACTCCGAGAAAAAGACCTGACCCCACTCCGGGTTGCCCTTACAGAGGAACAGGCTACCGCACTGCAAAAAAACGGGATTGATGTTTCACTTCCCCTCGGGGATATCATTGCCAAACACCAAGATATTTCCGTGGCTATCGTTGGTCGTTATTATAAAAATACTACTCTCCTGGAACTCATCGGAAATCATCACGAAAAACCCCTTTCTTTTCGTGAAACTCGTCCTATTGCACAGTCTGCCGTGCGAGTCGCTTCACTCATCGATACTCTAAGACTGGCGGATGTGTTTGATGCCTTCCACTCGGCCCGCCCCTACAAAAAAGGTGAAGGTATTTTTTCTACGCTTGCCCTGTTAAGTGACAGGGCTCAGACCGGGTTTGTCGATGAATACCTGGTCTTTCTCTGGATTAAAGATGAACTGACTCACTTTGACAGTCATAGTTATCTCCATACACTCAAAGCTCGTCGCTCAGACTCTTTCGAAAATGAACAGGCAAGCCACAAAAAAATAACTCGTTTCCTCGCTTCTTTTTACCAGGAAGCTGCCTAAGAGCCATCTCATGGCTCTAAAAAAGCAAAAACTCCGGTTTCCCGGAGTTTTCATACTTGATACAGTATACAAGATACCTGATACGAAACGATTAGCCACCGTCGCTCGCGAGCGACGTGGTTAACGCTTACTCCATTGTGGAGCGCGACGGGCTTTCTTGAGACCCGGTTTCTTACGCTCTACCGCACGAGAATCACGAGTAAGCAACCCTTGGGCTTTCAGTGTCGGACGAAGCAAGATATCGTGTTTGATGAGTGAACGAGCAATGCCCAACTTGATGGCATCAGCCTGGCCATGCAGTCCTCCTCCACGTACCACAACCGTAATAGTGAACACTTCTTCCAGTCCAGCCGTTTTGAGTGGCAACAGTGCCTGAGCAACCAAAGCTGGGGTACCAAAATAGGCAAGGGCGGTCTTTTTGTTCACGGTCATTCCTTCGGTCTTGTCGACCGGATAGAGACGCACCTGTGCCACAGCCGTCTTGCGACGACCGACGGCATACAAATAGCGTTCTGCTGTCTTGGAAGCTTTAGCAACTTTCGGCTCGGCTTTGGCTTTTGACTCAGTCTTAGCTTCAGCTTTAACAGCCACCTTTTTCTTGGCGACTTTCTTGGCAGGAACTTTTACCTCGGCCTTTTCTTCCACTGCTGTTGTTGCTTTGGTTGCCATACTACTCGT
>CAZABS010000076.1:0-2071 GCA_964483635.1 uncultured Bdellovibrionales bacterium
TTGACTCGCTGGGCAGATTTTGCGATACTCGGTGGAAGTTCTTTGCGTTCCCTCGTCATCTTTTCTTGGTGGCAAGGGGTTTATCGAGTACCCGAGAGTGGAGGTGTGAATCATGAAGGGTCTGGGTATAAAGCTCCTGAGTTCGAACTTGGTCGAAGTGGATATCGTCTGCGACTGTGGACGAAGTCACTTCACCGACGCGCGGACTGGGAAATGCGGTCCATTCCATCGGATCGATCTCAATTCCAATGTGGAAACCACACTTCGCTGCAACTGCGGGCGATTGCATCTGATTGCTACCGAGGATCAGCACGTTTCCGTATCTGCCTCCGGGCAGGTTATGGCGGGCGTTGCCTGCCTGACGAGCTAACTCAGGAATACGAGGAGTACCTTCTATGTCAAAAAAAATTCGTGATTTCGTTTGGCAGAGAAGTTTGAATCTTCCCAATCCCGCTACCTTTCGGGCGGCCGCTTCGTCAGTTCTCTACGACCCAAGTCTTTTCGGGAGGCGGACGAATCATCGTCCCCGGGTGACTCTCCGGGCGAGTCGATATATTTCTTCCTGAGGGGCAATATTTGGGAAGACGGTTTCGGGGACGACTGAAAGTCGTCCCTTCTCTTTTCTTGACAATTCCTGATGACAATCATGCTCGAGAGTATATACTGAAAGGGTAGAGATAAAACCAGGTCGATCTCTCACTAATTTTCTCTCAATTTTTTTCTATGAAAATTCACATGCTCACGTTTTTGCTTTTGGTCGTGGGTGGTTTGAACTGGCTCATGGTCGGTTTGTTTAAATGGGAAATCGCTGATCTTTTTGGTGGACAATCCAATATGATCTCGCGTGCCATTTATTTGGTAGTCGGATTGGCGGCGGTGTATGAAGTGGTTATGCACAAAAAAAATTGTGCGGTGTGCACCAAGCCTGAGGCGCCTGCAGCGGTATAACTTTTGTTTTGTAATGTCGAGCCAGCCGAAAGGCTGGCTTCTTTTTTTGAAGGGTTCTGTTGATTGACTGAGGCATATTTCGATGCTAGGGTGGCAGCGCGACAAACCTTCCTTCGGATAGGTTTGCTGTACCTCAACAACCAAGGAGTAATACCCATGAAACGAAAGCCGTATCTTTCTGTGCTACCACTTCGCCATCAGGGGAAAGTCCGAGACAGTTTCAATGGTACTCTCACTCCGCTCACTTTTCTTCAGTTGCAAACAGATGCAATGAGCACACACAACGTCATGCATCTGAGCGACATTCCTGGAAAAGGGGAGATCTTGACGGCTCTGACAGTGTTCTGGACTCTCGATGCGCTCGCCGATATTCCACATCATGTGATGGCCTATGGTCGGAATATCTACGATCATCTTCCGCGCGACCGAAGCTATCCGGAAGGGACTCATTTACGGGGACTGATCGTTCGTGAACTCAACATGTCTCCGCACGAATTCATAGTCCGGGCACGGATGGCTGGAAGTCTGTGGGCGAAGTATTACAGCAAAGGGATGCCCAATCCGTATGGGCTGGAACTCCCGGTTGGCCTCCAGCTCATGAGCCCCTTCGATCCGCCGATCTTTACACCGACCGAAAAATCCGAGACAGATCCACCTGAGCGCTCATCAGAGGTTGAGGCCAGCTGTTCTGAAGAAGTTTCTCTCATGCGTGAAGTGTATCGTCGAGGGCGGAAAGTCGCTGCCAGCGTTGGTGTGGACATCGTCGATTTCAAGGGTGAGGCCGGACGAGATCAGGATGGGCAAGTGCGTCTCGCTGACGAATTTCTCACTCCGGACTGCTGCCGATTCGTCCTGGAGAGCCAGATCGTCATCGGACGAAATCCTCCTTGGATGGATAAGGAAATCGTTCGTCAAGAAGCTGAACTTCTATGGGGTTGTCAGAAATCTGGTCCGCCACTCACATTCTCGCCTCAGGTGATCAAGGCCACTATTGGGGCGTACCGAGATTTTTTCCAGAGGGTTACGGGTCGTACCTTGGAGCAATTCCAGCGGGAGTGCTTCTGAAACGCCGCGCTTAACATCTTGGCGCGGAAGAACCCGTTCCTGTATATGGAGCAGCAAT
>CAZABS010000077.1:0-2029 GCA_964483635.1 uncultured Bdellovibrionales bacterium
AAGGATCTTCGAAAAAAAGCAGAAGCCCGCGACGCGTGTTACACGTGCGGGCTTCAGGTGGGGCTCGGTTCTCAAGCCCTAATTTGTCTCAGACTCGGGATGTGTTCCTGCACTCGCTTGGCCATTTGTAAAAAGGCCGCACGCATCATTTTTCGAGGTGTTTCATATTTTTCGAGTAGTCGCAGGTATCTCTCCCCGTGTTCTCCGGTGAGGCGTAGTCCAACTGGTTTTGTCTGGCCTTTTGGGAGTTGTTCTTCTCTCCGAGAGTAGGGTGAAAGTCCACACTTGACCCGAAAATCCTCGAGTGTATCTGGAGCCCGTGTGGGTGGGCCGTCTTTTTCTAGGATCTCGAGGGCAGTAATACAGATATCTACTATTTTGGCATCCGGAAAAGCCTGCGTGAGGAATGCAAACAATTCTGGGTCAGTTCGCATGGTAATCTTTATAAGCATGTTTGCTCCAATTGTATTAAACATGTTCTTGAATACGTGGTTGGGGACGTTCAAAATCAGTAGAGTAATTTTTAAAGAAAATAATTTATAGCACTTATTATCGGAAAAGTCAATACGTACGTAAAGTCGAAAATATAACCAAGATCTTCTAAAAAAGTAGAAGCCCGCGACGCGTGTTACACGTGCGGGCTTCGGGTGGGGGAGGGAGGATGATAATGCGATCAGTTCGCCTTGACCGTCGCCCTTTCCAGCTGGACGAGAGTTTCGACGAAGATTCGCCGCTGACCGTCCGGATCTTGGATGACAGAAAAGACAGTGTTGGGAGGTAGGGCATCTTCTGCCGCTAGATTGCATGCCCGGATGGCTCGCACGCGTTCAGTCATAGCAGAATGTCGAATTCGTCTTACGAAGACGACATCTGGCATGTCCACACGCACGTATTGCTCGCCAGCGATGAGATCGTCCTCATCGAGAGGAACACCGAGGAGTGCCTCGAGCTCCGTGCACCGCTTCCGTGATTCTTTCAATGTGGTCCAGATCTTGAACACTTCATGAAACGAGAACAGAGCAACAACCGATGACGCAATGAGCAAACCCATCAAGATGTCGGTAGAGGTCATGCCTTACTCCTTGTTAAGACGTGAGTGTTGCGGCCCACGCGGACGAAATCGGCCAAAAAGGCCACGGAAATTGCAACCTAATATTATACCAAAAAAACACAATAAAGTCAATGATGAGTAATGGCTCTATGGAGCCTTCCTTGGAAACCAGACTTCCAATAGAAAGTCCGGTTTCCAAATGGGTACGCTATACTGAAATCATGACTGAAACGACATTTGAAAGAGAAACGATGCTCCAAGAACTGGGGCTCTTTCCTATTGGAATTGATGAAGCGGGTCGTGGGCCGCTTGCTGGGTCGGTAGTGGCAGCAGCAACTCTGCTTCGCGATTTCAATATTGATGAAGAAAACCCACTCTGGAAACTGGTGCGAGATTCGAAGAAGCTTTCGCCGAAACAACGCGAGACGGCGTTCGAATTTGTGGAGCAACATTTTTGGGTAGGTGTCGGTGTTATTGGTCCAGAGACGATTGATCGAGTGAATATTCTCGAAGCAACGTTTCTCGCGATGAAGGCAGCTGTAGCAGACTTGCGACGAATTATGAAGCAGGAATTAAGAACAAAGAAAGATGAAGAACTCTTTCTCTTGGTAGATGGAAATCAAACGATCCCCAACCTCTCCCTCCAGCAAGAGACGATCGTCGATGGGGATAGTCTGGTGAAATCGATTGCGGCCGCCTCAATTATTGCCAAAGTGACTCGGGATCGGATGATTGTAGAGTCAGACGCACTCTACCCAGGCTATGGTTTCGCACAGCACAAAGGCTATGGGACGAAGGTACATATGGAAGCGCTTCGGAGACTTGGTCCATCACCTATTCATCGAATGTCATTTGCCCCCGTACGAATGTCACTTCCAGAGAATGTCAATCGCAAGCTTTCGACCCTTCAATCACAGCGAAACCGTGGTATTGCCAAGAAACCAAAAGCCTGGTAGAGTGGCTAGGTATTTTTCAGGG
>CAZABS010000078.1:0-2025 GCA_964483635.1 uncultured Bdellovibrionales bacterium
TGGGGTGCATGTAGGTCCGGTTCGATTCCGGGTACCCCGACAAAAAAAGACTGCCAGAGGGCAGTCTTTTGGTTTTCGGGAAGAGAAACAGGCTTTAGAATTTCGGGAGTGGATGGAATTTCATGGTTTCCATATCGGTAATTCCAATCAGTTTTTTGAGAGCCAGTTTTTTCGCCATTGGCTTGAGTGCGTCTTCTGCAACCGCAGCAAAGTATTTTGCTTTGGCGATGGCAAGTCCACGCTCTCCAATGTCAACATAAGAAGCTGAAACGAGGAGAAGAGCCCCATTTTTTTTGAGGGTTTTGTTATAGCGAAAATTATTGAGGACGATACCGCCAGCCACTTCCACAGCACTTCGCCAGGAACTATCAATATTTCCGTAGGGGCCAATGATGAGAGCACGGTTTGGAAGGTGGAGCCAATCGAAACCCCGGCCGATCGCGATAATACTTTCACCATGCACGAGGTCGGCGATAGGGCGACCCTGTTTTCTTAGTCCAGCAACATGGTCGCGATTGCCGAGGGCAAGTGGGAAGAGATCACTCAAGACTTGGCGAGAGAGATTGGCGTAGAGATTGGAGAGTTCATTTTTGATGGTTTCATCGGTGGCTTCGACGTGATCAGCAATGGCAAATTTCTTCCCTTGCCCATTGTGAAAAATGAGTGCGTCTTCATCGGTTTCTATTCCAACAACGATAGCTCCGATAGCAGGATTCTGCTTTCCGAATACTTCTTCAAATTCTTCTTTGAGTTTTACGGCTCCTTGATAGGCAGCTGCGGTATCGTAGTGATGCCCAGCGCAGCCACGGTGCTCGCTTCCACGAGAAAAGTGATAGGTACACAGAGCAAGGGTAGAGTTTCCCGCTTCGATCGCATCATCTTTGGCATCGAGGACAAGCCGACCGAGGTATGGATTCCCGAGGAGAAATTTCCCACCGATGTTTCGAAACGGATGAAGGATGCCCATAGGAATTCCCGTGATGAGTGGGAGATTAATCCGACCATCCATGCATTTGAAAACGAGAATATTGGTTGGATGGATGCTTGAATAAAGCGCCCGAGCATCACGCGCTGCTGGAGCACAGTACTCACGACTGCGTTTTGCATTGAGTGCGAGGATTTCTTTGGCGAGTGGCATACTTGGCAGATTATAAAATAATGATTTGATTGAAAAAAGATTCTCCAGACCCCCTCGCGCGGGAGGGGGTCTGGGGCTGTGGCCAAAGGGAGTCTTAGGCAACTCGGAGGGCGTGATCTTCCCAGATGTGCGATGTGAAGAACTCCATCGGTGGCATGCCGAAAGGCCAATGAATGGCTTCCTTCACGATGATCTCGAGTGGAGCATCTCCCTCAGTCAGTTGTACGACCTGGTCGGTGAGAATGATCCCGAAGTGCCAGTCGATCGCGAATGGCAGCTTCTCCGTCTGGCGCTTGAGTTTGTAGAGCATCGCCTTGTTGAATTCGAGGTCACCTTCCAGACCGGCCGGGAACCGATGACGCTTTTCCTGGAGCGTTGTGTAGTAGTCGTTGTCGTGTACGGCGGCGCACTCCGTGTGTGTGAGGAGGAGACAACTGTCAAACTTCACGTTGTGAAATGACGTCGTGATATGCGCATGCTTCAGGAGAGCAGCCTGATCGACAACAAAGTCGAGCGCTCCAGCAAAGCGGCGGTCCCGGTGAAACTCGTCATGGTCGAGACGTGCAACGAACTTGTGCAATCGCCTGTCACTGCAAATGGTTGAAACGAAGGGGACATGCCGTGTTGGTGTCGAATGCACATGATGATGAGGGTGAACGTGTTGCACGATCATTATCCTTTGTTGTGGTTGGAAGGTACTGCGGGAAGAAAACAAAAAGTGATCACGTCACGAAATCTTTCCTTGGACACTTTCGAGGTTAGATTGGGTAACACGACCAACCATGACAGAATGCAAAATAAACACTTTTTTGTCAAGAGAAAACCGATACCCTTTCTGGCATCGGCTCGGAGAACTTTACAAAAAATCCAATACCTATTTGGCAGCT
>CAZABS010000079.1:0-2005 GCA_964483635.1 uncultured Bdellovibrionales bacterium
ATCCTGGTAAGAGGGGTTCGACTCCCCTTGGGGCTACCAAAGAAGAAAAACACCGACCATACGGCCGGTGTTTTTTGGTTGTCTTTCGTATCTCCTAGCTATCCCCTTTAATCATCTTCATTGCTTCTTGGACAGTCGTCATGAACTGAGCCGGGAAAATAATGGTTGAGTTCTTTTCGACACTAATTTCGACCATTTTCTGCAAAGTGTGGAGCGATGGATGAGGAGACTCCCCCCTTGGGCTACAGATAAAATACATGAAATTGAGACTTTTTAGAGCAATATTCTGACTATAGACAAATAGGGTAAAAGGTGCTATAATACATGGTCCGATGAATTTTTCGTCGGTATCACCCACCTTTCCAATTGGAGGTTTCAAATGAAGATCATTCTGTTCTCGATGGTTGCGGCTCTGCTGCTCGTTTCGGGCTCTGCTTCCGCCCAAGCCATCAAGAAGGGCGACGAAGCGCGTGTGCCTGGCCATGCCTGGGTCACGGTGATGAACCCGCGTCCCGTCTCGAGCGTGAATCGCACGCTTCCCTACGGCGACACCTGCAGTATCCATCGCGGCGGGAAGGTCACAGTGATGGCACTCGTGAACGAAGGCGGCCAAGAGCAAGTTCTCGTGCGCTACACCGCTCAGGAAGTCGCCGGCGGTGCGTTGTGTCCCACGGACACTCTCCTCTTCACGACCAAACAACAATTCAGCACAATGACGGCCGCATACAATGCCGCCATCGAAGCTGAACAACAAGGTCGCGACCGCATTCAGCGCATCCTCGCCAACGAGAAGAAGTAACGACCGCAAAGGCCGCTCCAACAGGAGCTACGACGACCCGCCTACAAGAGGTCGTTTTTGTTTTGCTTTGATTTTTTCAGCGGCGAATAATTGCCACGGACTCAACTCTCCTATATGCTGGTTTCAGCCATTTCTTATTTCTCTCCATCTATGTTTCTTGATCTTAAACTCGGAATCATGTGGGCACTCCTCGTTGGGTTTGTTTTTGGCGAGCCAATCACGCTTCTCTGGATATTTCTGGGAGTGTGTTTTGCCCTGCTCCCCGACATTGATTTCTGGATTGAATTTGCACAGCGTGGTACCGTCGGCGGCAAAACTCTTGGTGCCCATCGAACCCTCCTCCACAATCCGCTCACCTATATTCCCCTCACTCTTTTCATAGGGAGCGTCTTTGGCCCAGCCTGGATGACACTTTTTGGACTCGGTGTCTTCGGCCACTTCGTCCATGACTCGATGGGTATGGGCTGGGGAATTCGCTGGCTCTGGCCACTCTCTCTCAATTGGCACAAATTTTTTTCCGATCGCGAAGGAAATATCCGATACGGCTTCAAACATTTTTTTGTCTCCTGGACACCAACCGAAATGACACAGGTCATAACCGCAAAAGGCAATGATAACTGGCTCAAGGAAGAATTAGATCACTCCAAACACAATCTATTTTCTCTCAGCCTAACATTTCTTGCATTTTTTCTCAGTCTTGTTTTTCTGGTACTCTTGATACAGAAACTTTCTTAACACGAAAGGTTTGATCGTCTGTTTGACAGCTGGTATGAAATCTCTTAGTCTGGAGGTGCTTTTCTCACCAATAACTGCTACAGATCATCCGTAGCTTGAAAATCAAGTCACGCCAAAGGAGCCATCATGAACCAACGAGTTCCCCCCGAATCGGAGCCCGCCTCAAATAGTGCAACTCCAACCGAAGTTCGTCCCAATCAGCGAGACTTGAGGGGTCGCGTTATCCGCGGAACCGAATCGGAACGAAGAATGCTTGCTTTAAGAGATCAGCACCCTAACTCAGCCGAAGAACTTCTCCGGTTCCTAAAGCAATACGCTCCCGGCGCGCTCCAGCGCATTTCTGCTGCACTCACCAAGAAGCAGCCACCGGAAACTGAAGAACCAAAAAACTAGGCGCGGCGCCGTCTCGTTGTTAACCTGAGAGAGCCCACACCGGACTCTCTCTCCTTTTTACCAAACGAAACCACTTTA
>CAZABS010000080.1:0-1918 GCA_964483635.1 uncultured Bdellovibrionales bacterium
CCGCGGGACAAAAACTCTCGCCTTTCGTCTTCCAGCCGATGAATCCCTTCGAGCTTTCCTCCGAAAATCTGGGCCACTCATCGCTCCATCCGCCAATCTCGCCGGTCTACCCCCTGCCACCACGATTGCCGCTGCTCAAAAGTTTTTTGGTAACCAGGTTGACCTCTACATCGATGGGGGAATGTGTGAGAGTACTCCCTCTACCCTCGTCTCCTGGACACCCACCGGAGTAACGATTCTCCGTGAAGGAGCAGTGAGTTTGAACATTCAACAAGAAGCTCTATAAATTTTTCTTACAATCTCCATTTGTAAAACATTCTCGGTAGTCTAAAATGAAACTGTTGGGGTCTTAATCCAAATCACTATGTCATGGTTCACAAATAATAAAAAAGAGTTGTTCGTTGCTTTTGTGCTCTCAATCGTCTTAGTCGTTCTTTCCGTATATAATTTAACTTCCTGGGATCCGACGAATTCTTTCTTACAAGAAGGGAGCTTTTCTGGAAAAGCTGCCATATTTTTGAACTATTCAGTCGCTCCTCTTAGTTACCCAATAGACCTTCTCCTTTACACGATCCTTCATTTCCCCATTCCACTCCATGCTGTGTACTACCCACCTGCATTTTTGATCCTCTGGACATTGTATCTCTTTCTTCCAATTTTTTTCATAAAACAACGCTTCACGGGGGCAGCCTGGTTCGTAAAATATATCCCCTCACTTCTCATCGTAGGATTTTTTGTGATAGTCTTTTTGCCTCTCATGTTTCCTACCGCATCACGAGATACGGCACTGATTGAAAAATGTCTTGGTCCCACAGCTCAACCGACGACAAGCATATCTCAGTTGGAGTGGCTCAAAGACGACATGAAGAGAAAAAATAATCCCCCTGCCCCCACTCAGCTACCAACCTCATTCCCCCTCACTCCTGATAGTTTCGAGAAAAAGTTTTACGGGTACGACTGCCTCAGCGAGCACCTTGATGAAAAAATGTTTGACATTAATCCATCGACATCTCAGCTCAGTGAAAGTGAGAAGGGCAACTTAATTGATGAGCAGATCAACTATTGTCTTTCTCTCCCCGAGAAGCCAGTAAATCCGAAAATTCTTCATGATCAAGCCCTGGTTCCTGATCTATCATACAAGCAGCTTTGTCTGTATCTTGTTATCGATCACCTTGGCTATGAAGAACGATTTATCCTAAGTTTGGACAGATTCATGACACAGTTTCCCCAGTGGAAAACAAAGGCAATGAAAGATATCAATGGAAACTTCTTTGTGCGCGTTGAGCCAGGCCAAATGCAAGATCAGGTTGATTTCCAAGCAGACGTCAAAAAGTATATCTGCAAGAAAGTGTATGGATACGGTACTCCTTTGGATAGTGATAGTGCTTTCTCTACTTGCATGAAACCACGTCTCACTATTACTGATCTTCAGCGATAGAAAAAAGTAAACAAACTGAAAAAAAGTCTTCTCAAGCCCACTGATCACATGAGGAAATACAAAACCTCCCCGGAAGGGACGGTCTTGCTTTTTCAGAGCGGGTAAGGGGAGTCGAACCCCTATCTAGTCCTTGGCAAGGACTCATAATAGCCGCTATACGATACCCGCGGATATGTAATTTTCTACGTGGGTCCGGCAGGGGATTTCACCCCGTTACAAATTGACAGTTGATCCTCAGCGCGGTGGGTCCGGCAGGGATCGAACCTGCGACCAAGCGGTTATGAGCCGCGCGCTCTACCACTGAGCTACGGACCCGGCGTTTGTTTCCGGTCTGTCAATTTGTAACGGGGCGAACCATCGACCAAGCGGTTATGAGCCGCGCGCTCTACCACTGAGCTACGGACCCCTCTTCATCTCAACCCACAGGTGCCGGGGGGCAGAATTGAACTGCCGACGCAAGGATTTTCAGTCCTTCGCTCT
>CAZABS010000081.1:0-1916 GCA_964483635.1 uncultured Bdellovibrionales bacterium
GCGCATATGCACAAGGTATGTTTGCATATAACCCTTGATCCAGCGTGAACGTTGTTTGAGCCAGCTAAAGGGTTTACTGTTGGCTTCTTCCAATGTCACCGAATCAATTACCGCGGTACGAAATCCGCGTTTGAAGATACGGACTCCGAGATCGCAATCCTCAGTTACATTGAATGGATCCCAGCCCTCAAGTTCAAGGAGATCTTTGGTGCGAAAATGATTGCTCGTCCCACCGAGTGGAATAGAAGTATTGATAGACTGGAGACCAACGAGAATAATGTCAAACCACAGTGAATACTCCGCCGTAAAGAACCGGGTGAGGAGGTTTTGGTGCGGATTGAAATAATTAAGCTTCGCCTGGAGACATTTCACGTGTGGGCCCGCTTTCTGAAATCCGAGATAAGCTTTCCGTAGTTGCCACGGATCTGGTTCATCCTCGGCATCATAAATAACAATGTACTCGCCGCGTGCGATGGAAAGTCCATAGTTACAAGCTTTTGGTTTTGTTTTGGGCATGGAATGAGGTACCACCACAATCCGAATATACTGGGGTAAATCCATGGCCTGTGCGGCGGCTACTGTTTCGGGATCATTTTCCTCGAGGAGGAGGAGTACGTCGAGTTTGGCTTTTGGCCACTTGAGTGCCTGTATCGCTTTCACAAAGCCAGGCAGCATATGCGCCTCTTTGTAGAGCGGGCAGAGAATGGAATACACCGGAAGCTTTTTCTCATCGAGTACCAAGAGTTCTTCTTTCGTACTTTCAATTTCCGGTGGAGTTTGTAGACTCTTGAGTACGAGGCCGAGATTAAAAAATGTATCGATGAAATAAATAGTTGAGAGGAGCGCAATAATTATTACGCCCGTCGCAAGCGGAGCAAGCAAAAGACCCAGGAGGATGCTTCCGATAACGCCCAGGAGGAAGTTGCGCTGCCACGGAGCGAACGTATGGAGTGCTGAATGCCGATAATGGAGCGTCGTATGAGTGATAAAACGTTGCCGCCCATGAGCCACTCCCGCACCAATCATGGATGCCGTCGTTTCTGGAGTGAGGAGCAGTGGTGGTCTTCCCTTAAAACGGAGCCTCAGGGCATTCCAGCCAATCTCATACATTGCTTCCAAAAATTTGATTTTGGATTCTCCGGCTTGGCGCTCGGCAAAGACAATCGGAACTCCCCCGATCACGTAGCCGTAATTCCTGGCGGAGAGGAGAAATTCGAGATCGAACGTCCACGGAGTTGGATCAAGTACGACCTCCCGCAATATTTTTCGACGAAATACCTTCAGTCCCGCTTGTACATCTACATGAAGATCATGGAGGAACTGAGCAAAGACAAAGTTGAACGATCGGGAGAGAAATCTTCGGAGTAAAGTTGTCTCACGCTCAACCCGATTGGCAACGACAATATCCACCCCACCGCGCTCAAGCTGTTTCACCATTTCTGGAATGGCCTCCGGTGGATACTGCATGTCAGCATCCAACAGCGCAACATAGCTATACTGTGCTTTCGAAAAACCCTCAAGAAGTGAATAGGCTTTCCCTCGTTTCCCCTGTTTCAGAAACACCGTGAGCGGATACTCCGTCTTGGCCTTTTCGAGCAGCGCTACCGTAGAATCTTTCGAGTGGTCATCAATAAAAATCGCCTCCCACACGATTCCAGCGTCTTCCAGTGATCGACTGAGCCGACTCAAAAGCGGCCGAATGTTTTTTTCCTCGTTGAGAGTTGGGATAACGATAGAAAGCTGCAATTGACTCATAAAATTTCCGTATTTGCTCACTTGATACCAAAATGTAACAAAAAAAGAAGGCGTCCTCCTTCCTTATGCGAAACGCTATCCTATCGAATTTTCGTTAAGATGTCAAGCTGACGATTTGATTCAATAACAGCCAATCCCCCCAAGCTTCTCTCGGCTTGCTT
>CAZABS010000082.1:0-1911 GCA_964483635.1 uncultured Bdellovibrionales bacterium
ACCCGTATTACTCAATGCACTATGACCAAGACGGCTATATTTGCCAACGGCTGCTTCTGGTGTACGGAAGCAATTTTTCGTCGCCTGAGCGGCGTTTACGAGGTACTTCCTGGATACACCGGTGGAACTACCGATCATCCCACCTATACAGAGGTTGCATCTGGTACCACTGGTCATGCCGAAGCACTTCAAATACTTTTTGACCCAACTAGAATTTCCTACGCGGTTCTTCTTGATGTTTTTTGGCATACTCACAACCCCACCACCCTCAATCGACAGGGGAGCGATGTCGGTACTCAGTATCGCTCCACTATCTTTTATCAAGATGAAGGAGAGAGAAAACACGCCGAACAATCAAAAGTGGCTTTGGAAAAATCGGGTGTTTATAAAGACCCAATTGTTACCGAAATCGTCCCGTTTACCCAATTTTACGCCGCCGAAAATTACCACAGGAATTACTTCCAAAACCATCGTCAAGAGAGCTACTGCACCCTCGTAATTGATCCAAAAATCAAGAAACTTCTCCAGAGTTACACATCACTTATCAAACCGGAGTTCTTATAAACAATCTCCCCCAATGGGAGATTGTTTATTAAAGACGCTCGTGCATTAGAACATCCAACGAGTCAAAACAACAAGCAAGAGACCGATGGTCATCCAAAGTGAGACGAGTACAAAGTTTCGTCCTTTCTGTTTCAGAATTGGATCAAGACTAATTTCTTTGGTTGTTATCCCAGCACTTCGAAATAAAGCGACCGTTTCGTACGCACGAATACTTATCACCCAGAAAAGAAAGATCATCACGAGAAGACTCACTGGTGCCATTCCCGGATGAGCAACATCTGGTGAGGCAGCCACCGGAATCACAAACCAATTTTCCCAGCTTGACCATTTCATTGGAATGACATGGAGAACGGTGGCGAGGACTACCAGTCGTAATCCCCAACGCTGGAGAAACCACCACCTCGAGCCGCCAAGTACTTCAATTAAATATCGGAATGAAATCAGCGTGAGAAGCGCCAACACGATTGCGCCGACAAGTCCCGAGTAGACCACGAGCTCATTTCCTGATGCAAAGAGCTCTGATAAACGAAACCGCTCTGGAATAAAAAAGGCGGTGATAATTCCATGCAGAATTGCAAGAAAGCCGCCCACAATTCCAATTTCCTTCCGATACTGAAGCCAAGTATCAAATCGATCGAAAAATCGCGTCACGGGACCAACGAAAAACGAAAATGCAATCAGTACAACCGCAGCACTTCCCAGTGCCTTATTGGGAAGATACAAAGTTCCATTGTACTCCGGGGCATCAAAGAAGTATCCTTGCCGAATCCATAGATAGACTCCAAAAAAGAGAAGTGTTCCCGCAGCGATAGATGAAGCAACGAAATAGTCAAAAAAATTTGATGGTTTATGCATAAGAAGTATTACTTCATTTAGTATACACCGGATCAGAAAACGTGAGCGACACTTTTCCACTTTCACGAAGGATGCTATGGTGCACCATATTCATTCAGAAAAAACAGCATGGCAGCATCGATACTTCCCCCATCCGATCAAACATACAACACGGCAATTACTCTCATCAAAAATGGTGGAGTGATGGTTATGCCAACTGATACGATTTATGGCCTAGTGGCAAGCGCCCTCAATCGAGAGGCTGTTGAGAAAATATTCACCATTCGAAAACGTGATCTTCACAAGCCAGTGATTATCCTCATTGGAGACATGAGCAGCCTCGAGCAATTCTCTGTCACCCTTGATACAACAGCCCGAAATTTTCTGCGTTCCGTTTGGCCCGGCAAAGTGAGTGTCGTCATTCCAATTCAAAACGATACAGACTGGGAACACCTCCACCGCGGGACAAAAACTCTCGCCTTTCGTCTTCCAGCCGATGAATCCCTTCGAGCT
>CAZABS010000083.1:0-1896 GCA_964483635.1 uncultured Bdellovibrionales bacterium
ACCCGTATTACTCAATGCACTATGACCAAGACGGCTATATTTGCCAACGGCTGCTCTGGTGTACGGAAGCAATTTTTCGTCGCCTGAGCGGCGTTAAAATGGTACTTGGATACACCGGTGGAACTACCGATCATCCCACCTATACAGAGGTTGCATCTGGCACCACTGGTCATGGCGAAGCACTTCAAATACTTTTTGAGTCAACTAGAATTTCCTCGCGGTTCTTCTTGATGTTTTTTGCAATACTCACAACCCCACCACTCTCAATCGACAGGGGAGTGATGTCGGTACTCAGTATCGCTCTGCTATCTTTTATCAAGATGAAGGAGAGAGAAAACACGCCGAACAATCAAAAGTGACTTTGGAAAACTCGGGTGTTTATAAAGACCCAATCCTTACCGAAATCGTCCCGTTTACCCAGTTTTACGCCGCCGAAAATTACCACAGGAATTACTTCCAAAACCATCGTCAAGAGGGCTACTGCACCCTCGTAATTGATCAAAAAAATCAAGAAACTTCTCCAAAGTTACACATCACTTATCAAACCGGAGTTCTTATAAACAATCTCCCCCAATGGGAGATTGTTTATTAAAGACGCTCGTGCATTAGAACATCCAACGAGTCAAAACAACAAGCAAGAGACCGATGGTCATCCAAAGTGAGACGAGTACAAAGTTTCGTCCTTTCTGTTTCAGAATTGGATCAAGACTAATTTCTTTGGTTGTTATCCCAGCACTTCGAAATAAAGCGACCGTTTCGTACGCACGAATACTTATCACCCAGAAAAGAAAGATCATCACGAGAAGACTCACTGGTGCCATTCCCGGATGAGCAACATCTGGTGAGGCAGCCACCGGAATCACAAACCAATTTTCCCAGCTTGACCATTTCATTGGAATGACATGGAGAACGGTGGCGAGGACTACCAGTCGTAATCCCCAACGCTGGAGAAACCACCACCTCGAGCCGCCAAGTACTTCAATTAAATATCGGAATGAAATCAGCGTGAGAAGCGCCAACACGATTGCGCCGACAAGTCCCGAGTAGACCACGAGCTCATTTCCTGATGCAAAGAGCTCTGATAAACGAAACCGCTCTGGAATAAAAAAGGCGGTGATAATTCCATGCAGAATTGCAAGAAAGCCGCCCACAATTCCAATTTCCTTCCGATACTGAAGCCAAGTATCAAATCGATCGAAAAATCGCGTCACGGGACCAACGAAAAACGAAAATGCAATCAGTACAACCGCAGCACTTCCCAGTGCCTTATTGGGAAGATACAAAGTTCCATTGTACTCCGGGGCATCAAAGAAGTATCCTTGCCGAATCCATAGATAGACTCCAAAAAAGAGAAGTGTTCCCGCAGCGATAGATGAAGCAACGAAATAGTCAAAAAAATTTGATGGTTTATGCATAAGAAGTATTACTTCATTTAGTATACACCGGATCAGAAAACATAAGCGGCACTTTTCCACTTTCACAAAGGATGCTATGGTGCACCCAAGAGAAATGTTTATGGGAGCATTCCTACCTCATCCCTCCAATCAAATACAGCGCCAGATTCTTCCTATTCTGAAAAAGAGTGGGGTCGTCATTATGCCAACAGACACGATTTACGGAGTAGTAGCGAGCGTCTTCTCTCCCAAGGCCGTTGAAAAAGTATTTTCTATCCGCAGACGTGACCGAAAGAAACCCGTAATCATTCTCATTGGAGATATGAGTGACCTAGCTACTTTTTCCGTCACACTCGATTCAGCCGCCCAGAAATTTCTCCACGCTGTCTGGCCAGGAAAAGTCAGCGTGGTACTCCCGATTGAGAGTAAGAAGTGGACTCATCTCCGCCGCGGGACAAAAACTCTCGCCTTTCGTCTTCCAGCCGATGAATCCCTTCGAGCT
>CAZABS010000084.1:0-1860 GCA_964483635.1 uncultured Bdellovibrionales bacterium
GTATTGGTCTATGCTAAAATTATATCAAAGATTACTTGAAAGAAAAAGGAAATGGCATCTCGTGATAATACCGTGCGAAATATTTTTTCTGTTGCGCAATCACCCAAGGTCTCTGGGGATCAGATTTTGCTCGGAGAATTGCAAGGGATATTAGCGAAGCCTGACGTTTCGCAGGGAACGGTGGCACTGGCTGTCCTTGAAGGGGGAAAAGGGAAGGAGGAACTTTCGTCTGAACCCGATTCGGTACTTCCGGAACAAGATGATGTGAGAGCTCATCAAGAACAGAAAGCAGAGAGGGCTCGTCAGGAGCAGAAAGCAAAAATGGTAGCTGTCTATCGGAAGCAACTTGTAAAATTACCGTTTTTGACCGAGAAAGTCTATAAAAAGCATGGAGCAGTACATCCCGTTCGTGATCAGAAGGCAATTGCAACTCGACTTGCTGAGGTTCTGGCTGATTCTCCTGTGGCGGAAGAACTCCTGAAAGATGAGGCGGCACTGCGCGAACGGTTAGCGCTGATCATACAAAAAGAATTTTCGGGTAAGGATTCAACAATTGAAACGGATGCTGATACTTCAGAGAAAGATGAGGGGATAGAGGAGAGGGGTATTCATGGGAAAAGTCTTCATGGTCGGGGCAATCTTTCGGTTGCCGCGTTGCCCGAGGCGTTGAGTACGGATTTTGGAGCAGAAACACCTGAAGGCTCAGAAGAGCCGAGTTCTCAAGAAACGGATGATTCCCCAAGCCATGACATACCAGAGACAGCTTTTATTGATGCCAAAAAAATTGATCAAATCGAAGACTATATCCGCGATCAATGGAAGGAGAAAAAAGAAGTGCACTGCAATGTGAGAGGAGAGGGTGGTACTCTTGAAAAGGCTCTCATCCTTGGTTTCACGATTGAGGGAAAATTTAAACTCGAACGCGAAAATGGAACCGATGTTGATGTAACTGCGGAGGAGCTCATCGAGCTCAATCCGAGTATTCTCGTCGCGTCTGAACGAGCGGTTTCGGGTGAATCCAGCGCATCACGACCGGTATTGGTAGAGGGAGAGCTACCGAAAGCTTCGACTGAGACAGAGCCAGCTCTCACTGATCATGAAACCCAGGGAGAGTCCACACCGACTCAAGAAAAGGAGCTCTCCAAGCAAGAGAAATTTCTCTTGGAGATTTTTGGTGATAGTATTCCTCAAGAGGCGGCTAGAGAACTTTGGGATTTTTTGGACGATGAGATGAGAAAGTACCGAAAAGATATGCGAGCGTGGATGCGAAAAGAAAAAGTGCCAATGAGACAACGACTTGTACTTCTCAATCACCCTGAAGCGGCACCACGTTTTCTCGATAGTCTACTCAGAACCAAACTGAAGGCGAGTGAACTTGCTCTCCCCACGGAGGTTGAAAGTAAACTCCGAGAAGTAATGCGTGATTATATGAGTAAGGTATAGTATGAAAAATAAAAACAGCAATCCTGAATCGTGGCAAGACCGAGTTATCACAAAAAGCCGGGGAATGGAACAAGATACCATTAAGCGTATTGTGACTGCCGGAGCCAAGTCTCCAGAAGAAGCTGAGGCCTTGTATGCTGCGATGCGGACAGATGAGAGGGCTGATCGGTTAGCGCGAGAATCCAAAGTTGTGTTTGAGGTTGGGTCGGAACCAAGCGAGGATGTGAATGTAAGTACACCCACCACCACACCAGACGCTTCCGAGACAATCTCACTAGTTGGAGAGGTGACCGCTCAAGAAGCCAGTGTTCCGGTGATGTCTCCACCGAGTGCACAAGAAGGAAACGTACCCATTCGGGTTCAAGTGGAGCCGAAAGGCGGGAGGTTTGATCCGCAGTGGAAAGAAACCGAAATGAA
>CAZABS010000085.1:0-1757 GCA_964483635.1 uncultured Bdellovibrionales bacterium
CCCGGGTCACTCCTCTCCCGGGCCTCGAACCTCTCACTGTCACAGTCTAGCGTGACGGCGAGAGGTTCTTTTTTTTCTCCAAAAATCTTTTTTCGGGTATACTAGTACTGATGCAGTGTCAAATGAATGAAATACGTCTGTCGGGTAAGGCCGTACGGAAAAGTTTTTCTTCTCCATTTTTGCATTTTGAAGTTTTCATTTTAACTTTGCTATGAAGCATACCAAAATTGTTGCAACCCTCGGGCCAGCTTCGGAAAAAAAAGATATTCAGCGTGAGATGATCCAAGCGGGAGCGAATGTGTTCCGGCTCAACTTTTCTCATGGGGATCATACCTGGCATACCAAAATGATAAATCAAATTCGTGAGCTTTCAGTGGAGCTTCGACTTCCGATTGCCATCCTCGCTGATCTCCAGGGACCGCGGATCCGAACAGAAGTGGCATTTCCGATTGATGTAAAGAAGCATTTTTCGGTAAAAGTCTCTGATCTTGATCATCGAAAGAATTTCCCAGCTGATGAGCCAGTGGTGTTTTTGGACACCCCGGGAATTCTTGAGGCACTCGCTCCTGGCCATCGAATTTTGATTGAGGATGGCCTCATGCAACTGGTCGTATCCAAAGTACAAAAAGGTTTTGTTGAAACAGAAGTGCAAAATGATGGGACACTCAAGAATCGCAAGGGGATTATCCTCCCTGATACGCCAATGCTCCTCCCTATCCTTTCAGAAAAAGATAGAGATGATCTCAAACTTGCCATTCAAGAAGAGGTGGATTATATCGGGCTTTCTTTTGTTGGATCAGCGGCTGATGTTGAAAAGGTACGGAGTCTTATCAAAGAGGTGGTGGGAGAAACAGGGCAAGGACCGCTCCTCTGTGCGAAGATTGAGCGTCAAGAAGCGATCAAGAATCTTACCGCGATTATCGAAGCATCTGATGCGGTGATGGTGGCTCGGGGAGATCTCGGAATTGAAATGCCAGAGAGTGAGGTAATTATTCTCCAAAAAGAAATTATTGCCGAGAGTTTGCGTCATATGAAGCCGGTGATTGTGGCAACACAGATGATGCAGAGTATGGTCGGGAACCCAAGGCCGACTCGCGCCGAAGTGTCGGATGTCTCAAACGCGGTTATCGATCATACCGATGCGGTGATGCTTTCGGAGGAGTCGGCAGCTGGTAAGTACCCAGTCGAGACCATAGCGACTATGCGGGAAATTATTGAGAAGACGGAAGAGTCACGTTTTGATGATCTCTACCGAACGATGGATGTGAATCTGAAGAATGAATACGCGGTTATGATGCGGAGCGTTTCAGAGCTCGCCGAGAGCTATAGTGCCAAAGCCATACTCTGTCTTTCGATGTCTGGATTTACCGCGCGGCTTATCTCACATTTTCGTCCGGGGACAGCTCTCTATATTGGTACGAATTCCAAGGCGACTTGGCAGTCACTCGCGCTGGTGTGGGGGATCGAATCAGTGCTCTTTGATGGCGATCAGAATTTAGATACGCTCGGAGATCGCCTTATGGAACGGCTCAAAAGTGAAGGAAAATTGGTTGCGGGAGATCAGGTAGTCGTGTTCCTCGGGCGCACACCCAAAGAAGATACTCTCCGGCTGGTCGGAATGCGCACGGTGCAGTAGGTTTATTTTTCCATAAATCGTATGCAAAAATGTATGTGGATCGTACTGATTATTGCGCTCCTCGCTCTTGCTCTCGCGCTCCTTTCTCTTTATCAGACCATGCGTTTTACCAAGACCACTT
>CAZABS010000086.1:0-1700 GCA_964483635.1 uncultured Bdellovibrionales bacterium
CTTTCGCATCTTCGATCACCCACGGGTCGAACAATGGGAGGAGGTCCTGCCACTCAATAGACCGGATTGTCTCGAGTGCCCAGCCATCTCGATATGTGGATACGGCTGTCCACATAACGTACTCGAAACAACGGGTTCCATCACCGACCGCGATACGCAGTTCTGCCTCCACTCGCAAGCCGTGATGGACTTCCTGGTCTGGGACCTCTATGAAAAGGCTCGAGCCGAGAGCTAAAGAAGGTCTCACTCCGACCATATTAAAACTCCCCCCGAGAAGAACACCTCTCGGGGCTTTTTTTATGTATTTTTCTGCTGCTTCACACTTGCCCCCCCTTCAAAAAAATCTTCACCAAAAAAGCCTGAGGCGTGTGCTCAGGCTTCTTGTTTATTGTTCCGAAGCTGCTGTAGAGGCTTTTAGACACCCATATCAACAAACGTTTTGAAGCCAGCGAAACTCATCCGATCCATTTCAAATGGCATTGAAGTCTCCTCTTTTCCAGTGTATTTCTTCTCGTAGTAGGCCATTACTTTGGCATTGATCCGGTCGCGGTCTTTTTTGGAACGATAGGTAATAAACGAAAACACGATCGTCTCGCTCGTCTTTGCCCCAGTCATCGTACGAAACGACCGGACAATATTCTTTGGTTTCTCGTCATCAATGAGGCACTCTTTGTAATCGAGCGCTCCGAATTTTTTCCAAATCTTCCCGCCATCCAGTGCCATCTTCTTGTACGCCGGCATATTCTTCTTGGGAACCATGAGCACAAACCCATCTACATATTTCGCCATATGTTTTGATTAATGAAATTATCTTACAAAGAAAACAACCGTGAGGGCAATGAGCATAAGAAAGGTGAAAAGCCAGCCGAGGGTAGCGCCGAAGAGCATCACGGCATCTCGTTTCTCACCCTCGAGGTAGAGGAGGATCGGTTTCCCGAAAAGAAGCGCCCCCGAAACCGAAGCCGACATGACAAGGAGAGTAAGCATCATCACCCCGAGTAAGAGTTCCGGCTTCCCCTCAAAGAGAGACTTTCCCTGATTCATGAAAGTCACGACGAGCCCGATATAGGCCACTTCTCCGAGCGCCAGCCCAAAGGCTGTTTTGATGAGTGATGTTTTCATATCTCTATTCTACACCCTTCTTCTTTTCACGCCCTTTCCTCAGCCAAGAGCGCTTCGAGTTGCCCGAGGGCCATCGTATACCCCGCTTCCATTCCCATGGAGAGAATTTTTTCGAGATCGCTCCCACTTGGATACGTGATTGTCGAGACAAGTTTGGTGCCTGCATCATCAGGGAAGAATTCCGTTTTCCAATGAGAGACCGGCATATCGCTCTTCTCTTTCCCTGTTTCATCACAAAAATAGTCTCGCCCCCCGAAGCTTTTCCCCGCCACGATTGTCTCGTACTCCTGCACGCAGTAGTGCTGCTCACCCTCGGGCCCGAGCATATAGTAAAACCAACGCCCACCCTCGCGGAAATCCATGGAAACGGTCATCGCCTTCCACGGCTTGGGAGCCCACCACTCGCCCAGGAGTTCGCTCTCGGTATGAGCCTGCCACACGTTCTCCGGTGCGGCATCGAAGCGGCGTTCCACGCGGAGCGTCCCTCGCTCCAAGTCTTTGGTAAATTTTGCCTCGGACATAGAAATAGATTTAAAAGTTGTACCCCATTCTACCACAGCACCGAGAACTTTTTTCTC
>CAZABS010000087.1:0-1664 GCA_964483635.1 uncultured Bdellovibrionales bacterium
TATCGTGCGACCAGGATACCGGTTTCGATCGCATCTGCCCGCGCAACCAGCAGTATCCCCCGAGGAACACCGCTGTGACCACAGCTCCGCACAAAATCCAGAGCGTGGCACGGCCGATTTTTCGCATAGTCATATGGTATTCTCCATTCTCGGTTGCTGAAATTGCGGAATTGGATAATCCTTCAAGGAATGACGCGAGAAGTTCCGGATAGTAGCAAGGGCGTCCGAAACACTCTTGAATGATCTCGGCACCAGAGTGCGTCTCGGGCGCTCCAGGAGTACCCATGGAGCATCAGAATACGTGCCCACTGCACACTCCACGACAACTTCGCCACGCTTGAGCGTGATGAAGCACTTGCCCGGATAGTTCTTTTGGTCTCCGGCTTTGACCAGTCTCCATTCCTTGGTCTGCACAAGCTGCTCTCGAGCTTTCTCCAACTGATATGGAGTAGCATCAACCCCGACCAGTTCGATGGGAAGGAGACCGCGTGAGAGCGGCACATACTCCTCGATCACTGGGTTAGCTGCTTTAGCTGGTGTTAGCACAAGCACCGTCATCACTAAGATCAAAACGACGACGATGATTGCGCCGAGGATTCTATTCCAAGTACCCTGTCTGAGTGCTCGATCGAATTCCTCGGCGAGTTTGTGTTCGCATTGAATCCATTGAATCCTTTCCGCGATATCCATATGATCACGCATTTCCTGCGGAATGATATCCATCTTCTACTCCTTCGTTGGTTATACAGTTGTTAATGCACCACAAACCCGCCGATTGGCGAATCGTATATTTATAGCATATTTTATGTTTTTCGTCAATCAGGCTTCGTGTACGTAAGTAGTCCTGAATAAAGGCTCTCTAGAGCCGTTTTATAGACATCCGGGCGAAGATCTTCGGTACTTTCGCGTGCTTTTTGTGAAATCTCTTTGAGATCATGCTGATCGAGCCCCTGTATCACCCGAGCGAGATCAGATGCATCCCCGGGTTCAAAAAGAAATCCATTCGCACCATTGTTGATTCGCTCAGGTATTCCACCTAGCCTCGGAGCAATCACCACTTTCCCCCGAGCAAGTGCCTCTACCAACGTATAGGGCATATTTTCATACCAGACTGAGGAAAGGATAATAGCTTTGGCATTTTGAATGAGTAATTCGAGCGCCTCACCTGTTTGGTAACCAACAAATTCTACCCCGAGTGTTTTCTCCGAGGAAACCTTCTTTTTGAGGTGTTCTTCAAATGGTCCAGTTCCAGCAATTTTGAGTGAATAACCTTTGGCTATTTTCAAAGCATCGAGAATCACCTCCACCCCTTTTTCCGGAGAAAGTCGGCCATACGATAACAAATATTCTCCGGTAACTGGCGCAGCTTCGGGATACGGACGAAGCGGCTGCGGAAGATGTTGTATAGTAAGCGGAGAACCCATGGATTGGTATTTGTCTATCAAGAAACGACTTGGAGCAACAAAACGATCAATCTTTCGATAGCTTCCCAAGAACAAATGGAGCCAGTGTTCCAACACACATATAAGACTTTTGGCAAATGAATCCTTTACACATCGATCCATGAGACAGCGTAAACCGCTCGTATGTTCCCAAATTTTCCCCCGAGCAAAGAGGCTATAGTTTGGTGAAAGAAGCTTATAATCATGAAGTGTCATCACGAT
>CAZABS010000088.1:0-1593 GCA_964483635.1 uncultured Bdellovibrionales bacterium
GTATTGGTCTATGCTAAAATTATATCAAAGATTACTTGAAAGAAAAAGGAAATGGGACGCGATAAAGAGATGGGGCCATCACAAAGAGTCACCGCTGATGAAGTAGGTGATTTTGTAAGTCGACCAAAGAGAAGACGGCGCCGAGCTGACGATGGGGAGGATTCATTCACAGAGGTATCTCGTCAAGCACTGTCCACTGACAGCGTTGTGGTTTCACCATCCGAAATTTCTGAGGAAAAAAAAGAGGGATTTCAACCAGGTAGCGAAGGGGTATCAAGTACAGATATTCATCATGGCCGCGGAAGTTTCCAATCCCGTGAATTGAATTCGGACGGTGCGCGAGATCCAGAAGAAAATCCCGTAGCGAGCATTCGATCTCTCCGAGCACATATCGAAGAACAGGCAAAGCAACTTACGAAGCAACTCGCAAAGAATCAAAAGGTAGAGTTTGAAGTGGATGGACAACCCCTTATGACCGCGATTTCTTTTGTGCTTGCCCGAGCACGAACGATCTCGGATGAATATTTTCAGGCGGGGAGAATGAAGGAGCCGGGAAACGGCCGGAAAAAAGAGGTACAACAAGCTCTCCAAGAAACACTTGATGAATTGAAGGAATACCATGAGCAAATAACTTTTGCTTTGATTCAAGATGCAGAAGCAAAACTTGGGATGGCCACCTCGCCGAGACCGGTCGTGGTCGAAGGGGAACTCCCGAGCCTTTCGAACACAGATGATCGTGCTGCCTTGAAGATAAAGGATAAAAGAGAAGACGCCGGTTTGGAATCTACAACATACCTCAAGGAGATATTAGGTGATAGGATATCGAAAGAAGCACAAATAATGTGGGAAAAATATTTTTGGGATGAGGTAAAAACGTATCGTCGGAAAATGCGTGCCTGGTTTAAGAAAGAGGCGATACCACATGAAGAAATATTGATGTTCCTTGTGAAAGTTGTACCTGATTTTCTGGAAGAATTGTGTGTGAAGAGTCTGCAGGAATCGGGGCATGATCTATCAGACGAAGAAAAAAAGAAATTAATGGAAAAGTTTGGAGCTTATATTTATGGAGAGAAGTAATATGCCATCAAAGAAAGCTGTAACATCAAAAAACTTCGAGGAGGGAGTGGCGGAGTATAGTGTTAGATTGACCAATGATGCGGTTACCAGGAGACCAGCAATGGATGTTGATACCACTCACCTTTTTAATCCTATTGATGTTACGAAAGCGGCAAAGATTCAGGGCGCGATGGCTGCACAGCAAAGGATGATTCGTGACGGAGTTTTGTTGGGGAAAGAAATTGCGAATAAGGAACCAATTGAGTTGCCAGAAGTGGAGGAGATACGAACTTCCTTGGATACTGCAATTAAGAATGCAAATACTTACGCTGAGAAACGAGTAAAACAATCAGAAGCCCGCTTTTTGGTGGAACCACAGGAGGAATCAAATGTTTTGAAAGAGAAGCTTCAAGAAGAGAGTGTCTCGGAAGATGTAGCGCGAACACCAGGGAAGTCTCTTCAGGAGAGTGAGATAAATGTCAAAGTGGAGCCGAAAGGCGGGAGGTTTGATCCGCAGTGGAAAGAAACCGAAATGAA